>CAKSHB010000028.1 GCA_934456295.1 uncultured Clostridia bacterium | reverse complement strand
GTTTCAAGAATGTCTTCCTTTGTTGTATCGTTTGTATATGATCTCTGAGTAAGAGCTTTTGATACCAAAGCCTTATCCTTGTTAATCTTTTCATTGTCCGCATTAAGTTCAGCGTCTGTTCCCGTAAGCTTCGGGATTTTTATATCAAACATTTCATGACGCGTATATACTCCGCATGTAAACAATATGTTTACAAACAGCGAACCGTCCTTTTCGCTTGTAGCGTTATACAGTCTGTAGTCCGCCTCCTTAACGATAGACAGCGTAACAGCGCTGCCTTCCGGAAGAAGCTTTGATGCAGCCGCCAAAAATGCGTCCGGCGACATATCATAAGTAATTTGCAAAGTGTCTTTTCCTGCATCGATTGCCTTCATAGCCGCCTTAATTTCGGCATTCTCATCGATTGCAAAAACCGTACCTGCCGTAAAGCTCAGTGCCATACAAAGTATGACCATCATGCTTATAATTTTTTTGTACATGTTCATTTCCTCTTTTCTTTAAATTTTATTTTATTTTTATTTTAAAGCCCTGTTTAAAAACGTCACAATCTGTCCGCGGCTGCATATCATATCGGGCGAAAATTTGTCAGACGATGTGCCGCTTGTGACGCCGCTCGCCACAGCCCACGCAACTGCCCCCGCATAATTCGCTCCGGTATCAACATCTCTGAACGTTCCCAGAACCGAAGCAGGCGGACAGCCCGCATTTTTCCATATATATGTCACCGTTGACGAACGTGTGCAAGGCGTATTTCCCTCAAATTTATCACTCGAAACCATGCCCTTTTCGCTTGCCCATATTGCAGCGTCATAATAGTAATCGTCAGCGCTTACGTCGCTGAACGGATTTTGCGTATCCGCCTTTGGCGAACCGACCGCACGCCATAAGAACGTCAGAATTTGTGCACGCGTGCATGTATCGTCGGGCGAAAATGTCGTATCGGACGTGCCTGCGGTAATTTTTTTCTCCACAGCCCACTTTACAGCGTACGCATAGTATGCGTCCGACTTTACATCGTCGAAGTTCCCGATATTTGAAACAGGCGGCTTCGACTCATCTTCAATATCTTTTTCAACCGTAATATCAATCGGGTCGGAACCCGCTATATGCAGCCTGTATCCGTTTTCTGTTTTTTCCATGCTCTGAGCGTCAAGAGGCAGATATGCAACAGAACCGTCTTCGTATGTGCATATCATGTAGTTCTTTTCCATCTCATCTATATCTTCAAAATTCATTTTTCCGGCGCTTGTCGTAACATTGGCAATACCTCTAAGCCCCAGCATACCCACAAACATCTGAACACCCACACCCATGCCGTAATCATCATGTACGCCTACACCCATATGAGTATATGAAGACTTCAGAATGTTTGCACGGTGTCCGTCACTGTTCATCCAGCTTTCCATCATACGTTCGCTGTCAACCTCTAAAAAACGTATGTTGGACGCAGATGTCTGCTTTGCTATATTTTCTCCCGAATGTGAATAACTAATCCCCTCAAGCGCGGTAAAACAAGATGTGCCGTCAGGTCTTGTATGGCTGAATTTTTCATAAACCTCATTTTCACGTATATCACATGCATTCTGGAGCGAAGCAAGCATAGCGAGAGGCAGCTGCCCTGCTTTTACACGCTCAATGTTAGTAATGCGGAGTATATCCCATTCTGTTGCACTGACGGACATTCTGTCCCCGGGATAGTTTCTCACAAGCATCGGAATTTCTTCATTAACCCAAAGCTCTTTTGTTTCATCATTGAGCGTAAACTTCAAATATCCCGTAAACTTTCCCTTATCTTTGAACGTAGCCCTTATCTTTACAAAGTTATCCCCTATCTCAACCGCCGAGCCGTTTTTTGCCGCGGTACGCGCAATCTGAAGTATATCTTCTTTCGTGCTTTTGTTTGTATATGTCTGCGCACCAATCGCAGAGCTTGCCGCAGACCAATCCTCCTCAATCTTTTTTGAATCGGCAGTAACAACCCTCTGTATGGTTTTCCCGACAGCACAGCTCATAACAATGTCGTCACACGTAAGAACAAGTCTTGCCGACACAGTCCCCTCAACGGCAGTCGTCGCCTTCACAATTGAAAAGTCAGAATCCGCAAGCGTTACTTTTACATTGCTTCCGACGGGCAAAGCATTTTTTGCCATATTCAGAATGTCGTTCTTTGTTGTGCTGTTTGAAACGTCAAACTCCCATATAGCGGCATTGATTGCGCTTTTCGCCGCCTCAATTTCCTTCTTCGGCTCTGAGCTTTTGAGCTTTTCTATCTGCCATTTATAATCAAAAGAGCCGCTTTTTCCGTCATCAAGTGTAATTGTGTATTTTATGGCAAGGCTTCCGCTTTCCTCCGAGGTAGATTTTGTAAGCAGAAACTCATCTATAACAAGCTCAGCTCCCGTGCCTGCCAAAGCATAATCGGCAGCGTCCATAACCTCTTTGTGCGTATAGGCATTTGTAGCCGTCAGTTTTGCAAATTCAGCAGACACAGCAGTCTGTATATCCTGCAAAGAAACGGCTTCCGTATTGTTATTTCCCGTATTTGGGCCCGAAAGAGCCGGTATTTCCTTTTTTACGGTAAAATCAACCTCGCCGTCCTCCTGTGAAAGAACTATAACCGCTTTCACAAGACCTGCTTTTGTCTGTGTGGCAGGCGTGAGCTTGAAATCATATATCTCAAAAGCCGCGCCGTAAGACTTATCTGTCGAATAATTGCAAAAGCTTATAATTATGCTTTCAAATTCGTCCTTCGTTAAATCATTTGTAATTTCTGTTTTTTCCAGACCGGCAAGAATTGAATCCCTGTTTTTCTCCATAGCAGTCTGCGCATCTTCTTCGATTATAAAGCCCGCAAAAACGGTATCATACGGCATAACAGGAACTGCCGCAAGCATAATTGCCAGCGCAAGCACAGCTGCAAAAGCCTTTTTCATTGCACAAAACTCCTTTCTCTGCCCTATAATAAATTTTTCCTTATGTAAACTGCATAAAATTCCTCTCCAACATGTAATTATACGCTTTTTTTATTCTTTATTCAATAGAAATATCATAACTTGCAAAAAAACGTCATAACTTGCAAAAACTTTTCATGTGCAGCCCTCTACCCTTTAAGCGTGGCAAATACATCAAACACACCGTCCGTATCATCAATTTTAAGAAAACCGCGGTTTTTTCTCAGTATAGCTCCGACACTTTTCAGCCCAAGCCCCGTACCGCCGTATTTTGTCGTAATATAATCCCCGCTTTGGTCCTTTTTGACCTCGCCGTCATAGTCATTTTTTATATTCAGAGAAAGCTGGCTGTTAAAACGCTTTATCTTTATTTGGATATAGCTTTTTGCCGCATCAAAACTGTTCTCCAGAAGATTTGAGAGCATGACGCAAAATTCAGCCTCATCGCAGCCAAGCTCGCCGCCGATTTCTGCCTGCACAAAAAATTCGACGCCTTTTTTCTTTGCTCTGCCGAGATATTCCGTCAGCACGGAATTTATAAGCGCATTTTCGCAAAGCCGCAGTCCGGCATTGCGTATTCCGCTCAGTTCTTTGTTCAGAAGTTCCTTTGCCGCCCCAATATTTCCCGCCTCAAGACAGCTCATAAGGATTGTGTCGCGGTGTCTTGCGTCGTGTCTGAAAATTCTTTCCGTTTCCGCCCTGTGCAAATAAAGCTCATACTGCTTTTTCTGCATTTCTATCTGCTCTTTCATGTTCTGTGCAAGCCGTTCGCGTTCCATAGAGTCGCGCACCGTTTTAAAAGTGTAAAATATCAAAATGTAAACAAGAAGCATCAGCACATAAATCGTTATCAGAATAAGATATTTGTGCACAATGTCATAATTTTCCCCGAAACAATAATTTACAATGCAAATCAGCACAGTAAAAAACAGCGGAATAAACGAAAAAATCCACCAGTTCACATTAAGCTTTTCCACGATATCACGGTGCTTAATCTTTAAAAGTCCGTTATATAAAACATAATATACCGAAAGGAGCACAAATCTCAGCGCCGTGTAAAACATGTAATCCCGAAAAACAAAATCATTTATAAATGCCGATATACCGTCAATTACGGCATAAACATTAATCCACAGCCAAAAATTAAAAACAGTTTGTGATATTTTGTCCTTTGTTATAAACAAAATCAGAAAAAAATACGGCAGTCCTATAGTGAATATAATTACATTTCTTAAAACAGCCTCCCCGTAATACATCACAATCAATGAATTAACAGCCAGACAAAGAGCCGTTACAGCAAAAAAGCAAATATACGAACGTTTTGCCGGCAAACGGTAATTCATCATGGAATATCCGTCAAGCGTACATATAAACAGAATAACAAACAGAGGTATTACGCTTTTTAAATCACTCATTTTGCCGCCTCCGTGTTAAAAACATAATCAAAATACGCCTTTTTTGCACTCTGCATATACGTTCTCGAAATCTTTATTTCCTTTCCGCATGTAAGATAAAACGTATCGCTGTCAACACTGTCAATATGCTCTATATTTACAATATAGCTTTTGTGGCAGCGGCAAAACCCGTGTCCGCATAAAAAGCTTTCAAAGTCAGTAAGCTTGCCCACAACTTCAATCTCCCTGTTTTCCGAGAGCGTAAAAATAACCTTCCGAAGATTGCTCTCAAGACAGTGTATGTTTGAAAGAAGTATCTTTGTTTCTGTCCCGAGATATGTAACCGTAACACAATCCTTTTTTCTTTTTCGCAAAAGAAGTCTTTCCATGCATGCCCTGAGCTGCCCCATGTCAATCGGCTTCAGAATATAATCAAACGCAAACACCCTGTAGCTTGCAACACCGAACTCCTCACTTTCCGATATAAAAACAACCGGCGTTTCCGTGTCTTTTTTCCGCAGCTCAACAGCCATATCTATACCGTTTATTTTCGGCATGAGTATGTCTGATATAATCAAATCAAACGGGCAAACCGCATGACTTCCCAAAAGCTCATTTCCGTCATCAAACTCAGATATCGAAAAATCTTCGGAAACCAAATTCAGCGCATCGGCTATTTTCTTTCTTTCAGCTTTCATATCATCGCAAATTGCTATTCTCATCATTCACAATCCTTCTGTATTTTTGCTTTCGGCGCTAACCGTTTCCGTTTTATGCCAAAACTTTCGCAAAACAAGCTTTATACATATTAATTATAACACACCGGGCACATAATATCAATATTACAACAGCCGATATCGCATAACAAAAAAATTGAACGGAACCTTTTTCCGATTCCGTTCATAAGCATACATATTTATTTTTATCCGAACTGAAAGCCCGTAAGCTTATCTCCCCGCTCATATTTTTCTTTCGTGTGGCTCAGCATCCAGTCAAGCAGTTCCGGCTCGGCATACGCACCGTTCCAGCTGGCATGTTCGCAGTCCTCGTAAATTGTCAGCTTCGCTTCTCCGCCGCACTTCCTAACCGCATCAACCATTTTCTCGCTTTCGCGGCACAGAACGCAGTCGTCCTGCCTGCCGTGAAATGCCCATACAGCAACGCTTTTCAGCCTTCCGGCGTTCCAGTACATACCGCCGCCGCATATCGGAACTATCGCCGCAAATGTATCCGGCAGCGACATTGCTGCCTGCCATACTCCGTATCCGCCCATGCTTGCGCCGATTGCATATACGCGGTTCAAATCAGCCTGAGGGCTGTTTGCCTCAGAAAGAATAAGCTCCTTTAATTCCTGAAAAATATCAAACCATGTGTCCGCATGACACTGCGGCGCAATAATAATAAACGGAAATTTCTCACGTTTGCTCATTGCCTCAAAAAACGGGTTATTCTTAACCTTCATTTCCGAGCTCTCTGCGCGCGAGCCTGCGCCGTGAAGAAACAGCAAAACAGGATACTTTTTGTTTTCATCATGCCCCTCAGGCAGCGTCTTTATGTAGCTTATGCTCTTGTATTTTTTTACCTCCGACGCAACGCCGTCTTTATGTAAGTAATTCATCGCCGATTTTACCTCCATATAATCCGTATTCGGAATTTTGCATTAATGCCATAACCTAATTATATGCACCTGTTTATAAAATGTCAAGCAAAATAATGTCCGCATTTTACCATGTTACAGCTGACATTTCTCTCCTGTATCCGCAGCCTTTTTATCTGATTTCCTCTTCTATTGTCTCCAAAAGCCCCTCACAGCCCTCGCAGATATCGTTCCATGTGGTTTCAAAATCACCCGTATACCATGGGTCGGCAACATCTCCCTGTCTGTTTGTATAATCCATCATAAGCGAAACCCTTTTCTGCTCATCATCGCCGACAAACCTTTTCATGTTCCGAAGGTTGCTTCTGTCCATCGCAATTATATAATCATAGTACGCATAATCAGCTTTCGTCATCTGTACTGCTGTTTTCCCCTCGCAGGATATGCCGTGCTCAGCCAAAATTCTTCTTGCCGGAGGATATACGGGATTTCCTGTTTCCTCTGTACTTGTTGCAGCAGAGCGGATTTCAAAATCTTTCTCTATGCCTGCCTTTTTTACCATATCCTTCAGTATAAATTCCGCCATGGGACTTCTGCATATATTTCCGTGGCAGACGAATAATATTTTAATCATATAGCTAAAACCTCCCTTAAAGCCTTGATTTATGGGCTTTTTTAATGTTTTTGAATTTTTAAGTGGGCACACAACTTATAAATCTTTTTCTATGTTTTGACACAAATTGCCACTTATCTTTATGGTCAATCTCTGTAATTTCTTCTGTAAATTGACCTCGTTTTTGCGAATTTACAGGACGGCTTTTTCAACGGCTTTTACATCATTTTTTACACACTCTAAATCAACTGTGGTATATGTATTTAATGTAACACCTATATCAGAATGTCCCATCAAATACTGTAAATGTTTTGGGTTCATACCTGCGGAGGCATTATGTGAGCAATATGTGTGTCTGCATATATGGGGAGTTACCTTTGGCATTTGAATTCTGTAAATCTTATTGTATTTCTCTACAATATGCTGAAAATACTTCTCCCAATGCATAGCAACCATTGGCTTATTATTCTTATCAAAATACAGAAAACCAATCTTGCCGTCTACCATCGGCTCTGTTTTTAATTTTTTGCGGTTTTCAATAATGCGTTTAAAGCATTCACACACCTCATCTTGCAAAGGTAATACTCGTTTACCCGAATCAGTTTCGGTTGTTTCAATTACATACTTCATTTGACTTGTTCGCACTAATTGATGATCTATCGTTAAAGTCTTTGCTTTCAAGTCAATATCATTCAATGTAATTCCACAAAATTCAGATATACGCACACCGGTAAAAAACAGTATATAGATTCCATCATAATATCTACTGAAATGCTTATCGTTCTTTACGAACTCCAAAAATTTTCTTTTTTGGTCATGCGTTATAGCCTCTCTTGTAACACTATCATTGACAATAACAGATACCAATTGAAATTCAAAAGGATTTTTTCTTATCAAATCATCATCAACCGCAACTTGAAAAGCCGGTCTTAATACACCTCGGATTGTATGTATGGAACTGTAACTTCTGCCGTCTTCATTCTGCAATTTAATTAACCATTCTTTTGCATCGGATAATTTCACCTTATCAATTCGTATGCTACCAAAATCATCTTTTTCAAGAATATTGATTACAGTTTTGTACCCTGTTCTTGTAGATTCTTTCACACCCGTTTTCTGAAGTGTATATTTTTTTACCAATTCAGTTACTGTAAGGTGACCACCGTATGGAACGATGCCATCATCTATATTTCTCTGTATTTCTCGCTCCTTTTCTCTAAGCGATAAACATTTGCGTTTTCCTTTAGGTAAAGGATCTGTAGCTTCTAACTTCCAACTGTAAACGCATTTTGGCTTTCCGTCTAACCCTACATAGTCATATTGATATAAGCCGCCTTTGCGTTGACATTCGCCGTTACGAAGAATACGCCCTTTATTGTCGCGCCTTTTTTCGCTCATGTTATTGGCTCCTTTCATAAAGGAAGCCATAGTGCGACATTTATTATATCACAGCTATGGCTAAATTTCCACTATTTATAAAATTTTGTTGCACCTTTTTATCATCTTAATAGCATCTTCAACTTCGGCTGCCTGAATTCTTGACACATTTCTCATATGAATAACATATTTATTTTTAGAAACTATCCTCTCTAAAACCGAAAATGTTACTATGATAGGAAATTGTAGCTTTTTATTATCAACTGTTACTACCGCAAGACCATAGTTATTATTTGCAATTTCATATGTAAAACCTTTTGGCAAAACAGCTCTATTTGGATAAAAATTTCTTAAATTGTATCTGTTCAAGTTAATTCGACCTCGATATAAATTTCTATTAAATTACCGTAGATTGGTCTAAAAAGTTTTCAAATTTTTTGCGGTTTATCATAGTTCTGCTACCATTTTGTACAACAAACTTGTAGTCAGAATCCATATAATCATTTGCTATTCGGTGCATTTTATTTTCACCGATATTGAAGTAATCGGATGCCTCCTTTACTGTGAGTAAGAAGCGTTCCCAAACAGGAACTTGTGTTGCGCTTGTGCTATTGTTCAAATAATCATTTCTCCTTTTTTGTTGCTTTTATATTGAGTTTTGCTTCTACCTATAGTATAATCTTTATTATAATATCAAGGAAGAAGGTTTTATTATGTGTAATATTTTTAATTATTTCTATGAATTCTTTACATCTACAACCATAAGTATTTCAGATAAGATTCAGGTAATCAGCATTTTATCAGCTTTGTTCGTTTCTGTTGTATCAATTATTATCAGTATAATTTCCCTCATTCAAACGCAGAGGATTTTTAAAGAAGGTCAACTTGCATACATATCAATTTTTCCTCATACAGCACCGGGTATGGTTATACCATCTATAAAAATTCAGAATTTCGGAAACTTACCAGCAAGAATAATTGGTATTACAACTGACTGCGATGAAATCAACAGCTCTGATTCTATTTTTTGTAATCCTTTTAAACATTATAAAAATTGTTCGGTTGCTCCTAATCAATACTTTACAAATATTTTTTGTACCGAAGATGGTAGCGGGGATGTTCCTCATAATAATTTCAATGTTACTATTAAATATAAAACATCCAAGAAAACAATCACAGAAACTTTTCTTATGAATTTTGATTTTCTTGAATCTCGAACATATTCCAAACAAGGAAATGCGAAGACTCCTATTGATGCTCTAAATCATATTAGTCAAAATATTTACTCGCTTGTTCAAAAATAAACTTTAAATCTTTTTTTATTTCTTCAATATTGCTGTAGCCCGTTTCATTGAATTTTGGTTTAATAATTAACCTAATATCCGATGGTTCGGGCATTTCTTTTTCGTTGTTTACATATGCATAGGTTTTATTTATACAAAACTCAATTTTACCGTCATAATAAATAATATACTCGCCCATCATCTGCCTGAATGTTATTCCTTCAAGCTCCGATAACTGTTCTATTATAAATTCCAGATACTCCCTGCTCGTTGCCATGTTTTTCACCTCATATAACTGCGGCAAAACTTCGCATTAATCTCTTCTGCCTTTATTTGCTTTGCAATTTTTTCATATCTGCGCTTCCGCATGTCCTTTTCGCTCAGTTTTCTTATTGGCTTTCCAATACTCGTTGTCAATCTCCCACATCTTGTCTTTCAAATGCAGTTTTTCAAACATTTTATAAAGATATTTCACCTTCAGCGACGGCTTTAAATTCTTTGAATTTTTCAAAACCCTTGCGGCTGTTTTATCAAGCTTTTTTTCAAAGCTTCTTTTGAATTTTTTGG
The DNA here is from genome assembly GCA_934456295.1 of uncultured Clostridia bacterium. Lineage (GTDB taxonomy): Bacteria > Bacillota > Clostridia > UBA1381 > UMGS1253 > Aphodoplasma. The sequence continues at coordinate 8,295 of CAKSHB010000028.1, read as the reverse complement.
GCATATCGTCCCAGAAATATCCCCATACAGACTGCGTGACAGCATATGTTCTTGCAATACCCCAGTAGTCCATACTGTCCTTTATGTCTTTCACCGCAGATTTAAGCCCGCCGCCTCCGGCGGTTGTTATAATGACCGCCTGCTTGTTTACCATATCAAAATTTGGGCGGTGCACAAGCCATCTGTAGCCGTAATGGTCCAAAAACGACTTTATCTGCCCCGATGCATGAAAGCACCATACGGGGCTGCAAAATATTATAAGCTGCGACTTTGCAAATGCCTCATTTATCGGTTTTAAATACTCATATCCGCCGCATTTTGTTTCATTTCCGTGAAGGCATGCATAGCACCCCCTACAGATATGCGGCATATCATCGGGAAGAGCAAACTCGAAAACCTCATTCACATCATCAATCCTTGATATAAAATATTTTGCCGCATTGTATGTACTGCTGTTTTTTCGTTTTAAAGCCCGTATTATTGTTATATTCATCTTGTCACACCTACCAAATTTTTACTCTGTCCTCAGGCGCTACCCACATTCCGTCATTTTCATCTATACCGAATGCCTTATAAAACTCGTCACAATTTACAACCACGCGGTTTACACGCAGTTTGTCTTCGGAATGAACATCAACACCTGCCATATATTTTGCGTATTCGCGCGTTTTTGTGCTTGCCCATGCATTCGCCATTGAACGGTACAGCTTTTGATAGTCGAGATTTTCAAGTTTTGATGCAACCTCGGTTATACACTGTACTGCGCCCTGGTCGGACACATTTTCGCTCAGTGTCTGTCTGCCGTTCATCAAAACTCCCGGGATACCCTCCTGACCGTCATAAAAGCTTATCATTTTTTCGCACCTTTTTCCAAACTCTTCATAATCCTCTGCGCTCCACCAATCGGCAGCATTGCCGTTTGCGTCAAACTTTGCCCCGTTATTGTCAAACGCATGGCTTATTTCGTGTGCGATAATGTAGCCCGCCGCTCCCAGATTTTCCTCATAGGAAGCGTTTACATCATATACCGGCGGCTGAAGTATCGCCGCAGGAAATGTAATATCGTTTGAAGTTGCGCTGTAGCACGCATTTACCGTATACGGATACATCATCCATTGCGTTTTATCAACAGATGTGCCCTGTAATCCGGACAAATATTTCACAGAAGCCTCCCCTATGGCAAGCAAGTTTTCAAAATAGCTTCCGCCGTCCGCTTTTGAGTTGATTTGGGCACTGTCAAGATAGCTGTTCCATTTGTCGGGATAGCCGATTTTTACTCCCATTTTATCAAGCTTTTCAATTGCTTTTACCTTTGTTTCGGCGCTCATCCAGTCAAGCTTTTCTATACGCTCCTTATACACCGAAATTATATCCTGCACCATTTTCAGAACATTTTGCTTTGCCTCTTCCGTAAAGTATTTTTCCGCATACAGCTCACCGACATAATCCGGCATAGCATTTGCAACGCTCATCGCCGCAAGCTCTTCGTCGGAATATGTTCCCGAAATTCCGAGAAATTCCTGATTAAATGTGTTTGCCGCATCGGTAAACTCTGTGTTGAGCGCACCGCCGTAATTTAGAATTATGCTTAATTTTGCCGAATTTTTCAGTATTTCGAGGTTTTCCTCCGTGAAAAGATACGCAAATTCCTCCGTAAGCCCTTTATCGATAACAAGAATTTTATCCTCTTTTTTCAATCCCAGGCTTTCAAATACATCATTCATATCTATACTCGGAAAAAGCGACTGTATCTCATCAAAAGTATAAATATTGTAAGCTTTATCTACATTGTTTCCGTCCTCGGGGTTAAGCTTTTTGTTTGCAAGCATTTTTTCAAAATTATAAATATCTTCAACCTGCTTGTCGGTCATGTTCTCCCCCGCGATTTCCGAAACACTTTTTAAATATTTCAGATAGCTTGCCTTTTGCGCCTCAGAGCCGTTTTGGTAAAAATCTTTTGTAAGATAAGGCTCCATTGTGCCGAAATGCATAATGTATTTTGTGCTGTCTTTAAAATCCACCGTGACGGAAAATGCCGTAAAAGGAGCCATATGCAAATCTCTGATAAGCTTTGTCTGAACATCTGCAAGCTCTTTGATATTTTTTGCCGAATTAATATCCGCAAGATATGGCTTTATCGGAGCAGTGCCGATTTCGTTTCTTCTTTCCGTATCTAAAATGTTTTTGTAAAAATCGGCTATCTTCTGTTCCTTGCTGCCTTTTTCACCACCCTTTTCCATGGCAGTTTTTATAATGCTGTTCACTTTTTCGGAGCTGTCGTCCTGCAAATCATAAACCGTTCCCGCCATCATACGCCCCGGCTTAAGTTCAAGGCTGTTTAAAGTATTTTTATTCACAGCCGCATAAAAATCGTCCTTTTCATTTGTACCGAAAAGTGCATAGGCACGCTTTATAAAAAGCTCCATTTGCTCTTTTGTCACATCGTCATACGGTGAAAATATGCCCTCCGCCGTACCTGCCGAAATTCCTGCGTCAAGCACGGGTGTAAGCTCGGACTTTGCCCAGTCGGGAATATCGCCGAACGCACCGCTTTGCAGTGCAACGCGTGCATTGTGCCCCGTAAGCTCGGGAAACGCTCCAAACGCGCGCGACAGCATAACAAGTGCCTCTGCACGGTTGATGTTCATGTCCTCATGCAGCTCGCCGTCATCATATCCTTTTATAATGTCTGAATATTTCACATTCGGGTTATAATCGTCCGCAGCGTTTAGAAGCATGGCTGCAACCTCGCCGCGTGTAGCATATGTATCCGACGCAAATGCCGTATTTGTCAGTAATACTGCTATGGCAATACCTGCCGCAATAATTCTTTTTATCTTCATAATTCTTTCTCGCTCTCCTTAATTTTTTCCCATTCATCTCTTGTAATACATGTCACATGTTCCGTTCTGAAAACACCTTCAATCGCACACGAAACATTCTCCGATGTGTGATGGTACATAAATCCGCATTTTTCCATAACGCGCCTTGATTTAACGTTTCCGTCAAAATAGCCGCACCACATTTTATCCATGTTCAAACTCTCAAACCCATGCTTCATAAGACATCGGATCGCCTCGGGAATAAGCCCCCTGCCCCAGAACGGAACGCCGAGCCAATACCCAACCTCACACTCCGTATCGGGCAGCCCGATGTTGCTTTTTTCGCCAATCATCAGCCCCGCACTGCCGACAGGCTCCCCTGTTTCCTTAAGCACCACAGCATATGTTTCCGGTGCCGACAAAACCGCCTTTATAATTTCGCGGCTGTTTTCAACGCTTGTGTGAACATTCCAGCCCGCAATCGGTCCGACCCTCGGGTCACTCGCATATCTGTAAAGGTCCTCTGCGTCCGAAAGCTCCCATGGGCGCAAAATAAGCCTTTCTGTTTCAAAAATCATTCCTGTTGCCTCCTTTTTTTGTTGTCTGCTTCAGTTTAAAACGTCTGTGCAAATTTTATGTATACAAACTGCCGTCATCGCTCCGCTCCTACATATTTTAAAAGCAGTATGCCTTTTGTTACGAGCAGCAGAAACGATATGCTTACGCCGTAAGCCTCTCTTGTCATCGCCAAAAACAATACTGCAAAAATTCCAAGCAGCATCGAAATAGCCGTCAGTGTTTTTTGACCTTTTGCCGCTTTGAAATATGACAGCAGAATTTTTGCGGCTCCGACCGTCATAACCGCGGTAAACATAACCCAGTAAATCATGCGGTTAAATGGTGAAGTTTCTGTGTATGCAAACAGATTTACAGCAAAAACGTATCCGTTGCCCGTCTTTGGATAAAGCGGCAGCACCATAAGCAGAAAGTAAAACATATCCGTAATCCCGAACATAAGACCACACATATTTTTAATGTTTGATTTATTCTCCGTTTCGGCAATTGAAAGAAGTTTTTCACCCGACAGCAAATCATCAATCGTCACAGAAAAATAATTTGATATCTCCTTCAGAGAGTCAATACTCGGATATCCTCTTCCCGATTCCCATTTTGAAACCGCCGTTCTTGATACATATAATTCTTCTGCAAGCTCCTCCTGTGTAAGTCCTTTGCTTTTTCGCAGCTCACAAAGCTTTTCGTTAAATTCCATCTTAACCTCACAATCACTTTTTTACCTTATCTGCCATCTTTCCCATGTCTGCCATCAACACAGCGCCTTTATAGATATAAAACAATCCGCCGCTTAAAAGCGCTCCACCAAAAATATCGGTAAACCAGTGAACGCCCGAAACAAGCCTTCCGATTACCATAAATGCGGAAAACACAACCGCAGAATAAGTGATAACTTTCTTTTTTACAGCGCTTTTTAACCTGCGGTCAGCCTGAAACACAAGTGTCGGCATAACGCTTAACACAAGAAGCGTGGTTGACGACGGATATGATGCCTCCATATGTCCCTCAATCGGAATCGGTCTGTAATTTATGGGAATCATCTCAAAAATCAAATAGCCGAATGTCACTATAACATAATAAATTCCAAGTATAATAATATCATAATCTACCTTTAAAAGGCTTTTTCTCATAATAAGCTGATCCGTTCCGATGCCCCCGAACGCCATGCAGACAAATATCGGCACAAGTCCGAGCCAATCGGTTACTGTATAGAGCGTCATATGTACGCCTGTCAGATTAAAAAACCATCTGTTAAATGACGCAAAGCCTATGTTTGTTCCATTCTGCCCGATGGGCTGCACATCTGCCGTTTGTATCAGCATTGTCCAAAGTACAAATCCTAAAACCAACCCAATCCCAAAAAGCAAAATTTTTCTTCCGCTTTTCAAATTTCTTCTTTCTTCCATTTTTTCTGCTCCCTTTTCGTCAAATTTTACCTTTCGGCTAAATCCACACTATCACAGGGCGCATATAAAGTAAAGAACTGCTGCGTCACATGCGTGACACAATTCGTATCATTTGCATAGCTGTGGCTTTTGCCGGTCAAAAAAATCTGCCGTCCGCAAAAAGCTATAAATTTCAACCCTCAGATAAATTTTTGAGCACATCGCCCGAATTTCTGTATACTGTCCAATCAGACATAGACTCAGCTCCCATAGAAAGGTAAAAATCAATACTCGGCTTGTTGTTGTCAAGGCACCACCATTCCAGACGTCCGCAGCCGCGTTCTGCCGCAATTGATGCAAGTTTTTTCAAAATTGCCTTTCCGAACCCTTTTCCCCTGCACTCAGGTCTGACATATAAATCCTCCATATAAATGCCGGCACGTCCGAGAAATGTTGAAAAGTTGTGAAAAAACAGTGCAAATCCAACCTCTCTCCCATCTTCAAGCGCAAAAATCACTTCGGCTTTCTGTTTGTCAAAAATCCACGTTTCAAGTGTGGCTTCATCTGCCACAACCTCATTTATCATTCCTTCATAATCGGCAAGTTCTTTTATAAATTGAAGAATAAGCGCCATATCCTTTCTTTCTGCATTTCTGAAGGTCAATCCGGTACTCATGTTTTCACACCTCCCCATTACTATTTATCACTGTCATGCGAAATATTAAAACTGCGGAAGAACAGACGCACATGCGCGTCCAGCTTTTCAAGACATTCCGCCTCCCTCTCCGGCTGACGGTCGCATACACCAAGCAGCGTAATAATCGGCATGGCATACATCATCGCAAGCGTTTCGGGATTTTCATTTTTAACTTCGCCGTTTTTGATTAGTGCTCTAAAAATCCCGGCATGATATAAAATAATGCGGTCATTGTAACGGCTCGAATAAAGCTCTGAGAGCTGCGGCGTACGGAATTGCTCGATCGTCATCATTCTGCGGAAACGGCTGATTGTAACATCATGCAGCGAATAACCAAATATCTGGCGAACCTTTCCAATCAGCATTTCCTCTTTTATTTCGGAAAAAAGGTTCACGTCCATTTCGACATGGCGCATATGTATAGCAATGCCTTTTGTATACTCTTCATACTGCGCGGAAACCTCTTTAACAATGGCATCAAAAATTGCCTGTTTGCTCGGGTAATGGTTATACAGCGACGGCGCTTTAATCCCTACCGCTTTTGCAATCTCACCCACGCTGACAGATGCATACCCATATGACGAAAAAAGCTCAAGCGCCTTTTCAAGAATTTTCTTTTTTGTATCCTCCTGCTTCATAAAACCCCCACTAACTAACGTTTGTTAGTTATAATTATAACGCTCAAAACATTAATTGTCAAAAATATTTTTTAATTTTGGAAATTAAAGTTTAAAAATAGCATAAAAAAACCGAAGCAAGTGATATAAAACCTGCTCCGACACGGTGAGGTGATTGATATATATAGTACATTTGGCAAGAATCGTCCTGCCCTCAAGAATTAAAGGACTGTCCATAACTTTCCTCTTTATTAGTACAAACTCGTTCTTACGAATTTGTACCTCACTTCTTCACTTTTCACTCTTACTTATCACTTTCCAAAAATCCGCATAGTCTTATTTAAGGAACAGTGAATAGTGAAGATGTAATAAGTAAAAATCCGCACACTATCGTATGCGGATTTTTGGTGGAGATATGGGGATTCGAACCCCAGACCTGTTACATGCGAAGCAACCGCTCTCCCAACTGAGCTATATCCCCATATTAAAAACTGTATAAAAAAAGTCGGAACAAACAATGCTTGCTCCGACTTTTGGTTGCGGAAGAAGGATTCGAACCCTCACAAAGCGAGTCAGAGTCGCTTGTGCTACCTTTACACAAAACCGCAATAAATTCAAGCCACGTTGAATATATTATCATAGGAATTTCCGTTTGTCAAGAGTTTTTTACAATTTTCAATAAGGAATTTTCAAAAATGTTTATCTCAGTCCGTTTGCGGCACAAAATGTGCCGCACCTCAAACCGATTTTTACATGTATTTTTTAAGCTCACGCATCGTTTTCTCAAACACAGCGCCGATACTGTCGCGTATAATAAGGTCCGCTCTGCCGTCATAGCTCGTCGCGGTTTTATTTATCATAACGACATATCTGCCGCAAAAATAACTGACAAAAGTGTTTGCCGGACTCACCGCCAGCGACGTACCGCCGACTATGAGCATGTCCGCACACCCAATGCTGCGCAAAGTTTTTTCCGTCACGTCCTCATCGAGCATCTCACCGTAAAGCACAACCTTTGGTTTTATTATGCCGCCGCAATACTCACATTTCGGAATTTTTCCCGATGCAATCGCCTGCGACACATCGCCGCATTCCCTGCGGCACATGCTGCAATAATATTTTCTTGCATTTCCGTGAAGCTCAAGTACATTTCGGCTCCCTGCCGCCTGATGCAATCCGTCTATATTCTGCGTGACAACAGCTTTCACCTTGCCCATTTTTTCAAGCTCCGCCAACGCCTTATGCGCACCGTTCGGCTTTGCGTCCGAAATAAAATACTTCCTGTAAAAATCATAAAAAGTTTCGGGATTTTTCATAAAAAACTCATGGCTCAATATCTGCTCGGGCGAAATTTTGTATTCCTTAACCGTATTATACAGCCCGTCCTCACTCCTATAATCCTTAACACCGCTTTCGGTCGATACACCTGCTCCGCCGTAAAAAACTATATTTTCACTTTCATAAATCATTTTTGCAAAACTCTGTATTTTTTCATAATCCATTTGCAGCGCCTTCTTTATGTTTATTATAATAATTATTATACCAAATCACACCGAAAAAATCAATCACGGCAGAACACATTCACGCAGACTTCTGCGGTATTGTAAAGGCGAGCTTCCCGTTCTTCTTTTAAAACAAACCGCAAAATAATTATAGTCGGAAAACCCCGATTTATGAGCCGTTGCCGTAACAGATAGATTGCTTTTTTCAAGCAGCTCCTTTGCATATGCCATACGCAAATCAATAATATATGAACGAACGCTCACCGACATATACTTTTTAAACAAATGACACAGCGTTGACGCCGAGCATGAGCAAGCCCTTGCTATATCCTCGTTTTTTATCGGGTTATAAAAATTCCGCTGTATATATTTTATTATTCTGTTCACAAGTTCATTTTCTGATATTTCGCTTTCCGTTTTCGGCGATATCAAAACCAGATATTCAATCATCGCACACAGCGGATTTACAAGCGTCATAATCTCTTTTTCCGAATTTTTCACATGTCCTTCCTTGCAGCTGACGCAGACCGTACCGCCGCACGCAAGCCTGAAAACATATTCCTCAACTCCCGCACGGCAAACTCTGCGTTTAAAATTTTTCCCTGCCCCAAAATGCTCATCTGCGTGATAGTACATGCATTTATTCCATGCATCATTTTCGCTTTTTGTCATCAGGCAAATCGGGTTTCTGTGAATATT
>CAKSHB010000027.1 GCA_934456295.1 uncultured Clostridia bacterium | reverse complement strand
GTTCGACTCCGGTCGGGGGTGCCAAAAATCGGCAAGTACAAAAGTACCTGCCGATTTACTTATTACATTTTTACTATTCACTTTTCACAAAAAAGCTAATGCCGGTTTTACAGTAACAATAAATCTATTTTTGCAGATAACCTTTATCTATAGCGTCATTTATCACATACTCAACAAACGGCCATAATTCAGGCGCCGCTCCTCGCACCGCCTCCATGCGCTTATACACCTTTGCGCTTGTAACTCCTCCCAATTTCCATGTATGCCCTTCTGTCTTATAGTTATTTATAAAGGGCTGAAGTCTGTCAATCGCATTGGCATAGCATGAATCCTTTGTTTTAAACTCCTCAAATTCCTCCCACAGCGCACGAAGCTCTTTTCCCTGTTTGTCGGGAAGTATGCCGAATATTTTATCCGCCGCGGCGAACTCTCTGCTCTGCTTGTCCTCATAGCCTTTTTCATCATATGCAAATGTATCTCCCGCATACACTTCAACCAAATCATGAACAAGCGCCATTTTTATAACGTGGTTTATATCGATATTATCGCTTGCATATTCCGTGAGTACAAGCGCCGTAACGGCAAAATGCCACGAATGTTCCGCGTCATTTTCGCGGCGCGGCTCATTTATAAGTACAGTGCGCCTTAATATGCTTTTCATTTTATCAATCTCAATTAAAAATGCAAGCTGTTTTTCAAATCTGCTCTTATCCATTTATTTCGCCTCGTTTTTGTTATTTCTGCGCCATTCATACATCAAAACCGCACCGGCAACAGACGCGTTAATCGACTCCGCTCTGCCGTATATGGGTATAATTATCAGCTTATCCGCAATCGTTAGCGCCTGCTTCGATACTCCGTTTGCCTCATTTCCTATCACAATTGCCGTTTTATTCGGGTATTTTATCTCATCATACAACTCCGCGCGCTCATCAAGCGCTCCGGCATACAGCACATAACCGCTCTCTTTCATCTGTTTAAGCAAGCTTATGTCTGCGCCGGCATACACTTTAACATGAAAAATCGACCCCATTGCGGCACGCACCGTTTTCGGGTTATATATATCAACACTTCCCCGTGAAAAAATTATGCCCTCCGCACCCACAGCGTCGGCGCACCGTATAAGCGTCCCCGCATTTCCCGGGTCGCATACTCTGTCGCAATATATGTACAATCCTGCTTTGCGCTTTTGCATTTCTTCAGAAAACATTTTTACCGTGCACAAAACCCCCTCGGGATTTTGTGTATCGCTCATTGATGAAAAAAGTCTTTCGCTGACATTTATAATCTCCGCTTGCCTTTTTTTCGCCAAATCCAATATATCGCCGCACTTTTGCAGTGCGTTTTCGCTTACCGCAACTATGCCGATTTCCGCCTCGGAATTAAGCGCTTCGCTTACCGATTTTATCCCCTCGGCAACAAAATATCCGCTCTCGCTGCGCCCCTTTTTCATCATTAGTGATTTTATGAATTTATATTCCTTATTTGAACTGCTCTGTATAAACTTCATTATTTTATCCTGCCCAATTCATCATTTGCACCTATGATTATAACCACATCACGCTCCGTAAACAGCTTGCGCGGATCCGGCGATACATCTATATCGTCGCTGTCCCTGACCGCAAGAACATTTATGCCGTATTTTGCGCGTAAATCCAGCTCCATCATATTTTTGCCGACCCAGCTTTCCGGACAGTTTATCTCTACAATGCTGTAGCCGTCCGTAAGTGAGAGCAAATCCACGACGTTTACATTTGAAAGCGTATTTGCTATTCTTACACCCATATCAAGCTCGGGAAATACCACCTTGTCCGCACCGACTTTGGTTAATATTTTTGAATGTATTACGCTGTGCGCCTTTGCCACAACACAGCCGACGCCGAGCTCTTTCAGTGTCGTTGTGACAAGTATTGACGCCTCAAGGTCCTGTCCTATCGCAACCACAACAACGTCAAAGTTACGTATTCCGACTGCTTTCAAAACATTTTCATCGCGGCAGTCACCCTCTATCGCATGAGTAACGCTTTCCGATATTGCCTGAATTCTTTCCTCGTTCAGGTCTATAGCAAGAACCTCATGTCCGAGCGAATAAAGTGTTTTTGCAACGCTTTGTCCAAAGCTTCCCAAACCAAGTACGGCAAATGACTGTTTCATATATATACCCCCTGAAAATTTTCACTGTATCATTAATATTATAATGCAATAACAAATGCAGCAAAGTGTCGCCGCAGTATTGCTTTTCAATATTTGCATAAACCGCAAATATTATATCATAGGCGCAAGCCGCCTAATCGGCTTGCTTCACTCCGATTCAATATTTACATCAATCACAAACACGGGAGCGTTTGGTAACATCTGTTGTAAATATTATATCATGACTCTTCCGACAGGATAGCGTATTTTGCTGTTCGGTTTTGTGCCTCTCAGTGTAAGCGACAGCATAATCGTCACAACTCCCACGCGTCCGAAGAACATAATCAGTGCAAGCGCAACCTTCGATACCGCCGAGAGCGTTGGCGTTATCCCGAGCGTAAGTCCTACAGTGCCGAAAGCGGATATCACTTCAAATACAATCTCCTTAAATGAATACATCGGGTCTGCCATAGACAGCACAAGCGTTCCGGCAACCACAACGCACAGCGACATCAAAACTACTGTAACCGCACGGAATACAGCCAAATGCTCAATCCTGTGTTTAAATGCGTTCACATCTTCACTGCCGCGTATGCTTGCAAGCACGGTAAAAAACAAAAGTCCCACGGTTGTTGTCTTTACTCCGCCGGCAGTTGAGCCGGGCGCGCCGCCTATAAACATCAGTATCATCATAACAAATGTTGAACCCACACTGAGCGCCGAAAGATTAACCGTACAAAATCCCGCCGTACGGCTTGCCACCGACTGAAACAATGAGGCAAGAACCTTTGTTCCGAAGGGCAGCTTTCCGAGCGTTCCCGGGTTATGATAATCCATAAAAAATATCATTGCCGCACCAAATATTACAAGCGCGGTATTGATTGTCAGTACAAGCTTACTGTGGAAACTCAGACTTTTGTAATTCTTTGAACGGTATATATCCTCCCATACAAAAAAACCCGTGCCGCCGACAGTTATAAGCAGCATAATCGTGATATTTACAACCCAATCGTCGGTATAATTGCAAAATGAACCGAATGGTTGTTTTTCGCCCATCAAATCAATGCCCGAGTTACAAAATGCCGAAACAGCATGGAACACGCCTTTGTATATTCCTCCGCCGAGTCCGAATTCGGGTATGAATTTTACCGAAAGAATTAATGCTCCGGCTGCCTCAAATATAAACGTGCCGATAAGTATGTGCTGTGTCATTCGCACAATACCGCTCGTCATGTCAAGTCCTATCGACTCACTCATTGCGAGCCTTTGTCTGAAGCTGATTTTGCTTCTCATCAAAAAAGCTATAACGCTTCCCATCGTCATAAATCCCAGTCCGCCTATCTGCGTAAGCGCCAGAAGGACAAGCTGCCCGAACATACTCCAGTATGTGTATGTATCAAACACCACAAGTCCCGTTATGCACGATGCCGAGGTTGCGGTGAAAAATGCATTTACAAAGCTTGTTTTGCAGCCGCTTCTGCTCGATACCGGCAGCATGAGAAGAATTGTACCGACAGCAATTATGACCGCAAAACCGAGCACAAGCATCTGGGCGGTTGTAAGCTTCATTTTGTACTTCATAAACATCTTTATTGCATTGCACATTTTTCTTATATTATAAAGCTTCATACAACATTTCTCCAAAAAAACTTATTTATCCGTCAGACTTTCAGCCTCTTTGAGCCAAAGCGCCGCACATGCATCGCTCGGCATACGCCAGTCACCGCGCGGCGAAAGAGTAACAGTTCCGACCTTCGGTCCGTCGGGCAGACACGAACGCTTAAACTGCTGTGCAAAAAAGCGTCTGTAAAATATCTTCATCCATTTTAATATTGTTGCCTTATCATACTCCCCGTTAAATGCATAAACGCAAAGCCTGTATATTTTTGACGGCGAAAATCCGAAACGAATTATATAGTACAGGAAAAAGTCATGCAAATCATACGGACCCACTATGTCCTCCGTTTTCTGCGCAATTTCGCCCTTATCATCAACAGGCAGCAGTTCCGGACTTACCGGCGTGTCAAGAATGTCAAGCAGAACCTCTTTAAGCTTATTATCTTCGCTCGAATCGGCAGCATATCTCACAATATGACGCACCAGTGTTTTCGGAATTGATGCGTTTACGCCGTACATAGACATATGGTCGCCGTTATATGTTGCCCAACCCAATGCAAGCTCCGATAAATCGCCCGTACCGATTACCATTCCGCCTTCCCTGTTTGCTATGTCCATTAAAATCTGCGTTCTCTCTCTTGCCTGTGAATTTTCATATACAACATCGTAATTGTCACCGCTGTGTCCTATATCCCTGAAATGCAGATTTACAGCCTCCGCAATGTCAATCGTTTCCAATGTAACGCCCAATGTTTCACACAAAACCTCCGCGTTCGACTTTGTGCGTTTTGTGGTTCCGAAACACGGCATCGTTACCGCTATGATTTGCTTCGGGCTTCTTTTTGCAATTTTCATCGCACGGTCGATGACAAGCAGCGCAAGGCACGAATCAAGTCCGCCCGATATGCCGACAACCGCCGTCTTTGCATGCGAATGTTCAAGCCTTTTCACAAGTCCCATACTCTGTATTGTAAGAATGTCTTCGCAGCGTTTATATCTTGCTTTTTCATCTTCGGGCACAAACGGTCTTTTTGCAATTCTGCGCGTCAGAAACGTATCTGCCGTTTTCGCGTCAAACTCAATGTATTTATAGCCGTTTTCACACGCCGTCGGATATGTTGTTGTTTTACAGCGCTCCGCGCTGATTTTTCCGACATCAATTTCGCTGATTGTAATTCCGTTTTCAAACATTTTGCTCTCAGTAAGCACACTGCCGTTTTCCGCAATTAAATTATGTCCCGAAAAAACCATGTCCGTAGTTGATTCGCCGTATCCGGCATCGGCATACACATAGCCGCATATAAGACGCGCCGAATGTGACATAACAAGCATACGCCTGTAATCCGCTTTGCCGATTACTTCGTCGCTTGCCGACAAATTTACAATAATCGTTGCCCCTGCGGCACAATGTGATGACGACGGTGTAACAGGAACCCATAAATCCTCACAAATTTCCGCCCCGACTTTAAACTCGGGCATGGAGGAACACGAAAATATAAGCTTTGTGCCAAAGGGATATACTTCGCCGTTTATTGTAACTTCGCTGTTTTCATCGGGCGCCGGCGAAAAATGTCTGTATTCGTAAAATTCGCTGTAATTCGGTATATTCGTTTTCGGAACAACACCGAGTATGCGTCCGTTTGAAATCATTACTGCACAGTTGTATATTTTCATATTATGGCAAATCGGCGCGCCAACCGCTGTAAGCATATCCGTGCCGGCAGTGCTTGCGGCAATTTTTGCGAGCGCTTGTTCCGCCCCTTTTTGAAGAGTTTTCTGAAAAAACAAATCGCCGCACGTATATCCGGTTACGCAAAGCTCCGGAAAGGTAAGAAGCTTTACACCTTCTTTAGCACATTTGTCTATTGTTTTTATAATGTTTTCCGCGTTATATTCACAATCGGCAACACGGATATCGCATGACGCCGCCGCAGTTTTTATAAATCCGTCTTTCATTTGACAATCCCCATTTCACAGCACACAGGCATAACATATGCCGCACAGCGTTGTTTTTTTTACTTATTAATCGTGTAAATTATACCATTATAATTCCCTTATTTCAAGATGCTAACCAAATTTTCAAAATTCTAATCAAAACTTATGTCAAAATCGCCGCCGCACAGCATATATTTCTCACAGTCAAGCCTATCGGCAAACAACTTTTCGAGCAGCAGCGGACTCTTAACAAGCTCTTCTTTTTGCTCTTTTCTGAGCGACTTTATGCGGTATTCCAGCTTTGACGCATTTTGTCTGTTTTCCGTCTGCCATACACGCTCAAGGCTCTTCGGGACATGCGCCTCCGTATATTTTGCTCCCTTTCCCTCTTTTTTGCAATGCTCTCTCATACGCCGCCCGACATCTGTCGTAATTCCCGTATAAAGCGAGTTATCACTGCATCTTATTATGTATATATAATACAACTTTTATCACACCTAACGTAAAACAGACGACTTTTCCGTATTTTCGGAAAAACCGCCGTGCCGTCAAAATTTTATTTTCCGCGTTCGCTTATAACGCAGTATTTGTCCATATATTGTTCCATGCGCTTTGCATCATCTGCGTACTTTTTATCCGATACAAGATAATCGTATATGTCAGCCGCGTTTATGATTGAATGAACGCATATTCCAAATTCATCTCTTACCTCATCTGTGACCGCTTTGCTTTTATCGTTTCCATATTCACATCTGTTCACGGATATAAACATATCTCTTACCGATACATTTGCCGCATTTTTAAGTATCGGCAGTGTTTCGCGGAGCGCCGTCCCTGCCGTGATAACATCTTCAACAATTATTATGCTGTCACCGTCCTGCGGTTTATAGCCGACCGTGCTGCCGCCTTCTCCGTGGTCTTTCGCTTCTTTTCTGTTATAAAAATACGGCTTATCCTTTCCGTATTTTTCATATAATGCGCCCGCCGCACCTGCTGCAAGAACAATCCCTTTATATGCCGGTCCGAAAATCGCGTCAAAATTTCCATTTGTGGTTTCAAAAATCAAATCTGCATAAAACGCTGACAGTTTTGAAAACTGTGCCCCTGTTTTATAATTGCCCGTATTTACAAAATACGGTGTATTCCTTCCGCTTTTTGTTACAAAATCTCCGAAGCGCAGCACGTCCGCGCTCATCATAAACTCAATAAATTCGCATTTTTTATCCGTAAGCATACCAAAGCCTCCTGTCAATATTCACCATAAATTATAAACCTGTGAATATTATAACACACAATTTCGGCTATGTACACATAAATTTAATTAACAGGTATCAAAATACTTTGCCCCTCTGACAAATCGCCCGTTTTCATATTATTAAGTTTCTTTATTTTATAAATGTTTTCCCTTACATCGCCGCTGCAGTATGTACTTGCAAGGCTCCACATTGTATCGCCTTTCGACACATATACCGTTTCCGTTTTATGTGTTATATCCGCATTTGTCGTCGAAGGCATTATAAATGCAAAAGAAAACATGCTTATAAGAGCCGCTGCCAGAATTATAAAAACCGTAAAACGAAAGCGATTTTTTATTACCGTTCTTTTTTTAATAGTATATGTTTTATACATACCTGCCACCTCTTTCTTTATTTTAATCTGTGATTTCTATATCCAAATTTATATTTGAGAACCTATGTTCTGAAATTATTATAACAGAACATAGGTTTGTTGTCAATACTTTTTCCGAAAAAATGTTCTATTATTTTTTGCCGGCAAAAAATGCCGTCAAACGCGGCGTTAAATTCTAAAAACAATTTTTAAAATATGAGGATATACTCAAAGCGATGGATAGAAAGTTATAAAAAAACCGAAAACTCCTCAAAAGAGTTTTCGGTTTTGCAGCTCTGCATGTTAAAAGCTTTGTATAACCGAAACATATCTTTTTGCCATTTCGGTTATCCCTTCAAAATCATTTTCTGCCAAAAGCTTTTTGTCAACAATATTGCTGCCTATTCCAAATCCGCACACACCCGCACTAAGATAGTCTGGCATGTTTTTATCATTTATTCCGCCGACAGCAAGAAGTTTTATGTGTGACAGCGGCGCTTTTATAGCCTTTATATAATCCGTACCAAGGTTAGATGCCGGAAATACCTTCACAAAATCCGCTCCGCTCCTGCGTGCAAGAGTAATTTCGCTCGGAGTCAATGCGCCCGGTATCGATACCATATTCAATTCTTTTGTTTTCTTTATCACCTCGGGAACACTATCCGGCGATATGATAAATTCCCCGCCCGCATCTTTTGTGAGTTCAACCTGTTTTTCTGTAAGCACCGTACCGGCTCCGATACTCATTTCATCACCGAAATGTTTTTTCAGTGCGGCTATATTGCCTGCTGTATCATTGTCACTCATCTTTCCGTCAGCGCTGTATGTAATTTCAAGCAGACGTATGCCGCTTTTATACATCGCTTCGGCAAGACCGAGCAGTTTATCCGTCTGCACTCCTCTGACTATAACAATAATTTTTTCTTTTTCAACCAGTTCAACAGTACTTTTTGCCATAAAACCAACTCCTTTTTCAAAATTAAAAGCCGTATCTTTCCCGTTTGTCGGAAACAAGACATGCGCCGTTATCCGCAAGAATTGTTGTTCCCGTTACAGATGATGATGCATCGCTTGACAGAAAAACTGCAATTTTTCCTATTTCTTCGACCGTTGCCCACTTTTTGAGCGGGATTTTATAATATGTTTCCTCTTTTTTATCAAGTCGTGCCGACCCTGTATCGGTCCAGCCCGGTGCGATTGCATTCACTCTTATTTTATATTTTGCAAGCTCTATCGCAGCATGCCGCGACATTTTTTCCGCCGCTGCTTTTACAGACGCATAAACCGACACATCGGCAAAATGTGCGGACGCATTGTTTGACGAAATCAGAATAATGCTTCCGCATATGTTCTTTTCTGCCATTATGCGTGCGGCACGCTGGATACAAAAAAACGCACCGCGGTAGTCAACCGCACATATTCTGTCAAAAGTTTCGGGCGTTGTATGCAAAAAATCCGCTTTCTCCGTTATACCTGCGTTATTCACAAATACGTCTAATCGCTGATATCGCTTCATCACTTCATCAAACATCGTATTTATGTCGCCGATTTTGCTTATATCAGCTTTAACCGCAAATGCGCTTTGTCCTGTTTTTTCTATTTCGGCTATCGTTTTTTCGGCGCCTTTTGCACTGCCGCAGTAGGATATTGCCACATCATAGCCCGCCTTTGCAAATTCTACGGCAATACCTCTGCCTATGCCCGTGCCTCCTCCTGTTATAAATGCTGTTTTATTCACACTCATCACCAACCATATCTTTCCGACATCTCATCATAGAACTCATCAAATAATCTGTCAAAATATTCATCGGTATCATATGACGGTTTTCTGCAATAATCACATGCAATTATTCCGCGTCTTTTTAATATCCTCTTTTCAAATGAAATAATCTGCTCAACATTCTGCCTTATATGGTTAAGCATCGGCAAAAGCCTGTTATGCGCTTCAACGGCTTTCTGTCTGTTGCCGCTTGTATAGTTGTTGTATATATCAAGATACACATCATACATCGAACACCCCGGCATTGCGCCGACTGCGCCCCTGTCCATGCACTCTATAAGCTGAAAGCCCGCATTTCCGACAAATATCTGCATTTTGCCGTCCGTAAGCTTCATAAGGTTTGTTACATAAGGTCCTGCCGGTTTACATTCGATTTTATAATAAATCATATTCGGACATTCTTTTTCCAGCCTGCAAAAAGTTTCGGGCGGAATTGCAACTCCGGTCTGCTCCGGCGCATACTGAGCCATAATCGGGATTTTGACTGCATTTGCAATTGCTTTCATATGCTCATATAAGTATTTTGCACCCGGTTTTAAGAAAAACGGCGGCAGCAGCATAAGACAGTCCGCGCCGATAGCCTCAAACTGTCTCGCGCGTAATACTGCAACCTCTGTCGAATGGTCCGTAACGGAAAGTATCGTCTTTCCGCCCGCCTCTTTTGCCGCTCTGACAGTAACCTTTGCCATCTCTATACGCTCATCATCACTGAGCTTGTAGTATTCACCGGCTATTCCGAAAAGAGTTACAGCTCCGCATCCGCCTTTTATCAATGTTTTCACAAGATTTTCAAGGCTTTTGTAATCCACCTCGCCGCGCTCATTGAAAGGTGCGGCGATTATCGGGCATATTCCCTTTATTTCTGTCATTATAAATCCTCCCCTGTATCACATTTTTTTAATTTCTTTCGGATTTCCTGCTGCCGTTTATTCCTTATACTGCATATATGTGAGGTCACAGCCCTCGTCTGCCTGCGTTACATTATCTATAAAATTGCGCACAAAGCCCCGCTTTATGTCAGCATGCTGTTTCGGCACAAAGTTTTTCAGTCTTTCTTTCATTTCCTCATCGGAAATTTCAACCTCTATGAGGTTTTTATCAACGTCAAGATGAATAATATCCCCGTCTTTTACGGCCGCAAGCGGTCCGCCGACAGCGCTCTCGGGTGCAACATGAAGCGCCTGCGTACCAAAACAGCCGCCCGACATTCTTGCGTCGGTTATGCGCACAAAGTCGCTCACGCCCATTTTATTCAGCTTCGGCGGAAGCGGCATAAAGTTTCCGTTTTCAGGCATACCCGGTGCGCCTTTGGGTCCGTAGCCGCGCAGTACAATCACCGTATCGGGAGTTACATCGGAATTTTCATCAAGCAAATAATTCTGACACTCCTTCAAATCGTCAAATACCTTTGCAGGTCCTCTGTGACTTAGCAAATTTTCACTTGCGGCGCTGCGTTTTATTACCGCACCGTTCGGCGCGAGATTTCCGTACAGGACTGCTATACCGCCCTTTTCCTCAATAGGATTGTCAAGAGGCCTTATCGTATTTGTGTCATACGGCATGTCAATATCTTCAAGATTTTCGGCTACAGTCTTTCCGCTGACAGTCAGGCAATCGCCGTTCAGCATATCTTCCATTTCTTTCATAAGTGACGCTACTCCGCCGGCATTATGAAATCCCATGCCGACATTTTCCGTTCCATGCGGTTTTACATTTACAAGAACAGGCGTTTCCTTGCTTATCCGTTCAAAATCATCAAGTTTAAGGTTGATGTTTGCACGCCTTGCTATTGCAATGAGATGAATAATCAGGTTTGTTGAGCCGCCTGTTGCCATAAGTACGCGAATAGCGTTTTCAAGAGATTTTTCATTTATTATATCAAGGCATCTTATGTCTTTTTCAACAAGCTCAACCGCTTTGCGTCCCGTTTCCTCGCTTATGCGCAGTTTTTCGGCAGACACACCGAGGCATGACGCGGAATTCGGCAGCGCAATGCCGAGCGCCTCCGTTACCGTCTGGCATGTATTTGCCGTACCCATTATCGGGCATGCGCCGGCACTTCCGTACAGACAGCCCTCATGCTTTGTCATTTCTTCAAGCGTAATTTTGCCCGATGTGTAATCGTTATATAAATAGAAACTATCCGTTCCGCATGCAAGCGTCTTTCCCTTATAACTTCCCGGAAGCATGGCTCCTCCCGGCAGATAGATTGTCGGTTTATTTGCCGAAACGGCAGCCATAAGCTGTGCCGGAATATTTTTGTCACAGCCTCCTATGAGCGCCACTCCGTCAAACGGGTGCCTTTCTATAAGCTCCTCCGTTGTTATGGAAAGCAAATTTCTGTACACAAGGCTTGATATGTCAAAAAATACCTCACATATGGACATGGTGTTCACTTCGAGCGGAAATCCGCCGGCTGCCCACACGCCTCTTTTCACCGCCTCTGCAAGCTGGCGGAAATGTATATGCCCCGGGTTTGTTTCCGCCCATGTGTTGATTATGCCGATAATGGGCTTTTCTATGTCCGCATCGGTATATCCCATAGACTTCAGCAAAGCATTTCTGATTAATCCCGTCCTGTCGCCGCGTTTTTTCCATTTTTCAGAATAGTTGTTATCCATAATGTATTCCCCCCTATCATTTTCATAATAATTTTACCGCCGATTTTTTTTTAACATTTCAGCTGCCGGCACTTTCATACACTGCAAACAACGCATGTCCGAGCCCGAATTTTAAGTTAATCTTACCATATGCCCATTCTGCGTACAATAAATTAATTTAACCAATATGTTGACAAATTTGACATTGTATGATAAGCTTCAATAAAACTGCCGAGGAGAATTTATGACATGGATTACATCGAAAAAAGATTTTCATATCTTGTTGCGTCGGATTTGAATATGTACTATTGCGGAAAAAGAACCGAAACAAAAAATCACAGCTACGGACCGCAGGTCAGAGACCATTTTTTGCTTGTGTATATAAAAGACGGCAATGCTGTGCTTACGCTCGGAAACAAATATATTGACCTTTGCGGCGGACAGCTGTTGTGCATGTTTCCCAACGAGAAAATTTATTATAAAGCAAATGAGGGCAGTCTTTGGAGCATATCATGGGTCGGCGTATACGGTTCACAAGCGGAGCTTTATCTGAAAAATCTCGGCATAACGCGCAGCAACCCTGTATATAACTGTCCCCAGGCAGCCGAAACCGAAAAATTGATAGATGATATTATTGATATGGTCGAAAAGAACAACTCATATGGTAAAATTGCGGTTTTATCAAAACTTTATCTCTTCTTTTCAACCCTGTTTGACAAAAACGCTGTACCAATGTCCGAAATGAAAAGTATAGATTTGGCGTCATCTGACACGCATGAAATAAATTATCTGTCCGATAATTTATATATCCGCGAAGCCGAAAACTATATCCGTTTCCACTATGACCGCGAAATCAGCATAAATTCTATTGCAAAATCATTAAACTTATCTCCCGAATATTTCAGCAGACTTTTCAAGAGCGAAACAGGGCTTTCTCCTCAGCAGCTTATAATAAAGTACCGTCTTGACAGGGCGTGCATTCTGCTTACAGCAACAAACCTTACCATATCTGAAATATCAACCTCCGTAGGCATACCCGACACGCGGTATTTTTCAAAGCTTTTCCGCCGAAACAAATCCATGTCTCCTAGCGAATACCGAAAAAATCATATATAATACAAAAACGGAGCAGTTCCCAAATCTCAGAACTGCTCCGAAAAATTTTATATGTCCGCTAAAAACACGGTACAATTTTTATTTATACCTATTTTTTCACAACAACATAACTGCCGCTTACAGCGCCGCACTCCGTTTCACCGTTTTCAAACGCATAACCGCAGCCAAGCTTTATCTTTGCCTTTCCTTTCTCGGGCACGGTTACGTCAAGAATAATTTTACCTTCACGGCGTTTCCAGCAAACATCAAATCTTCCCGCGGGCGCGTCATAATGCGCTTTTGCATAATTGAGCGTACCTATAAAGCACGGCGAAATTTCCGCCTCATTTACATCATGCAGCGACGGATTTGGTTTTATGCCGGCAACATAGCGTATAAACCATGCGCTTATATCGCCGAAAAAATGGTGATTACATGAGCCTGTTCCCGTAAAATCCTCCCACAGTGCAGTCGCCCCGTGCATTATTTGATAGCCGTATGAGGGCTGTTCTGTCCTTGTAATCATCTTATATGCCAAATCAGCATCGCCGCCTTTTGCTAACACATGGAATATATAGCGCGCACCAATCATACCTACATTGAGAAAATCGCCGTCCTCATGAATTATCTTCACAAGGTTTTCATATGCTTTGCTCTTTTCCTCTTCGGTGAAAATGTTAAATTCAAGAGCCAATGCCTGCGATGTCTGGCAATTTCCGACAGCAAGCGCATTTTTGCTGTCAATCATATGCTCCCGTATTGCGCCGAGCAGCTTTTTATGCAGTGCAAGCGCATAATCTCTTTGCAGCTCCATACCGATTTCATCAAACATAAACGCCGCTTTTTTGCACATATCAAGTATTATTGCGCTGTCGGTAAATTCAATCGGTGACGAAAATGTTTTCGGGTCATTTTCCGTTTTAAATGAGTCACCGCGGCGTTTCGGCTGACACCAGTCGCCGAGTCCGAAACATATAAGTCCGCGCTCATTTATGCGCGTTGTTATATAGCCGAGATATCTGAATATAAGCTGTGCGTTGTCACGCAGGATTTGCTTGTTTCCCGTATACTTATAGACATAATACGGTACATTTGATATAACGCTGTCCCACGCAGGACCGTTCCAGCCGAAATCGCCTTCACGTTCAAATCCCCAGCCTGCTGTCGGCACAATTCCCGGCACGGCGCCGTCCTCACGCTGCGCCTTTCGTATATTGCACATCCATTCCGCAAAGCTGTTTTCCGCTTTCAGATTAAGCATCATATGCTCCGATGACATCGACGCGTCGCCTGTCCAGCCGTTTTTCTCGCGATGAGGACAATCGGTCGGAAAATAGTAGAAGTTTGCCAAATCCGAACGGCGTGCACACTGCTGGAGCAGATTTGCCATTTCGTCGGAGCATTCAAAATTACTGCGTTCTTTTAAATCGGAATTCATAACAAGATATGTGAGCAGGTTTTCGGTTGCCTGTTCCTCTGTTACGCCCTCAACAAAAACATACCGAAAACCGTGATATGTAAACGACGGAACAAAGATTTCATTTTCCGCACCTTTGCATATGTATACGTCCTTGTGACCGTATTTGTCATACATACTGAGATCAACACAGCACGTCAGATTTCCCATATAAAATTTTCCGTCTTTTAAGATTTCGCCGTGTGACAAAATTATTTTTTGTCCGCATGTACCGCTTACTGAAAGTCTGCATACTCCTGCGCAGTTATAGCCAAAATCATAAAGGTATCCGCCGTCCTGCTTTTCAATCGATACAGGCTTCATCTCTTTGCATACAACTATAGCATCAGCCGTGCAAAGCTTTGCCTCTCCGCCCGGAGCCTCTGCCCAAAGCGCATTTTTCCAATCGCTGTCGTCATATCCCGGCTCGCACCAGCCGTCCGTTTCAAGCCGTGCGTCATAATGCACACCGTCCCTGTATTCATCAAACGTTATCGGCGAATTATGCGACACAAAACCGCTGTGCGCGTCAAACTCTGTCATATTATCGCCCGATTTTGCACAAAAGTTTAATGCAAAACGCGGCGCACCAATCCAAGGCGCTTTCTCAAAGTCCCACGGTGTACCGCCGAACGGGTTAAAAAAGCCGTTTCCAAGCATAATGCCTATAACGTTTTCTCCCTCACGCAAATAATTCTTCACGTCATAGCTGTCATAATAGCATATATCATCGGGATTGCTTATGTACGGCGCAAGAGCGCCCTTTGTAATATTTTTCCCGTTTACATACAGCTCGTAGAAGCCGAGTCCGCATATTGTAAGCTCCGCACTGTCACACACACCGTCCATATTAAAGCTCTTCCGGAAATACGGCGCGTTAACATGTTTTTCATATGTGCACGCCTCATATGATGCACACACAAACTTTTTTGACAACTCCATTTTTTGTCCTCCTTGTTTTACATAATTTTTTTATTTGTATTTACACGTTTCTGATTTATCCGTTTCCGAAAAGCTTCGGATACAGCTCCGAATACCTTTTCATATATGACTGTGTGTTCACAACATATTTTTCGGTTTCCGGAAACGGTATTTTTTCAAGCGTTACCCCGTCGGGCGAATAGTTTTTATCATCCAGCCACTTCCCGACATTGCCTATACCCGCGTTATATGCACATAACGCAAGCTCTGCCGAGCCGTCGTATTCGTCGAGCAGATATTTCAGATACCAACAGCCGATTTTTATGTTCGTTTCCGGCTCAACAAGGCTCTCTCCGCCGGAAAAGTTTTCAAGCTTCATTTTAGTTGCGCACCAAGCAGCAGTACTTTCCGTAATTTGCATAAGCCCGTGTGCACCGCGGTGAGAACATGCGTCGCTCACAAAATTACTTTCAGCTTTAATAAGCCCAAGCACCAGATATGGGTCAAGCTCGTTTTCCTTTGCATATTTTTCGATTATATCCTCATATCTGACAGGATACATTATGCGCATTATTCTGCCGTATATTTTCGGTACGGCAATAACCGACGCCGCTACAGCAATTATGATTACAACAAACGCCGTTTTACCTTTCACTTATGATTGTACCTCCGACCTCGCGCATTATGTCGTCAAGCAGCATTTCGAGCGATTCGTCGCCCGAGTTGTCTATGACAAAATCCGCATACTGAATGTATTTTGCGTCCGGCTCCTGTGCGCCTATTCTTGCCCTTGCCGCCTCTTCATCTATGCCGTCACGTTCCATTATGCGTTTTATGCGCACATCTTTATCCGCAATTACCGCAATAACATGGTCACACATGTCAATTATACCGCTCGCCCGAAGCGCCGCAGCATCGATTACCGAAATATCGCTTTTGCTTTCGGCAAGCTGTTTTTTTACAATCTCAGTCACATACTTATGTGTAATTTTGTTGAGCTTTAAAAGCTCGTTTTTATCGTTAAACACTATTGATGCAAGCTTTTTTCTGTCAAGCTCTCCGTTTCCCAGAAGTATATCCCTTCCGAATTCTTCAACAATCTCATCAAGCGCCGGCCGTCCTTTTGCAACCACCGCACGCGCTATAACGTCCGCGTCTATTATATTGTATCCTCTCTGCCGAAGAAGAGATGCAATCGTACTTTTACCGCTTCCGCTTCCTCCCGTAAGACCTATTATTACCATATTAACAACCTCCCTTTAAACAAATAACTCTTGTTAAGTCAATATTTTTTGATTTTTTATTTTGCATCATACCAGCTCTTTGCACATTTTGCCTCTGCAACAAGGCTGACATCAAGCTTTATGACATTTTCCATCTCATGGCGCAGGATTTCTTTTACTTTATCAAGTTCCTCCTCATACGCCTCAACAATCAGCTCATCGTGTACCTGCAATATAAGCTTTGACTTCAGGTTTTCATCGCGAAGCCGCCTGTACACACGAACCATCGCAAGCTTTATTATGTCGGCGGCGCTGCCCTGTATGGGCGTATTAAGCGCAACCCTTTCGCCGAATGAGCGTATATTATGGTTTGATGATTTCAGCTCGGGAATATACCTTCTTCTGCCAAAAATCGTTGTCACATATCCTTTTTCATATGCATCCTTCTTGATTTGCTCCATATATTCGCGTACACCCTTATAGTGTTCAAGATAAGAATCGATATACTTTTTCGCCTCATATACGCTTATGTGCAAATCCTTCGCCAGGCTGAACTCCCCGATGCCGTACACAATACCGAAGTTTACCGCTTTTGCATTTGACCTCTGCTGCGAGCTGACGCTCTCAAGCGGTATTCCGAGCGCCTGCGACGCTGTGACCGCATGTATATCCACGCCGTCCGCAAATGCCTTAATCATCGCCTCATCATGGGCAATATGCGCCAATATGCGAAGCTCTATCTGCGAATAGTCCGCATCTGCCAGAAGGCAGCCTTCTTTTGCCACAAACATTTTCCGTATTTCACGCCCCAACTCATGGCGTACGGGAATATTTTGCATATTCGGCTCGGTCGAGCTTATGCGCCCCGTCACGGTAACGGTTTGATTAAAGCTTGAATGTATTCTGCCCGTTCGCGCGTTAATTACCGCAAGCAGCCCGTCGCCATATGTGCTTCTTATTTTATTTACAAGCCTGTACTCAATTATATACTCTATGATTTCATGACTGCCCAAAAGCTTTTCAAGTACGCCTGCATCTGTGGAATATCCTGTTTTTGTCTTTTTTACAGCCTTCAGCCCCAGCTTTTCAAACAACACCTCGCCCAGCTGTTTTGTGGAATTTATATTAAACTCACAGCCCGCCGCCGCATATATCTTATCAGTAAGCTCTTCTGTGCGTTCACGCAGCGTATCGTTAAATTCCGCAAGCTTTTCCCTGTCAACGGCAATCCCCTCAATCTGCATATCCGCAAGCACATTCACAAGCGGCAGCTCTATTTCGTAATAAAGCTTATCCTGCCCGTTTTTTTCAAGCTCTGTGCATATATAATCCTCAAGGCGTATAACAGCCGCCAGCTCCCATGCCGCAAAATCAGCCGCCGCGCTTTCGTCCGCGTCGCATATTCTTATGCGCGATTTCCCTTTGCCAAGCATTTCCTCTTCGGACTTTATCAGCACGTTCATATGCTCACGCATAAGCGCGCTTATCTCATAATCGGTGCGTGACGGTTCAAGAATATAAGCGCCGATAGCTGTATCAAACGCAAGATTTTCATATTCTATTCCCATTCTCCCGAGCAAAACAATGTCGTCTTTTGCTCCATGAGCGATTTTTTTTATGTTTTTATCTGAAAACACCTTCCCGAAAGCGTCCGCAATCATATACTCGTTCACAAACAGCCCAACCGGTATATAATATGCATCGCCGTCAGCATAAAAAGCCATTGCGTCAAGCGCTCCGCCGCTCTGATACAGCCTGTATACGGCTTTTTCGCCCTGTAAAAGCCTTTTTGCAAGCTCCGCCAGCCCTTCTTGCTCCGAAATAACGTTCACCTTTGGTTTTTCAAGCTCTTCAAAGCTTTCCGCTGTATTTTCCTCCGTGAGATTAAACTTTTTGATAAGACTGCGAAACTCAAATCTGTAAAACAGCTCTCCGAGCTGTTTTGTATCATACTGTAACGTCCGCGCGTCATCTGC
>CAKSHB010000026.1 GCA_934456295.1 uncultured Clostridia bacterium | reverse complement strand
CTTCTCTACGGAGCTGGCGGAGAACCCGGCAGGGGTGAGATTCCCATGGACCCGATTCGCTATCGGGCGTCTGATGATTTCCTTTTCTGCACTTGGGGTTCGAGGAAAAATTAAGTGCAGCGATCAAAGCCCAAAAAGAAAATGCGTTTTGGGTTTTGATGGATCGTAACGATTCAAATATATAAAGGAAGGAGGAAAAGCCACATGAATGATTCTGCTGTAAGTATAGAAATGTTGAGAGACATTCTTGTTGATCCGGATTTTGAAAGCGTATGTCCCCCTCTAACTGAAGACGAGTTCTCATTGCTGGAACAAAACATTTTATCAGATGGTGAAGTCACAAGTCCTCTTATAGTGTGGGACAACAAACTCATTGACGGTCATCACAGACGGCAGATCATTCTGAAACATCCTGAGCTGCCTTTTCAAATCAAGGAAGTTGCTTTCAATAATAAATATGAAGCAATCGCCTGGATCTGCAAGAATCAAGCAGGACGACGAAATCTCACACCCGAGGAATTTTCATATTTAATCGGCAAACGGTACGAAGCTGAGAAAAAATCAGTAGGCGCACCAAAGAAAAGTGGAAATCCAAAAAGTGATTTGGAATTGGGTCAAATTGACCCAATTATTGATTTCAAAAGAACCAGTGACCAAATTGCGAAAGAGTACGGAATTGGAGAAGCTTCTGTGCGTCGTGCTGAACAATTTGCAAATGGTGTAGATGCTGCCGAAGCCGTCTGCCCCGGAGTTAAACAGGAACTGCTATCCGGTTCCTTTAAGCCGACGAGAAAGGAAGTCAGCGATTTAGCCAAGCTTTCAACGGAAGATGTTGCGGACAAGCTTTCCGAATACCGCAGAGTACAGGCAGAACGAGAGGCAAAGAGGCAGAAAGATCGGGATGAAAAACGTCGCCGAGCGGAAGAAGCCAAGGAAGCCGGAAAACAATTCACCAGTATCAGTGAGCTTTCAGCAAATATGGCAGAACCTAAACGGCGAAACGATGTCTCCAACGTAATAGGAATTATCAGCGATGCCGCACTTGAGATGAAGGACACCTGTGAAACGCATATCGCTGAATTTCCGCAGCTTATGAAGGAGGACAAGCCCCTGCTCCTTCAGGCACTCAAGGACCTGAAGGAATATCTGAACGAAATTTTTAAGGAGGAGTAAAAAATGCCAAGAAAAACGGCAAAAACGATTTTGAATTACAAAATCGAAACTGTTGACAGTTCTTTGCTCGAAGTGCTGCGCGAGGATTACCAGAAGCCGCTGAATGAAAAGAGAGTGGCACAGATCGTAGCAGCCTTTGACGAGAATATCGCCAACGAACCCAAGGTCAGTTATCGAGACGGACATTACTATGTCTTTGACGGCCAGCACACCGTGGCTGCCCGCGTAATGCTTAACGGAGGAAAGCCGGTGAGAATTCTCTGTAAGGTTTACAGAGACCTTACCCCGGAGCAGGAAGCGATTCTGTTTGCAGCCCAAACTGGCTTTGCAGCAAAGCCTACTCCCGGCAACCGTCTCCGCGCGAGACTTTTCGCCAAGGATAAGGAAGCGATTGCATTTTGTGAGGCAACCGAGAGATGCGGCTTTTTGCTGGATATGGAAGGGTCCCGCAGTGATTACCATATCAACTGCATCAATACCGCAATGAAGATGTACAGAAAACTCACGCCGGAACAGTATCGTGAGGCGCTGGATATTCTCCGTGCAGCGTGGAACGGAAAAGCCGAATCGCTTCTGAACGAGGTGATCGTCTCTATTTGTGAGTTCGTGCGCACCTATGACGGCCAGTACAACAGAAACACGCTCATTGATGCTCTCGGACGAATCGATCCGAGATCTATCAGCAGATATGTGAAAGCAGATTTCGATCATCCCGGCTATCGCAAATATGTTGCCCCGGTTTTCGAGATTTACAACAAGTATTGCGGTCCGAAAAAGCTGGTCATTCAGTTCTGAACGGCAGAAAGGAGCCGGCATGTGTAAAGTAATTGCCATAACCAATCAGAAAGGCGGTGTCGGGAAAACGACCACCGCAGTCAATCTCGGTGTGGGACTTGCAACCTCCGGTAAAAAGGTTTTGCTTGTTGACGCTGACCCGCAGGGCAGCTTAACGGTAAGCCTCGGAATCAAAAACCCGGACGAGCTGGATGTTTCCCTGTCTACCCTCATGCAAGCTGTAATAAGTGATGAATCAACGCCTGAAGATGCTGTGCTAAAGCATTCCGAGGGCGTTGATTTGCTTCCCTCAAATATTGAGTTGTCCGGTATGGAAACGGGGCTTTTCAATGTTATGAGTCGGGAGTATGTTCTGAAAAATGCTATCGAGGGCATGAAGAAGGATTACGACTATATCCTTATTGACTGTATGCCTTCTTTGGGAATGATGACAGTCAATGCGCTTGTTGCGGCAGACAGTGTGATTATTCCGTCTCAGCCGAACTTCCTGTCAACCAAAGGTCTTAATCTGCTCCTGCGCTCCATTTCAAAGATCAGGCGGCAGATCAATCCGAGATTAAAGATTGACGGGATTTTGCTGACGATGGTAGATAACCGCACGAATAACGCAAAGGCGATTATCTCATCGCTGCGTGCATCCGTAGGAGAAAACATCCGCGTGTTCAATTCCGAGATCCCGTTTTCGGTAAGAGCTGCGGAGTGCAGTCTTTCCGGAGAAAGCATTTTCTCTCATGACAAGAACGGCAAAGTCGCGGCAGCGTATGAGGCACTCACGAAGGAGGTGACAGAAATTGAAGAACGTGCAAAAAATCGATCTGGGCCTGACCGGGTACGATGAGCTCTTTATGAACGATTCGGAGCGACAGGAAAACAGGCTCCCGCGAATCTATGATATACCCATTTCGGAAATTGATGATTTCCCCGACCATCCGTTTAAGGTAAAAGTTGATGAGGATATGGACCAGCTTGTACAGAGCATTAAAGAGCGCGGGATTATCACGCCCGTCACACTTCGCCCGAAGGAGGACGGACGGTACGAAATCGTGTCCGGACATCGCAGGAAGAAGGCTTGTGAACTTGCAGGACTTGATACCGTGAAAGCCGAAGTCCGGGAAATGACCCGTGATGAAGCGATTATCTTAATGGTTGAATCGAACTTGCAGCGTTCCACAATCCTTCCGAGTGAAAAAGCATTTTCGTACAAGATGCGTCTTGAAGCGATGAAAAGACAGCAAGGAGAAAGAACAGATTTAACTTCTGTCCCACTGGGACAGAGGTTGACTACGAGGGAAATAATTGCTGAAAGTTCACCCGACAGCAATACTCAGATCCAGCGTTATATCCGTCTGACTGAGCTTATTCCCGAACTGCTCCAGCTTGTTGATGAGAGCCGTATCGCGTTCAGACCGGCAGTTGAACTGTCCTATCTCAAAAAAGAGGAACAGACTGCGCTGCTCGAAGAAATCTCCTACACGGATGCTACACCGTCTCTTGCACAGGCAATCAAGATGAAGAAGTTTTCTCAGGAAGGAAAGTTGTCTCAGGAAGTGATCGAGTCGATCATGAGCGAGGAAAAGCCGAATCAGAAAGAGAAAATCAACATCAAATACGAAGATGCGAGGAAGTTCATTCCAGCCAGTGTTCCTTATGACAAAACCGGTGATTATATTATGAAAGCGCTTGAGTATTATCATCGGTATCAGGAAAGGCAGAAAGACCGTGGCGAAGCAAGATGATCCTTACACCAAGGGAGTAGTGTACCCTTTTACGGGTAGAGATTGTTTCTTCCCCCCCTCACACTCCCCCCTTCTTCAAAACCAGCATACCTGCTCAAAAGGAGAAAATATAGGCGGCACAGTTGAAAGAACGACAGCGCATCCGTACAATTATAGGTGAAAAACCAAAGGAGGCTGATCCTATGAGAAAAACACTTATGATAATTACGGCTGCCCTGATCCTTTCCTTATGTGGCTGCTCAAGTGCTCCGCTGATCTCGGATACACCAACCGAGCCCAATGCGAGCGAATCACTTCCAACTAAGAACAGTGAAGAAATCTCCCAAGAGACGGATGCCCCCCAATCAAGCGTTGATATAGATACCCCCGATGAATCCGGTATCGCTTCTGAAACGACGGTGTCTGATGTTAAAGAAACGGAAAGCACTCCGCAGTTGAAGGAAGAAAAAAAGCAGAGCCCACCGAAAGAAGAAACGAGAGTCACAGGTGATAGCGTGACTACTTCTTCCTTTGAGCCGGTAAAGCCTTCTTCTGAACCGACGGAAACGAAAGTGCCTGAAACGACTCCAGTTGTGGAGACGCCAAAGGAAACAGAAGCACCGAAGACAACAGAAGCTCCAAAGGAACCGGAACCACCGGCCCCACCGGTTGAGACTGAACCTGAGCCGGAACCGACCTTTGATATAAACTACTGGATTTCTTACGCGCAAGGCGTTGCGGTCAGTAAGGGACTGGCATTGGAGAGTTCCGCAGTTGATTGCTGGGACAATCCGATTACCGCCAATCCCGATTGCATTTATCTTGAAAGAGACATCAATTCCCGCATGAGCAGATATGCGAAAGACGAGGATATAACCGATGTCTGGATCTGGTATGAATGTGTCGGGACGAACAGTTATCTCATCTATGTGGGATACGCATAAATCACAATTCAATATTCCGAAATGAGCATCGTAGAAATACGGTGCTTTTTTCATGCCCAAAAGGAGGACAAAAGAATGAAAAAGAAAATTCTCAAGAGAGGAATGGCGGGGCTGCTTGCAGTTCTTACGGCATTTACTGCTCTCATCGGCATGGGAACGACCGCCTTTGCCGCTTCTGAAACGGCTGAGTCCTATATGGTCTCGTATCCTCGTGATGGGGACGCCGTTCAGGTCTATGACCATTCTACCTGGGGACACGATGCAAAGACCTATATGAACGGTTGGAGCACCGGAGCCTCCGATATGACTACTATCCACTGTATGGATTCCTATGACGGAAAAGTCTGCTACTGCATTGAACCCGGTGTTCCGAGAAATGTCGGGGATTCCTATTCCGGTTTTGGTGAAAACTTCTGGGACAATTACCCCAGCCAGTACAACAACACTATTGAGCCGGATGACATTAAAGTTCTGCTCGGCAGAATCATGCAGTACGGCTATCAGGGTAACATCTCCACGTCGTGGAAATCTCAGACTAACGGTGATGTGATGGCTCATGCAATCGCAACACAGCTTCTTGTTTGGGAAACTGTTGTCGGTGAGCGTGATGCGGACTTTAATCATGTGAGCACGGGCGGTAAAGACGCTGTTAAGTCCGTCATTGGTCCGAATCATCCTCTGAAAAGTAAAATTGACTCTTATTACAACAGCATTGTTTCCAGTGTTCAGAGCCATGTTGAATATCCGAGCTTTATGAGCAAGAGTACCGGCAAGGCTACTACCATTGAACTGGAATGGGACGGCAGTAAGTATGTTGCCGAACTGACAGATACCAATAATGTTCTTTCTAAGTTCACCTTCTCTGCCAGTGCAACCGGTTTCAATTTCTCTGTTTCCGGCAATAAGCTGACTATCACGACCGATAACGCTCCTACCGGTGATGTTACTATCACGGCAAGCAGAAGCGTGGCTCGCTGTGGTGTTCTTGTCTGGACGGATAACAAGTACGGCCCCGATGGCGGTATTCAGGACACCGTAACCTATACAGCATCCGTTTCTGATCCTGTGAAGGCGTATATCAACCTGAAAGTCAGCTACGGCAGCGCGAAGATCATCAAGACTTCTGAAGATGGCAAGGTGGATGGTATCAAGTTCACCGTTGTTGGCGACGGCGTAAATCAGACCGTTACTACCAACAGCAAGGGTGAAATCCAGATCGACAATCTCATGCCGGGCACCTATACCGTAACCGAGCAGACTTATGACAAATATGTTCCGCAGGAAACCCATCGTGTGACCGTTCTCGCAGGACAGACCGCGACCGTTTCTTTCAATAACGTACTGCGCCGTGGCGATCTCACTGTCACCAAGACTTCCGAAGACGGCATTGTTGAGGGCGTGAAGTTCCATCTGCACGGCACTTCTGTCAGCGGTCTTGCCGTTGATGAGTTTGCCGTTACGAACAGTAAGGGCGTTGCAACCTTTAAGGATGTGTTGATCGGTTCCGGCTATACGCTGGAGGAAGTCGATACGGCGATCCGCTATGTTGTTCCCGATGAGCAGACAGCGGCAGTTGAGTGGAATAAGGTCACAAGCAAGAGCTTCTCCAATATCCTCAAGAAATTCAATGTAACTATAGTTTGGCAATTCCTGAAAGTGTCGTTGAAGCTTTCGTTCAAAAGATATGGGTTTCCAAAGATGAATTCAGATGGTATCTTAGAACAAATAGCAGTAGCTCCGCTGAAGACGCAGAACACATCCAAATTGGAGCTTTCACATTGACATTGGAGGATGCAAAAGCATATCAATACAGCTTTTCAACAAGAAAGCGAATATATAACTGGGAAGATTTGAACATAACAGTTTGGATCTAATGATTAAGAGAAGGATTTCGGTCCTTCTCTTTTTTCATGACTTTTTCATAATTGTGTGTTATACTAATTTTGTTAATAGGATATGACCCCTATTAATGATAGTATAATCGTTTGGTGGCATTTGATTAGTGCAGTTAGTAAATAGCAGCACAGGCTGCTATTAAAGATAATATGTAACAGCAACAATTACCCAAACAAAAAAAGCCTTCGGTTTTCCGAAGGCTTTTTTCATGCAAAAATGTCAGATTGAATTTTTAATTTTGCAGTCATACTCAACTATGTCAAGAATACTGTCCTCATCTACAAAATCAGGGATTTCAACTGTGAGGCGGTAATTTCTGATTTTTCTCTTCTTATCCGTTTCCGCCGCCGCATCAACCACACTTACCCCGATATCGCCTAGCCGCCGGGTTATGTCCTGCTGATAATTTTCTTTGCTTACACCGTCAATATAAATCGTTTTTGTTGCCGGCGTTTTCAGCCAGCGCCAGTTTTTGTGAAACAAAATCTGCACAATCACAACTATCAGCGTTGCCAAAGCCCCCAGCGTATACATACCTGCCCCAATTGCAAGCCCGATACCCGATGTTGCCCATATGCCGGCAGCGGTTGTAAGCCCTGTAATTGAGTTTTTATGCACAAATATCATTCCTGCGCCGAGAAATCCTATTCCGCTTACGACCTGTGCGGCAATTCTGGCTCCGTCAGCGCCGCGCACACCAAGCTCGCCGATTGTCATGTCCGAAAATCCGTACTTTGAAATCTCCATCATAATCGCCGCACCTATTGCAACGATACAATGGGTCCTTATGCCGGCATTTTTGGAACGGTTTGAACGCTCAACCCCTATAACCGCACCGCATATTCCTGCCGCAATTACCCTCACAATCAAAAAAAGCTGAAAAATCTGAGAGTTATCCATTTTTCTCATACCCCCCCATTTTTTGTAATTATTTTTTATAAGCTAATATTATAACACGGTCTGTATGCAACAGTCAATACATTTTTAAGATAATGTGCAAAATTAATACAAAAAAAACGCCGTCCGCAGAGAGATTACACCGCGGGGCAGTCGATACAGTCGCTTTTAGCCCCGCATAGCATCGTAAAAAAAACAGGCATATCAACACCGACATGCCCATTTTGTAAGTATTGCGCCGGACAGCAGATTGACCGTCCGGCGTTTTTTATGACCAAACACCGCATACCCAATGCGGCAAAAAGTTTATTTTAGTAATTATAACCTGCGTCAATTATCTTCAGGTTAAAGTCTATCAGCTCTGCCTTCGACGGCGGAACACATTTCTTCAGACCCTCTTTAAGCTCATCATAGGTCATAATATCGGTTTCCTTAATAAGCTTTCCCAAAATAATCATGTTTGCCATTTTACCCGCGTCCATATCGAGCGCCATATGTGTGGCAGGGATATAAAATGCATTTACATCGCTGCGCTCCACTTTTCTGTCGATAAGCGAACTGTCAATGATTATCGTGCCGCCGCTGACAACCGAATTTTCAAACTTATCAAGCGAGGGCTTATTCATGGCAATAAGCAAATTCGGCTCGGTTATAATCGGCGAGCCTATCGGCGTATCCGAAATTATAACATGGCAGTTTGCAGTACCGCCGCGCATTTCCGGCCCGTATGACGGAAGCCATGACACCTCTTTGCCGCACATAAGTCCGCCGTATGCCAAAACCTTTCCCGTAAACAATATGCCCTGTCCGCCAAAGCCTGCTATAATCAACTCATTAGTCTTGCTCATTATTTGTCCGCCCCCTTATCTTTATATACTCCCAGGGGATATACGTCCATCATGTTATCGCGAAGCCACTGTATTGCCTCTTTTGGACTCAAACCCCAGTTTGTCGGACATGTAGACAGCACTTCAACGATTGAGAAGCCTTTTTTGTCAATCTGATACTCAAACGCCTTTTTTATTGCCGCCTTTGCCTTTTTGATGTTCTTTATATCATCAACGCTCACACGCTCCGCATATGCCGTGCCGTCAAGCGTCGAAAGCATTTCACAAATTTTTATCGGGTAACCCTGTGTTTCGATTTTACGGCCGTAAGGCGTTGTCTGCGTTATCTGACCGACAAGCGATGTCGGCGCCATCTGTCCGCCCGTCATTCCGTAAATTGCATTGTTTACAAATATAACCGTTATATTTTCTCCGCGCGTCGCCGCATGTACCGTTTCGGCTGTGCCGATTGCGGCAAGGTCGCCATCGCCCTGGTATGTGAAAACAATATTATCCGTATTCGCACGCTTAATTCCGGTTGCGACAGCCGGTGCACGTCCGTGTGACGCCTGCTGCATATCGCACTCAAAATAGTTATATGCAAACACCGAGCAGCCTACGGGCGCAACGCCTATCGTTTTACCCTCTATGCCAAGCTCATCTATAACCTCCGCAACGAGTCTGTGAATAATTCCGTGTGTGCAGCCGGGGCAATAGTGCAGTGTGACATCACTTAAAGCATGAGGTCTTTCAAATACTTTAGCCATTATCTTGCACCTCCGTCTATTTCCTTGATTTTCTCAACAATTTCATTCGGCGTAGGCACTATACCGCCCGTTCTGCCAAAGAAAAATACATCTTTTTTGCCGTTTACGGCAAGCTTTACGTCCTCAACCATCTGACCCGTGCTCATCTCAACCGACAAAAACGCCTTTGCTTTATCCGCAGCCTTGTTAAATGCCTCGCTCGGGAACGGCCAGAGTGTAATCGGGCGGATAAGTCCGGCTCTTATGCCCTGTGCGCGCAGAGTCTTTATTGCGTTTTTCGCAACACGCGCTATTGTGCCGTATGCCGCTATAATATAGTCTGCGTCCTCTGTTTCGTATTCCTCAAAGCGCACTTCCTTCGACTTTACAACGTCATAGCGCTTTTCGCGCTCCCATACCAAATCCTCAAGTTCCTCGGGCGTAATATAGAGCGAATTTATAATATTGCGCTTTCTCTTCATCTGCGTGCCCGTTGTTGCCCATGTTTTTTCGGGCAGCTCCGTCTTTTTGACCGTATCAAACGAAATCGGCTCCATCATCTGACCGAGTGCGCCGTCGCCCATAATCATAACCGGCATACGGTACATATCGCCCAAATCAAACGCCAGCGATGTCAAATCCACCATTTCCTGCACAGAGCTCGGTGCAAGCACTATCAGATGATAGTCGCCGTGACCGCCGCCCTTTGTTGCCTGAAAATAGTCCGACTGTGCCGGCTGTATGCCGCCAAGACCGGGACCGCCGCGCACGATGTTTATAATAACACACGGCAAATCCGCACCGGCAATATATGAGATACCCTCCTGTTTGAGGCTGACTCCCGGGCTTGATGAGCTCGTCATAACCCTTGCGCCGGCTCCTGCCGCACCATATACCATATTTATCGCCGCAACTTCGCTTTCCGCCTGCAAAAACAAACCGTCAACCTTCGGCATTTTCTTTGCCATATAAGCCGCAAGCTCCGTCTGCGGCGTGATGGGATAGCCGAAGAACAGGCGGCAGCCTGCCTGAATTGCAGCCTCTGCCAAAGCCTCGTTGCCCTTCATCAATACTTTATCAGACATTTTTCTCCCTCCAAATCAAAAAAGCTTATTTTTCAACCTCAATTACACAATCGGGGCATATCGTTGCACAAAATGCACAGCCGATACATTTCTCCATCTCGATTACCTGCGCCGGATGAAAGCCTTTCGCATTCATCTCGTCCTTGCTCATAACCACAATTTTTTTCGGACAAACCGTTGTACAAAGCTCACAGCCCTTGCATCTGTCCTTGTCGAACGTAACCTTTGCCATTTTCGGTAACACCTCTTTTCAAAATTATTAAATTTAAGCTTATTAAATTAATATATTTTTTAACACTGTCAGTACGGCAGCGTCAGATAACGCGAAATTGCAAACGCTTTGTCCGCAAGCTCTTTCGGAAGCTGCTTTATAACTTCCTCAGCTGCTGCAATCATCTTATACTCAAGCCCCGTTTTCCGCGAAATTTCTTTTACCACTCCGTCGCCGTATATCACATCGTCCGCCGTCGTTTCATCAGCCAGATTTGTATTATTTATAACTCCGCCTATGGCAAGGCGCGACGCCTTTTCGATATCGACCATATACTCAATCGTGTCGTCTGCCGTCGCCGTGAGCGGTCTGCGCGCATTTACCACAAACATCATCTTATATCCCTCGCGCTCAAACAGCCTTTTATACACGCCGAGTGCATATGCGCCGTCCTCATCTCCGCCTACATCAAACACCACATTTGTATCATGCTCCTCGAACACCGACAGTATTTCCGGCGGTATCATCTGCATTTCAAGGTTTGAATTTGCAAATATCGGCGCTATGACCCTTATGCCGTACAGTTCAAGCTCTTTTTTTGCGTCCAGCGTACGAAAATATGTGTTTACAATATCGCAGTCGACGATCGTAACCTTTTTTCCTTCCTTCGCAAGCTTTATAGCGTAATTTATCGCAATTTCCGTTTTGCCGCTCCCGAAGTGACCGACAAAAACGCTTATTCTCGGTTCCATCATGCACCTCCGCAGCACATTTTTATGCTTTCCGCGTCTGCTCTTTAAATAAAACAAAAAGAGCTGCCTTATGGGATAGCTCTTTTATTTTATCATAAAATTTTTTTCAGTGCAACACCTTAGTAATGCGTATTTCGTATTTTTTGCTATTTTTCAGCCTTTTATCAAACAATTTAGCAGAAAAAAACACAAAAAGCGATGCTGCCAAAGCAGAAACTATGCTTATCTGCTCGCTCGCTGACAAAGCCATAGCGGCAAAATATGCCAAAAACATCGCCGCAATCGGCAAAAGATACAACACTACCGCCGTCAGAAGCACCTTTGAGTCCTCAAGCTCCAGAACTGCCATATCGCCGACCTTTGCGCTGCAGCTTATGCCCTCATCAAACTTCGCCGTAACCTTCTGCGAACCGGGCTTGCAGCCGCCCTTGCAGGCGCCGCAGTTTTCGCCGCACATGCTCGTTTTTGCCACAAGCACAACCGCATATTCTCCGTCTGCCGAAATAATTTGCCCGACTTGTTTCATATATGATTACTCTCCAAATCCGTATTTTTTAATACATGGCAAACCGTCATAAGTCCGCCTTCATCGCCGCCGCCTCATGCAAAAGCTCCCTCGCATGCGTGCGCGTTGTTTCCGTAACCGTAAGTCCGCCGAGTATGCGCGACAGTTCCTCCGCACGCTGCCTCTCATCAAGCAGCTCTATATGCGTAGATGACGATTTTTCGTCGGTTTCCTTCTTTATCAGATAATGGCTGTCTGCCGCACACGCAATCTGCGCAAGGTGCGTAATGCATATCACCTGGCGCCGTTTTGCTATCTTGCAGAGCTTTGCGGCAATTTTCCCCGCAGCTCGTCCCGACACACCCGTATCAATTTCATCAAATATCAGCGTTTCAACATCATCGCTGTCAGCCAGCACGGTTTTGAGCGCAAGCATAATGCGCGACAATTCGCCGCCCGAAGCAATTTTCGAGAGCGGTTTTAACGGCTCGCCCGGGTTTGTCGCAATCATAAATTCCACGCTGTCGCGCCCGTTTGCACAATACTGCCCTTGCTCTGCAAAAACCTCAAATTTTACGCGTTCCATATCAAGGTCGCCAAGCTCCCTCTCCACAAGCTTTTCAAGCCGCTCTTTTGCACTCATGCGAACCTGTGTAAGATTTTTTGCGCGCTCCTCCAGTTCCTTTTCGCACTCTCCGAGGCGCATACGCACGCTTTCGGCATTTTCGCCGCCGTCTGTAAGGCTGTCAAGCTCTCCGCTCATTTTTTCATACTGCGCCAGAATATCCGAAACCTCACCGCCGTATTTGCGTTTGAGCGAGGATATCAGCGCCAGCCTCTCCTGTACCTCAATAAGCCTTTCGGGGTCAAAATCGAGCGAATCGCGCTTTGAGCGCACAGCGGAAGCAATATCGCCCACTCTGTATAATATGTCGGAAAGCTCGCTTGCCGTTTCCTCCATTTCCTCATCATATGCGGCAGCGTCCGAAACTCTGCCTGATGCCGATGAAAGCGCATCATAAACCGTAAATTCGCCGTCATACAGAACGGTGTATGCCTCAGACAGCGCTCTTATTATCTCCTCCGCGTTTGCAAGCAGCTTTTCCTGTGCCAAAAGCTCCTCCTCCTCGCCCTCACGAAGCACCGCCTTTTCAAGCTCATCACAGCGAAATCTCAGAAATTCAATGCGTTCGAGCCTTTTTTCTTCACCGTTTTCAAGCTCCTCCAGCCTCTTTTTCAGATTTGTATATTCGGTATATTTCTGTATATATTTACTTTTTGCCGTTTCTGCTTTTTCCCCCGCAAATCCGTCCAGAAAATCAATATGCTTTGCAGGCGTAAGAAGCTTTTGGTTATCATGCTGTCCATGTATGTCAATCAGATGCGCCCCAAGCTCTTTTAATGCTGCCGAAGTAACAAGCGCACCGTTAAGACGGCATACGTTCTTTCCCGACTCGCTTATCTTTCTTGTCAGCACAATTCCGCCGTCATCATCGCATGCGTCATAATCCTCCGCAAGCTCCAGCGCCTTTTTTGAGCGCGTTTCAAACGACGCCTGTATCAGCGCACTGTCGCACCCATGGCGCACAAGTCCGCGTCCGCCGCGCTCGCCCAAAATCATATTTATCGAATCTATAACTATCGATTTGCCTGCGCCCGTTTCGCCCGTCAGAACATTCAGCCCGCTGCCGAACTCAACGTCGCTTTCATCAATTACGGCAATATTTTTTATGTGTAACTGCGTAAGCATACGCTCACCTCCGCCGTCTATTTGCCTTCCTGCATTTCGCGCAGAACCTTCGTAAGCTCGCATGCGCACTCTTCCGACTTTGTCACAATTATAATCGTGTCATCGCCGGCAATCGAACCGAGAATTTTGTTTCCGATTGAGCTGTCAATCGCCGCTCCGGCAGCCTGTGCCATGCCCGACAGCGTTTTGATGATTATTGTGTGAAGCGCATATTCCACGCTTATGACCGACTGCGCAAATATTGTCATATGCTTTGACGTATGCGCAACAACATTCGCCGGCATAGCATATTTGTAACCGTTTGTGCCTACAGACACCTTAACTATGCCAAGCTCCTTTATGTCGCGCGACACCGTCGCCTGTGTAACATTAAAGCCGCACTCGCGCAGCTTTTCTGTAAGCTCGCTCTGTGTAACCGTGTCTGACTGTGAAATTATATCCAGTATTTTTGCATGCCTTTTGTTTTTCATTTTATATTAAATCTCCTCTTAATTAAAATCTGCCTCTCATCTCTGCATCACGCTCTTTATCTTTCGCTGCCGCGCTCATTAAGCTTCCTTCGTATTGTGTCATAGAATGTTGCCGGCATTATCTTTATCAGCTTTGTTGTGCGCTGCGATTTTGTGAGCGTTATTATATCGCCCTTAGCTATGTTTACCCCATGTCTGCCGTCAGCGCTCAGAAAAGCTCCCTCCTCACAGTCATCACCGAGGCTCACGCTTATTTTTCTTGTAAACGGCACCGCCATCGGGCGTGTATGCATTGTATGTGCACATACAGGCGTAATCACCATCGCCTCCAGCGAAGGGTCAAGTATCGGTCCGCCCGCCGAAAGCGAATATGCCGTAGAGCCGGTGGGCGTTGCAAATATAACTCCGTCGGCAACAAATGAGTCGAGAAGATGTGTCCCGTCAATAGCGGTACGCATGCTGAGCAGTCTTGCAAACGACGCTCTTGATATGACAATATCATTCAGCGCATGAAACGTATCTATACATTCTCCCTCGCGCATAACCTTGCAGCATATCATTGCACGCTGCTCAATTTTAAAATCTCCCGAAAGAAGGCAGTCTGCAGCAGTTTTCATATGCGCCGGCTCAATTTCCGCCAAAAAGCCGAGATGCCCGAGATTTATGCCCAAAATCGGTATGCCGAAACATGCCGCCTCTCCTGCCGCCGAAAGCATTGTGCCGTCGCCGCCGAGCGCAATTGCCGCGTCTGCGACGCGTGCGGTATCGCCGTCATGGGCATAGCACACGCCTTCAAGCGCTCCGCGGTGCTTTTCCGACACGGCCACTTTTGCGCGCGAGCCGATAATTTTGATAAGCTCTTTTGTATATTTATAATCTTTGTCGCGCTGCACATTGGGAAACAAAGCAATACTTTTCACCCATAATCACTTCCCGTAACGTTCTTATGTATATTATATATAAATCTTTGCCTAAGCGCAAGAGAAAATTAAAATTAAAGTTGTTAATCTTGTTTGTTGATTTTTTTTTGCCCCCATGTTAAAATAATATGCAGATGTTTATTTATTCATAAATTTGATTATACATCCGAAAGGGACGATATACATGAACCGCACAAAAAGCCTTCTTGCAAAGTTGGCGCTGTTTTCCGCCGCACTCATATGGGGCAGCTCTTTTATTATTGTAAAAGATACTGTCGACGCACTTCCGCCGAATTTTCTTATAGCGGTGCGTTTTTCCGCAGGCTGGATAATTTTGGGCATAGTTTTTATGAAAAAGCTCAAAAAAATTAACCTCTCATACCTGTGGCAGGGCGCAATAATCGGATTTATGCTGTTTTGTGCATATTCGACCCAGACCATCGGAATTACCGACACGACGCCCGGCAAAAACGCATTTCTGACGGCGATATACTGCGTCATTGTGCCGTTTATGTTCTGGGGACTTACGAAAAAGCGCCCCGATATTTATAATTTTCTCGCGGCATTTCTCTGTATTGCCGGCATAGGGCTTGTATCGCTCACACAGGCGTTTACCGTCGGTTTCGGCGACGCCCTCACGCTCATCGGCGGTGTGTTTTATGCCGCCCATCTTGTCGCGGTTTCAATCTTCGGAAAAGATAAAGACCCTATTGTTATAACCATACTTCAGTTTTTCTATGCCTCGGTGTTTTCATGGATAACATCGCTTTGCTCGGAAACAATCCCCTCGGCAGTCGGCAGTGAAGCTTTGTGGGGGGTTGTGTATCTTTGCGTATTCTGCACCGCAGGCGCGCTGTGTCTGCAAAATGTGGGGCAAAAGTACACAAACCCGTCCGCCGCGGCAATCCTTCTCAGTCTTGAGTCGGTATTCGGCGTGCTGTTCAGCGTAATTTTGGGCTATGAATCGCTTACTCCGAAGCTCGTTTTTGGATTTGCGCTGATTTTTGTTGCTGTTGTCATATCCGAAACAAAACTGTCTTTTCTGTTTAAAAAGAAAAACATAGAATAATGCCGCCGATTTTTATTCGGCAAATTTTGGGCGTACAGCTTGACAAACAGCCGCCCGATGGTATAAAATATCTATTGTGGTATTTTACATATGCGGGTATAGTTCATCGGTAGAACACTTGCTTCCCAAGCAAGATAGGAGGGTTCGACTCCCTTTACCCGCTCCACGCCAAAAACCGCATGAGAACGGTGCAAACGCTGTTCTCATGCGGTTTCTTTTTGTTTTTGTCCATACAAAGCCGAACATTTTAAAACATTAAAATACATAAAAACGGTAGTCAAAATGTAGTCAAAAAACTATCAATTCTTTTTTCTGTTGAATATTGTTTAATTTAGTGTAAACAAAATGCCCCCATCTGCCCGATGTAAGAAACATCGGACAAATGGGGTTTTTACAAAACAAGCGGTTTTGATTAAAAGGGAATGTTATACATCTGATAAGCCATTGTTACTTAATGTAATTCTTTAAATTGAACTTTGACAGCCTTATATGCTTTCGGTCAACCGTATATGAAATATATGCGTCATCTCCGTAAATGTCGGTATACGGATAAAACATACTCTCTTTCATTTCCGAAACAAACACGACCTCGCTTTTGCTGAGATTATCTCTGTTTACCTTTATTATTCCAAAGCCGTTACGGTCTATCGGCGCATGAATTAAATAAAGTTCGTTATTATAAAAAACAAAATCCGAACGCGACTGGGTATCACGTATCACGCAAGGCGTTTCCCATTTATCCTCAGCCAAATCATAGCAGGTTAAAAAGCCTTGCATACATTCGTGCTGACGCACAAAATAATAGCATTTACTGTCTATAACATAGGTTGCGTTTTCCCACATCGAAAGATTTATAAAATCGGGTGTCGAAACATATTCCCACGTTATAAAATCCTTGCTCTTTATAATACAGTTAAAATACCCCGAATATGCTCCGGTATAGTAATATTCCTCGCCGTTTTCAACCCGCACCGAAAGCTTCTGCATAATACCTATATCCGCAAACATAGTCTTATACGGAATGTCATTAAAGGCAAGCGCCTCCTTTATTCCGTCCATGCTGAAATCGTTTGTAACCTCTCCCACCTTGAACCTGTTGGGTCTTATCGCACTCAATGTTTTTTTGGAAATGCTGAATGTGCAATAAAATCTGTAATACAGTTTATCCACGGACGCAGTCCATAATATGTAAATTTCGTCGCCGCCCTTATAAAGCAAAATTGTGTCATATAACGCGTCGATTTTCTTGCCGTCAAGCATATCTCCGACCTTTTGGATTTGAACTATCGTCATATCGGCAGGGTTGTCAAGCGGACAAAAAGCAAGCCTTGCCTCCTGTTTGCTCGGATCCTCCGCATCCGTTCCCGTATTTGCATAATATGTCATATATATAATGCCGTCTATTATCTTGAACGTCGAAACGTGTACCATTAAATCGGGTTCAGATTCATTGTTCTTTTTGCAATAATCTGCGCTTCTTTCAAAATCCGCAATTATATTTTTCTTTATCTCGCAGGCACACCTGTTTCCGAGTTCCTTTGCTTTTTCATCATCTCCCGGCACAATGTATCCGTTGTACATCATTATCGGCGCCTCGGGAGTAAACTTATGCTCTTTATCTGTTGCTATATTTGCTTTAAAAATATTGCTTTCCGCAGCTTCCTTTTTCACAATCACGCTCATATTATTCTTCCTTTCCGAAAAACCATAACTTTTTCTTGTATTATAGGACAAATTATGATATAATACAAGTCAAATAAAACAACAAACAAGCCAAAAATATCACTTTTGGGAGAGATTATGAATTACTTTCATCAGTATCACACAGAACCCCAAATTATACATAATCAAAAAATATGCTTTGCCCCCCATCTGCATGATGAGGTCGAAATCATTACACTTTTTCGCGGCAGCGCATCGCTTATGGCGGACGGTCTGAGCTATATGCTGTCCGCAGGTGATTTTGTTATCATATTCCCCGATGTTGTACATAGCTACACCCTTGAAAATGATGTTGACGTCGGAAAATTCATATTCAGTCCCGACACTGTACCCGACCTTATTCCGATATTAAAAAATGAACGTCCAAAATCTCCTGTTATAAAATACGAGAAAGTATCAAAAACGAGCCTCGGCGCACTTGCAGGGGAAATTCTGCTGTCATATAAATCATCATCGGCGCCTGTTCAAAAAGCTTACCTTCTTCTGCTTGCCGGCAAGCTGCTTGAATTATGCGAGTTTGAAGAACGCAAGGCTCTGAATGACAGTATTATAATTAAAATTTTTGACTATTGCAAACAGAATTTTCGCTCGGATATTACGCTGACAGATGTTGCGAGTGCTCTGTTTGTCAGCAAAAGCTA
The DNA here is from genome assembly GCA_934456295.1 of uncultured Clostridia bacterium. Lineage (GTDB taxonomy): Bacteria > Bacillota > Clostridia > UBA1381 > UMGS1253 > Aphodoplasma. Next base: position 1,073 of record CAKSHB010000026.1, on the reverse strand, counting down.
TATATCGCATATATTTTGCTGCAAGCTGAAAATAAACTTTCGGAGCTATATAAACATTCTTCGTATTAACGAAGCCGCCCTGCTGATGCGCCAAGATAATATAACCGTTACCGAGGCGGCACAGCGCAGCGGCTTTGGCAGTATCAGAACATTTAACCGTGCATTTTTTAAACATATGGGAACAACCCCGAAAGAATATAAAAAGAATTTTTCGTAAATTAAAGGTCATTCCGCATCTGCGGAATGACCTTTGTAATCATTTCTGAAAAATGCAATAATGATTGATACGAGCGATATTGATTCGTTAATTATCCCCGCATACGAGCCGACAAAAATATCATATATAATGAAAGCCGTACAAACTGGAACAGTCAAAAGTCTTGTCAGCTTTGGACTTTTGACCCAAAGCGATATAGTGACTAAGGTTGATGCACACATAGGTAAAAGGCTGAGTGCTGACTTCCACGAAATAATTGCCAAAATCCAGCTCACAATAATAAATACAGCCGGCCATATCAGTGATTTTGCCCATTTTTTATCACTGTTCATAAAAACTATTTCCCTGAAAACTCCCATAATATTAGGAATTGCGCCCGCCACTGCGCCAAGACAAACATAGTGTATTCCCCATAAAACATCTGCGCACAGCTTGCGCAAAAGAAGCTTCTTTCTCTCCTTTTGCTGATACAGTGTAAATAACATATATGTTCCGCCGAGTCCCAAAACCTGCGCTAAAATATTTAACAGCGTGCTTTCCGACATCGTTTTCACCCCGCAATACACATCTCAACAAACTGTTCTTAATGTATTATAGGACAAATCCCGTCGCTGTTCAAGACAATTTCCGCAATAATCAGGTCAAAAATATCACTCTTTTATTAATCTCTATTTTAATTTGTGCGTTGTAAAATTACTTATAAGAAATTATCTCTGTCAAACACAGTATTTATCATACAAGGATTTGCACCGATTTTTGTTTGTCAAATTTTGGTCAGTTGTTGTGATACAATTGATGGGTGACAAAAAAATAAGAAAATGAACTCCAAATATGATATAATGTTTTGCGTCCAAAC
>CAKSHB010000025.1 GCA_934456295.1 uncultured Clostridia bacterium | reverse complement strand
TATTATGCCTATAACCCCGAGCGGCACGCGCTTTTTGCCGATTACAAGTCCGTTCGGACGTTTATGCATCGAAAGCACTTCGCCTATCGGGTCAGCCAGTGCACGCACCTGTGCAACCCCGTCGGCAATCGCGTTAATACGCTCACGCGTAAGCTTCAGTCTGTCGAGCATTGAAGCCGATATGCCTTTGTTGCGTGCATTCTCCAAATCTTTCTCATTTTCTGAAATTATAATATCAATATTCTTTCTGAGCGACTCCTCAATATTTTTGAGCGCCCTGTTTTTTTGTACGCTGTCGGCATAGCCGAGTACATATGACGCCTTTTTTGCGCCTTCTGCCATTTGTATCAAATCACGCATATTTCTCACAGCCTTTCCGTTTTTAACCTTTCGCAGCCGTTCCTATATCTGAGCCGTCTGCCGTTCTTTTCCGATGTTTTTCTTTCTCTATTTCTGTGCCAAAAACTTTGTCCCGACAGATTCATCATTAAGCACTTTATATATATCGTACGGATTTTCACCGTTTATAATCACCATATCTATGCCCGACTTTGCCGCAATTTCACCGGCGCGCAGCTTTGTAACCATGCCGCCCGTACCGCGTCTGCTGCCCGCTCCGCCCGCACATTCTCTGATATTGTCATCAATTCTTTCCACAATATGTATAAGCTGTGCATCACTGTTGCTTTTCGGGTCTTTGTCATAAAGTCCGTCTATATCGGATAATATAATGAGCAAATCGGCATCAATAAGGTCCGCAACCATCGCAGACAGTGTATCGTTGTCGCCGAATTCAAGCTCCTCCGTGGATACCGTGTCATTTTCGTTCACAATCGGTATTACGCCAAGCTCCATGAGTGTTTCAAACGTATTTTGGGCATTCTGCTTGCGCAGACTGTGCTCCATTACATCAACGGTCAAAAGCACCTGTGCAACCGTATTGTTATATTCCGAGAAAAGCTTGTCATACAGATACATCAGTTCGCTCTGTCCCACAGCGGCAAGCGCCTGCTTATGAGGCAGCGCCTTCGGGTGTTCCTTTTCACCGACCTTTGCAACACCTACCGCAACCGCACCCGATGACACCAATACGATATCCTTTCCGGCATTGCGCAAATCACACAGTACACGCGCAAGCTTTTCCACGCGCAGTATGTTTAATTTTCCGTTTTCATGAGTCAGTGTTGACGTTCCGACTTTAAACACAATTCTCTTTGCATCTTTAAGCGATATATTTTGCAAAACAATTCACTACTTTCTTTATTATATATATACAAGTATAATACGGATTTTTAAAATTGTAAAGTAAAAAGATTTGGCTTGTTAAAATCTTTTCTCAAAAATTAACAAAAAATTTTCTTTATTATTAATATTATCTGTGTTATACTGATTTTAAAGGGATTTTTTTGAGATTTTTTGCATATATGCCGACTTGCAGACCGGACGGATATAAAATATTTGGCTTTTAAAGGAATTTTTTTAATACAAAAACTACTCATATAATTCCCTATGTATTTAAAGGAGGAATAATTATGCAGCAGACAAAAGTACTTATCGTAGATGATGATACAAACATCGCGGAGCTTATAAGACTCTGCCTCGAGAAAGAGGGTTACACAACCATCGTTGCAAACGACGGTGTAAAGGCAATCGAGAAGTTTAAAACCGAAGCGCCGAACCTCGTGCTGCTTGACGTTATGATGCCTAAGGTTGACGGCTGGCAGGTATGCCGCGAGATAAGGCGCGTGAGCAATATTCCGATTATTATGCTTACGGCAAAGGGCGACACTTTCGACAAAGTTCTCGGACTTGAGCTCGGAGCCGACGATTACATGGTAAAGCCGTTTGAAAGCAAAGAGCTTATTGCGCGCATAAAGGCCGTTATGCGCCGTTATGAGTCTAAGGGGCAGGATATTTCAAAAGAGGTTGTGTACCCCAATCTGATTATTAACCTTTCAAATTATGAACTGAAAATTGAAGGCGAAACGGTAGATGTTCCGCCGAAAGAGCTTGAGCTTTTATATTTCCTGTGTTCAAATCCCAACCGCGTATATACGCGCGAGCAGCTTCTTGAAGAGGTGTGGGGCTTTGATTACTTCGGCGATTCGCGTACAGTTGATGTTCACGTTAAAAGACTGCGTGAAAAGCTTGAAGGGCATGAGAAAAACTGGCAGCTTAAAACAGTATGGGGCGTCGGATATAAATTCGAGGTGAAATAAATGTTTAAAACCATATTTGCCAAGCTGATGGGCTCAAATATCGCTATTTTATTCGTCAGCTTTTTTCTGACGGGCGTTTTGCTTTTCAGTATGCTGGGCAATTATGCCGTGCGTCAGAAGGCGAGCGATTTGCAGGAGATTGCTCCGACTATTGCCGAAATGACTGTCAGCATGCAGATTGAGCGAAATGACCTTATTTACAGAAAAATTTATATCGATAACTTAAATACCATCAGCGCCATAAGCTCATCTCACATAATCATCGCAAATACAAAGGGCGAAATTGTTGCCAAAACTTCGCGCATATCCGACTCTTATACGACAGTAAGCAGTGAATATCTGCGTGAGCCGCTGTCAGGCTCTGTTCTGAAAACTACGGGAAATTTCGGCGGTATTTTTTCCGAAACCGTGCTCACGGTAGGTTACCCCGTTGTATACAATAATGAGGTTGCGGGCGTAGTATTTATGAACGCTCCCCTGCCAAATCTTGACCGCGACAGGTTTAACACAGGCAGACTGTTTATAGCGATAAGCGCCGCCGTAATACTTGTTGCGCTCATAATTTCATACCTTATATCACAGAAAATGTCACGTTCGCTGAAAAGCATAAATCAGGCGGCAAAGAATATTGCCTCGGGAAACTTTAAGGCGCGTGTCAACGTAAAGGGCAAAGACGAAATTGCACAGCTCGGAGCCACATTTAACTACATGGCAGATTCGCTCCAGCAGCTTGACGATACGCACACCGCCTTTATCGTGAACGTTTCGCATGAGCTGCGTACACCGATGACCACAATATCGGGTTTTATTGAAAACGTATTAAACGGGACAATTCCGAAGGAGCGCGCAAATGAATATCTCGAAATTGCACTGAGTGAGTCAAAACGGCTTGCACGGCTTGTGACCGACATGCTTGATATTTCAAAAATGAGTCTCGGACAGTTTTCGCTCGACATGAAGCCGTTTGACCTTGCCGAAATGATAAGGCTTACTGTGATAAAATTTGAAAATGCAATCGAGAATAAAAAGCTTGATGTAAATATCGATTTTCCGAGTGAACATGTGAATGTAATCGCTGACAGGGATTCAATATCGCGCGTCATCACAAACCTCATGGATAATGCGGTAAAATTTTCCGACCCTGCGGCACACCTTGACATAAAGGTCTTCACAAAGTGCGGCAAAGCGTACACTGCGGTCACAAATGAGGGCTTCGGCATAGAGAGCGAGGATTTGCCGCATGTTTTCGACCGTTTCTTTAAAACCGATAAATCGCGCAATGACAAAAAAGGAACAGGGCTTGGGCTGTATCTCGTAAAAAATATTCTCTCCATTCACAATGAAAACATTGTTGTAAACAGTGTTGATATTTCCGACGAAGAATACGGCGGTAATCCGAATCACCCTGCAAAAAGAACAACATTTATATTCTCGCTTGAACTTGCATAGAATATATAAAACAAATTTTAACGTTTTAAAGCACAGTAGAAATTTCCAAAATTTTTATTGTGCTTTTTACACTTTATTCATACTTTTGACAAAAAGAGGTTGTATAATATGTCTTGTAAGATAAAAAAAATAATTTTACTGAGGTGATTTTATCATGAGTAACTATAATTGGTATCCGGACGATTATCAAATGGGCATTGAAAAAAAAGAAAAGCCGCAGAACGCGCTTGTTGTATCGCATGCGTCACCTGTGCATAAAGAAAGCAAGTTCAAAAAGCCATGGGTAGTCGCACTTGTCACTGCACTCATTACAAGCCTTTTGTGTACAGGCGTGCTTGGCGCTTTTGTATTCTCTCCCGTATTCGGCAGCCTGGCCTCCGACTCGGCAGTCATATTCAGGGACGGAAACGATTTGCGCAACAAAGTTGACATATCAAGCGCGCTTGGTTTGCAGGGAACCTCCTCAAGCGGTCAGGAACCGCTGAGCATTGTTGAAATTGCGCGCCGTGTCGGTCCCGCAGTTGTCGGCATAGTTGTTACAGGTCAGTCATCAAACAACATATTTATGATGCCTACGCAGACACAGAGCAGCGGCTCGGGCATTATCATCAGCTCTGACGGCTACATTGTAACAAACAATCACGTTGTTTCAGGCGCTTCATCAATCAAGGTTACACTGAACACAAAAGAGGAATATGACGCAAAGCTTATCGGCACAGACTCACAAACCGATTTGGCTGTGATTAAAATTGAGGCAAGCGGACTCACTTCTGCCACACTCGGAAATTCCGGCAATGTTGAAGTCGGCGAGCTTGCGGTTGCTATAGGAAATCCGCTCGGTCAGGAACTTGCCGGCACGGTTACAACAGGTATCATCAGTGCAACAAACAGAACTGTTACTGTTGACGGAACTGAGTACACACTGCTTCAGACAGACGCCGCCATCAACAGCGGCAACTCGGGCGGCGCTCTTGTAAACGCATACGGCGAAGTTATCGGAATAAACAGTGCAAAGATGGCATCGGCAGGTGTTGAAGGGCTTGGTTTTGCAATCCCGACAGACATTGCCAAACCGATAATCTCCGACCTCATGAGTGTGGGCTATGTACAGGGACGCCCCGTAATAGGCATAGGCGGTCGTAACATCACAGAGGAAATGTCGCAGTATTACAAGCTTCCTGTCGGCATATATGTTACAAATGTTGCCGAATTTTCTGCCGCTGAAAAAGCAGGCATAAAGAGCGGCGACGTTATCACAAAATTTAACGGTCAGAGCGTTGAAACCGTTGACGCACTCAACGAGCTGCGTGACCAATGCAAAGTCGGTGACACAGTTACACTTACGGTTGTGCGCAGCGGCTCGGCTATGGATATCCAGCTCACTCTCGGCGAAGATAAGCCTGCTATGAACAGCAACAGCCAGAACAGCAGCAGCCAAAGCAGATAATCGGCTGCAGCGTTTATCAGTTAAGTATATACACCTTAAAAATTCCCCCTATTCCTGCTCACCACAGATGAGGGAATTTTGATAAAAAGGAGCCGTTCCCACCCCTTATTTCGGCTCCTTATTTTTTTGCCGATATGCCGTATGTTTTTCAGCCATTTGCAGTATTTCTCAGTTGTTTATATATACATACAAAAAACCGCGCCGCAGCTTTTGCCTCGGCGCGATTTGCTATTTATCGTAAATTATTTTACAACTATATTTACCAGCTTTCCGGGCACAACAATTACCTTCACAATCTGCTTGCCCGAAATTTCCTCTTTAACCTTTTCGCTCTGCATTGCCGCCTCCTGTATCGCATCTCTGTCAAGGTCTGCCGCAATAACAAGCTTGTCGCGGATTTTGCCGTTAATCTGAAGCACAATTTCAATCTCATTGTCAACAGTCTTTGCCTCGTCATAATCCGGCCATGAAGTCTGCGAAATTTCGCCGCCGAAGCCTGCCTTTTCCCACATCTCCTCCGTAATATGAGGCGCCGTCGGATTAAGCAAAATCAAAAAAGTGCGCAGCTCGCCGCGTGTGATTGAGCTCTTCTTTGTAAAATCGTTCACAAGTGACATCAGCGTCGCAATCGCCGTATTGTACTTCATGCGCTCAATATCCTCGCTTACCTTCTTTACCGCCTTATGCATAGCGCTCTCCATATCGGCGCTGTAGCCCTCATCGTCTGTAAGCATATTCTGTAAATTCCATACTCTCTCAAGGAACTTATAGCAGCCCTTTACGCCCTGCTCCGACCACGGTGTTGCCTGGTCAAACGCACCTATAAACATCTCATATGTTCTGAATGTGTCCGCTCCGAACTCACGCACAACGTCATCGGGATTTACAACATTTCCGCGCGATTTTGACATTTTCTCGTTATTCGCGCCCAAAATCATTCCGTGCGACGTACGTTTCTGATAAGGCTCCTTTGTCGGCACAGCTCCTATATCATACAAAAACTTATGCCAGAAACGTGAATAGAGCAAATGAAGCGTTGTATGCTCCATACCGCCGTTATACCAGTCGACAGGCAGCCAATATTTCAAAAGGTCGCTGTCCGCAAGCGCATTGCTGTTATGCGGGTCAATATATCTGAGGAAATACCACGATGAACCTGCCCACTGAGGCATTGTATCGGTTTCACGCTTTGCCGGACCATGACAGTGCGGGCAAGTCGTATTAACCCAATCCGTCATTTTTGCAAGAGGCGATTCGCCGTTATCAGTCGGCTCATAGTCCTCAAGCTCGGGCAATGTGAGCGGAAGCTCGCTTTCGGGGATTGCCACCCAGCCGCATTTGTCGCAGTGAACCAGCGGAATAGGCTCGCCCCAATAGCGCTGGCGCGAAAATACCCAGTCGCGCAGCTTATAGTTCACCTTGCGTTTACCGAGTCCGTTCTCCTCAAGATAATCTATCATCTCGCCTATTGCCTCTTTGACGCTTTTGCCCGTCAAAAAACCCGAATTTACCATAGTTCCGTCCGCAACATCGGTGTATGCCTGCTCCTGAACATTTTCTCCGCCCGAAACAACCTCAATAATCGGAAGGTTAAACTTCTTTGCAAAATCCCAGTCACGCGTATCATGGGCAGGCACAGCCATAATTGCGCCCGTGCCGTAAGTCATAAGTACATAATCGGAAATCCACACGGGTATTTTTGCCCCGTTTACGGGGTTTACGGCATATATGCCCTCAAGCGCCACGCCGGTCTTATCCTTTGCAAGCTCCGTGCGCTCAAACTCCGACTTTCTCGCAGCAAGCTTCTGATACTCGATTACATCATCATAATTTTTGATTTTGCCGCTCCATTTTTCCACATACGGATGCTCCGGCGACAAAACAACATACGTTGCACCGAAAAGCGTATCGGGACGTGTTGTATAAACCACAAGCTCCTCGTCCGCGCCGTCAATCTTAAACTTAACCTCGGCGCCCTCGGAACGTCCTATCCAGTTTTTCTGCTGTATTTTTACTTTTTCAATAAAGTCAAGGTCGTCCAAATCATCGATAAGGCGCTGTGCATATTCTGTAATTTTAAGCATCCACTGGCTCTTGCGTTTCTGCACAACCTCACTGCCGCAGCGCTCGCATACGCCGTCAACAACCTCCTCGTTTGACAGTCCGACCTTACAGCTTGTGCACCAGTTTATCGGCATTTCCTGCTTATATGCCAAACCATGCTCAAACAGCTTTAAGAAAATCCACTGTGTCCATTTATAGTAATCCTTGTCCGTCGTATTTATCTCTCGCGACCAGTCAAATGAAAAACCAAGGCTTTTGAGCTGCTCTTTAAAATGTGCCACATTATCCGCCGTAACCTTGCTGGGGTGAATTTTGTTTTTCATAGCAAAATTTTCCGTCGGAAGCCCGAATGCGTCCCAGCCCATGGGGTAAAGCACATTATATCCCTGAAGCCTTCTCTTTCTCGAAACAATATCAAGAGCCGTATAACCGCGCGGGTGACCTACATGCAAACCATGTCCCGACGGATAAGGAAATTCAACCAAAGCATAAAACTTCGGCTTTGATAAATCTTCATTAGATGCCTTAAAGGTTTCGTTTTCCTCCCATTTTTTCTGCCACTTTTTCTCAATTTCAGTATAGTTATATTTCATAATTCTACGCCTCCGCCTGATTGTCAAAATCAACTTCAATTTCAGCCGCGTCACTCCACAGTCGCTCTATATCATAAAATTCGCGCGTTTCCTCCGTGAATATATGAACAATTACATCTCCGTAGTCAAGAAGTATCCACGTTGCAATATTATATCCCTCGATATGAACGGGCACAAGCCCTTTTTCGGCAAGCTTTTCCGTCACATTGTCCGCAAGAGCCTTCACCTGAGTCTGTGAACCTCCGCTTGCAATCACAAAACAGTCGCTTATCGTCGTAAACTCTCCAACCTCAAGAGCTTTGATACGTCTACCCTTTTTGTCATCAAGACATTTTGCAATCAGCCTGACCTTATCATTTGTCTGCATTGCCTCTGTCTGCATTGCTCCACCTCCGAACAAAAAATACTCTGTATATTATCATATAAAAATTTTCAGCAATTTTCAAGTGTTTTATTAATTTTTTTATCCAAAAACCAATTTCTCGCACGAACCGTATCAACGTGCAGATACATTTTCCGCTCCATAATGCTGTAAACCGATATATCAAGCGCATACAGCATAGCCTCGTCCAAATCGGCGCTGCACAGTCTGCGCAGCTCATCAAGCCCGTCAAACGGCTCTTTATCACGGTTCGGCTCCGTAAAGTCGGCAAGATATATTATCTTATCAAGCGTACTCATGTTCTCCTTGCCCGTAGTGTGGCAGCGTATCGCCGACAAAATGCTTTCGTCCTCTATCCCGAATTGCTCTTTTGCAAGTTCTGCCCCCAAATACTGATGAACAAGCTTGTATGACTTCTTTACGGTTTCATCAAGCTCAATTCCGCGCTCCTCACACATTTTATATGACTGCTGTTTGTCAATATTTTTTGCACAATCGTGCAATATCCCCGCAACCCTAGCCTTATATACATCGGCTCCGAACCTCTCCGCAAGCTTTGATGCCGTTTCCATAACCCCCACGCTGTGCTCATAGCGCTCGGGTTTAAGCTGCTTTTTAAGCTCAGCCATTGCCTTTTCAAAATCAAAGTCAGCCATAAACTCTCCTCCGCACATCACTCTTCTGCTTTGTATAAGCCGTTTCGTGCGATATATTCACACACCGCCTCCGGCACAAATTCTTCTATCTTTTCACCGTTTGCCGCCATTCTCCGTATCTCGCGCGACGAAATATCCATCACCTGTGAATGCACATAATATATCTGTGTGCCGTATTTTTCCTTTAACCTTGCCGCCTCAGCGCCTATTTTTTCCGCAGAACCGCCGCGCCCTATGACCGCAAATGAACACATTCGCAAAAGCCGCTCTGCGTCATGCCACTGCTCAATATAATTGAGCGAATCCTCACCAAGTATAAACACAAGCTCGCTATCCGGATATAATTTTTTGAAATGACCCACTGTTTCCGTGCTGTATGAAGGCGTAAGCTTATTTGTTTCATAATCGCTTGCCTCAAATCCGTCTGCGCCCGACACTGCAAGCTTTACCATATCAAAGCGCACATGCGGACTTTGCACAGGGCTTTCTTTATGGTGCATAACCCCCGTCGGAATATATATCACCTTATCAAGCCCCAGTGTGTCGGCACACATATGCCCCATGGCTATATGTGCATTATGAATAGGGTCAAATGTGCCCCCGAACAGTCCTATTCGTTTCATGCTAAATCTCCACCGCCTGTTTCAGCCCTATATGATTATTTTACCGGAAGTTCTATTCTCTTTTTGTTTCTCGACTCACGGTAAAGAACCACTTTCGAGCCGATTGCCTGCACAGGCTCGGCATGTGTAAGTCTTGCGATTTCATTAACGGTTTCATGTGCGTCCATAAACGCCGAATCAAGCAGATGTATTTTTATCAGCTCGCGCGCCTCAAGCGCCTCATCTATCTGCTTTATAAAATTATCCGTCATACCGCCCTTACCAATCTGAAAAAGCGGCTCAACCGTATTTGCCATACTGCGCAAAAATGCGCGCTGTTTGCTTGTTATCATATGTTTCCTCCCGCGGTTTTTTCCGCCGTTTGTTTTTGCATAATTCCTTTTTATACGAACGGTTTACCCCTGTTTCTATCCCGCTTTATCCGTTTTTTATCTTACATAATCAAATTCTATCTCATAAAGGCGCACCGTGTCGCCCTCTTTTATTCCATTTTCCTCAAGTGCATCAATCACACCCCTGCGGCGAAGCGAACGCTGGAAAAATGCGAAAGACTCATCGTCGGCAAGATTTACCGAGCCGACAAGATTTTCGACCCAGCTGCCCTCAACAACATACACGCCGTTTTCGTTGCGTATTGTGAACGGCTCCTCCTCAACAATTTCCTCAAATATCGGCTCCGTTTCAAAGTTTTCCGCAGGCGGAAGAGATGCAAGCTGTGCCGATACGTGCTCCATAAGCTTATCTACACCGCCGCGCGTCGCTGCCGATATTTCAAACACCGCATAGCCGCGTTTTTCCATTTCCACCATGAATTCGCGGTACACGCCCTCGTCCTGTATTATATCTGTTTTATTTGCCGCAACAATCATCGGCCGTGACGCCAGTTTTTCATCATAGTTTGAAAGCTCCGCATTTATCTTATCAAAATCCTCTATCGGATTTCTGCCCTCAATACCCGATACATCAACGACATGTATCAGAAGCCTTGTTCTTTCGACATGGCGCAGAAACTCATGCCCCAAACCGACTCCCTCGCTTGCGCCCTCTATAAGCCCCGGTATGTCTGCAATTACAAAGCTGCCCGAGCCTCCGTATTTACCCAGTTCCACAACGCCCAAATTCGGCTCAAGCGTCGTAAAGTGATAGTTTGCAATTTTCGGACGTGCCGATGTCACAACCGACAAAAGCGTCGATTTTCCCACATTCGGAAATCCTATCAGCCCCACATCGGCAATAAGCTTCAGCTCCAGCAAAAGCTCACGCTCCGCACCTTTAAGCCCGCTTTTTGCAAAACGCGGAACCTGTCTTGTCGGCGTTGCAAAATGTGTATTGCCCCAGCCGCCGTTGCCTCCTTTAAACAGCACCGTGTGGTTATTCGGCGGCGTCATGTCCGCCATAAGACGGTTTGTCTTTGCATCGCGCACAAGCGTGCCTGCCGGAACTTTTATCACAAGCGCCTCTGCGTCTTTTCCGAAACATTTTCCGCTTTTTCCGTCACCGCCGTTTCCGGCAACATATTTTCTCTTGTAGCGAAACGCTGCCAGCGTAGTCGTCGTCTCATCAACTTCAAATATGATGTCGCCTCCGCGTCCGCCGTCACCGCCGTCGGGACCTCCTGCCGCAACATATTTCTCGCGGTGAAAAGAAATTGCTCCGTTTCCGCCGTCGCCCGCCTTGACGTATATCTTTGCCGTATCAAAAAACATATCGCAGCCCTCTTTTCGAAAAATAATTATAAATCAAAAACAAGCACAAGCGGCACAGCAAAACGCCGCCTATATGTTATCTTGTGCATTAAAAAGTTTTTTTAAAAGAAAAATCTCAGACAAAAGTCTGAGATTTTAAAATCAATCTGTATAAACGCTACACTGCTTTTTATCTCTGCCTTTTCTCTCGAACTTTACTTTTCCGTCTATCAAGGCAAACAAAGTGTCATCACTGCCGATACCTACATTATTACCGGGGTGAATTTTTGTGCCGCGCTGTCTTACCAGAATGTTGCCTGCCAGAACGAACTGCCCATCGGCTCTTTTTACTCCGAGTCGTTTCGACTCGCTGTCACGACCGTTCTTGGTCGATCCCATACCTTTCTTATGTGCCATTTATATACACCTCAGCTTTCAAACAATACTTATTAAAACAATAATTCTTACGAAATCAACACCCAAAAAGCGCTAAACGCTCATTACGCATTGATTTTCTCAATCTGCAGCTTTGTATAAGGCTGTCTGTGACCCTGCTTTCTGCGATAAGTCTTTTTGGGCTTATACTTGAAAACAATAACCTTCTTGCTCTTTGCCTGTCTGAGAACCTTTGCCGTAACTGTAGCGCCTTCAACTACCGGGCTGCCTACCTTTACTTCTTCACCGCCGATTGCAAGTACAGTATCAAACGTATATGTGTCGTCAACCCGAGCGTCGAGCTTTTCAACAAAAATTGTATCACCCTCAGCTACCTTGTACTGCTTTCCGCCTGTTTTGATAATTGCGTACATAGATTGCACCTCCTTATTAAATGAAGTCACGCTAATTCGGGTACTGCAAATACAGTTTTAAAACCCTTCTTATGCGGTTACCATAATATAATACCACAGCCGGCATTATATGTCAACATATTTTTACAATATTTTTCATAGCTTTTACAGCGCTTTTTCCTTTATCTTCTTCAGTATCATCTCAACAAATTCGTCCGCACCCATAGAACCGCCGTCGCCTTCTCTGCGCGCACGAACCGAAACTGTGCCCGTTTCCTGCTCCTTATCGCCGGCAACCAGCATATACGGAACCTTTTCAAGCTGTGCCTCACGGATTTTGTAGCCAACCTTTTCGCTTCTTGCGTCAAGCTCTGCACGTATGCCTGCGTCATGCAGCTTTTTCATAATGCTTTCGGCGTACCTGGTGTGTCTTTCCGAAATAGTCAGAACCTTAACCTGAACAGGCGCAAGCCATGTCGGGAACGCTCCTGCAAAATGCTCTGTCAATATACCTATAAAACGCTCAATTGAACCGAATACAACGCGGTGTATCATAACGGGGCGGTGTTTTTTGTCATCTGCTCCGATATATTCAAGCTCAAATCTCTCAGGCATCTGGAAGTCGAGCTGAATTGTGCCGCACTGCCATGTACGTCCCAGACAATCCTCAAGATGGAAGTCGATTTTCGGTCCGTAGAATGCGCCGTCGCCTTCATTTATCTCAAAATCTTTGCCCATTTCCTTCAGAGCGTCTTTGAGCGCATTTGTCGCCATTTCCCAATCTGCGTCGTCGCCCATATGGTCATCAGGCATCGTTGACAGCTCGATATGATACGGGAAGCCGAAAAGAGAATATACCTTATCGATAAGAGCACATACGCCCTTTATTTCGTCCTTAATCTGCTCGCGCGTCATAAATATATGAGCGTCGTCCTGTGTAAAGCAGCGAACGCGCATAAGCCCGTGCAGTGCGCCGGACAGCTCATGGCGGTGAACCAGACCGAGCTCGCCCACACGCAGCGGAAGCTCTCTGTATGAGTGGTGCTGCGATTTATACACAAGCATGCCGCCGGGACAGTTCATCGGTTTAACGGCAAAATCCTCACCGTCAATAACCGTTGTATACATGTTGTTTTTATAATGTCCCCAGTGACCCGAACGCTCCCACAGTCTGCGGTCGAGCATCATCGGCGTCGATATCTCCTGATATCCCGCCTCGCGGTGAATTTCGCGCCAGTAATCTATAAGCTGATTTTTCAAAATCATTCCCTTTGGCAGGAAGAACGGAAATCCCGGTCCCTCCTCGCTCATCATAAACAGCCCGAGTTCTTTTCCGAGCTTACGATGGTCACGCTTTTTTGCCTCCTCAAGGCGCTGCAAATACTCGGCAAGCTCGTCCTTTGTTTTAAACGCCGTACCGTAAATACGCTGGAGCATTTTGTTTTTCTCATCTCCGCGCCAGTAAGCGCCCGTTACGCTGAGCAGCTTAAAAGCTTTAACCTTACTCGTATATCCCACATGAGGACCTGCGCACAAATCGGTGAAGTCCCCCTGCTTGTAAAACGAAATTGTTTCCCCTTCGGGCAAATCGTTTATAAGCTCTACCTTATACGGCTCGTCCTTCATAAACTCAAGAGCCTCGTCGCGTGGCAGTTCAAAGCGCTCAATTTTGAGGTTTTCCTTCACGATTTTTTTCATTTCCGCCTCAAGCTTTTCCAAATCCTCGTTTGTAAACGGATTTTCTGCGTCAAAATCGTAATAGAAACCGTTATCAATCGCCGGTCCTATCGCAAGCTTTGTATTCGGAAACAGACGCTTTACCGCCTGTGCCAGCACATGCGACGCACTGTGACGCAATGTACGCAATTCATCATAAATAACATTTTCACTCATTTTATCTTCTTCCTATCTAAATAAATTTTAATTAAATTATAATCCATCAGCCGCGATGTGTCAAGGACCGTTATATATGACCTATGTCCTCATGCGCATCTTCTCTTTCTTCCCCGGGCACAAGCGCATCGTCAAAATGTATCATAACATTCTGCTCTTCAAGCTTACTCTGCAATGCCGCAACATCAATATCGCAGATTGAACAGCCGTACTCAAGCGCCATAGCCGCCGCATTTCCTGCCGCCTGTCCCGTAAGGATTGCCGGCGGTATTACGCGTATAACGTCCCATGCGTACCCTTCGCCCGATGCACTTCTGCCGGCGGTAATAAGGTTGTCATAACCCTTACGTACGAGCGTTCTGTACGGAATTTCAAACAGATAGTCGCGTCTGTCAAAATCGCATACAGCCGCAACGGAATCGTCAAAATGGCGGTAAGCGTCATCAACCGTCAGCGTATAGTCGCCGTCAAGCCGCCGTGTTGTGCGGAACTGCGGCATTGTCGGCAATATGGTTATGTCATAGCTGTTTCTGTCCTTCTTTGCAACCTTCTCAAGCAGCGCCAGCTGGTTTCTCACAACATACTCGGTAACATCTTCCTTTGTCGTTCCTTTGTAGAGCCTTTCGCCCTCACGCTGATTTGTACCGTAGAGCGTAGCCTCGCCGCCCATTGTCCAGAACTGTAAAGCTCCTATGTTTTTCTCGTCGGCTGCTCTTTTGCAGGTTTCAAGCGTTGTGCCGTATGCTACATACGAAAAGAAGTTTTTTCCGTCAACAGTCGGCACACCGGCGCGGTACAAGATGTCAGCGTCGCCCGTTGTATCAATTATAATTTTGCCCTCATAATATTCGCGTCCCGATTTACTCTCGAGGATAAGTCCCTTGCAGTGTCCGCCCTCCATGACAGGCGATGACACAACTGTATCATAAAACAGCTCCACACCCTCATCATCAAGCAGCTTTGCAAGCGCAAGCGCAAATATCGACGGAGAATAATGTGTGTGATAACGCTCATTTGTATCGGCAGTATCGCCGCCGCTTTTCCAGTCATCGGGAATTGTGTCATAACCGTATTTTATCGCCGTGCGCACAAACTCGTCGCACATGCCCTTTATTATCTTTACACCGCGTCCGTTGCACATCGGCACAAACAGGTTTATAAGCCCCGATGTGGCAAGTCCGCCGAGAATAACGTTTTTTTCGATAAGCATAACCCTTTTGCCGCATCTTGCCGCCGCAACCGCCGCACTCACGCCGGCAACGCCCGCTCCTGCAACAATTACGTCAAAGCTGTCCTTTGCCTCAAACTGCTCCGTCAGCGTTATCATATTAGTCACCTCAAAAAAATAATCATTAATATTATACATCAGCCGCATACAAATAGCAAGTTTTTTATTAAGTTTAAAATATTTTGCACAGCACACAAAAAAAGAGCGGATATCCGCTCTTTTTTCATTTCTCTTTTTTGTCTTAATTTTATCCGTTTACTTTTCAGCAAAAACCGTATCCGCCGAACCGCTCGGGTATGCATATTCGCCCATAAACAGCACCTCGCCGCCTATATTATCACGTATCACAAATTTAAACGGTCTGTTGATTTTTACCTCAACAGGCTCCGGCGGAAGCGCAGTTCCTCCTGCTTCAATTCCCGTAACCGCAGCCGCCTCCGTGCCTTTTTCGTCTACCGATATATACGTTTTGTGAACCGTGTCTGTCAGCCATACCCTTTCTGAGGCAAACATTTTTGAAAAATCCGCCTTTTCTTTATCAAACGCCGTCTTTATCCCGATACCTTTAAGTATATCGTTAAGCTTTGTATCATACTCAATCTTAAACTTTGGCATACTGAGCTTAATATATGTATTTTTTGTCATATCCGACGAAGCGAGCTGTGCCGCATCTTTATCCGACGGCGCAAGTATCACATACATGCTCACATCAACATCGCCGTTGCGCTCTGTTTTTATCTCACCGTTTTCATCTTCCGTATAAAGCGCGTTTTTATAGCCGAGTTTTACGATTTGAATGTCCTTATCGGGACTCTCATAATACCCCATATAGCTTGTTTTGTGCATAAAATCAATATTGCTCTCTTTGCCGTTTTTGTCCGTAAATACCTCCGGCGCTGTCGCACTTTCATAGAACTCCTTCTGCCAGTATCCTTTAAAATATACTGCATTTACGATAAATGCCCAAAAATCGCTGTCACTGATAATTTTCGGAATTTTTCCGTTTGTTTTCTCATTTACCCAGCCATTGATTTTCTCAAGCGCATTTTCATCATTAACGCTTCCGACATCGCCGTTATAATACTCGGCTATGCTGTTTTTATATGCGTCCGTAAATCTTGCCAAAGCGCGGCTTTCATTTATCCATACGGAATTTGAAATATCGAGCCGCAGCACGTCCGTGCGCGAATACTTTTCAATCATCTCTGCCGCAAGCTTGTTAAATCCGTCCAAATCGTCAATGCCGCATGCCTCAAGTATTTCGGCACGCGTATCCCCCGCCGCGCCGTTTGCCGCCACAGCAAGAGCCATCTTTATCGACAGCGGCGAAAACATGTAGTTCTTATCCTGCGGCATAAGCTTATCTATCTTGTCTCCGAACAAAGCGTTTTTGTCCTTTGCTTCTCCCGACGATAAATACAATACGTCCTTAAAGTCGCTCTCATTATACACGCCCTGCTCAATCAGCCTTTTATACAGCATTTTTCCGTCAGGCGTCTTTGCACACAGCGCATCAAAGCACAGGCGCGCCGTATCGCTGCGGCTGAGTATATAATCATTTTTTACAACTGTCTTTGTAAAGTTATTCAAAAGCAGTTCCGATGCGATACCCTTATCATACGCATTTTCAATCGTTACACCGTCATACCCAATGACAGTCAGCAAAATTTTTACAAACTCGCGCCCCGTAACGGTTCTGTCAGGTTCAAATGTCGTATCGCTCGTGCCGTTTATATAGCCGGCATGATAAAACATCTCGATGGTACCACATGCCCAATGTCCTTCTATATCGTCAAATGACGGCTTCACATAACAGCCGGACTCAAATACCGCTCCCGTCGTCCGCCATATGAGCGTCAGTGCCTCCGCGCGCGTAACCTCCCTGTCAAGCTCAAGCCCGTTTCCCGTCCCTTTCAGTATGCCGAGTTTATACAGTCCGTCCGCCTCGGTCTGCGCCTTTGGTATATCCTCGCGCGCCAAATCTGTCATCTCTGCGCAAAATGATGCCGTACCTGTCATCATTGCCGCCGCAAGTACCAGACACAGCAGTCCTTTCAGCTTTTTATACATTTTTATATGCCTCCTCACATATTTTTTCTTCATATATTAAGACGCATTATTTTTCTATAAAGTTCCCGTATTACAAAAAACCTGCGGTTTACAGCGTCCGTGTTATTCCATCGCAAGATTAAAATATGCACTGCCGTTTCCGCCGTTTTTACCGTCAAACCGCTTCATCATTGCAAAATCTTTGCCGCCGTATCCAATGCGTACACGGCACATTCCGCAGCCGAAATGTCTGCACAAAATCTGCGCCGCCAAACCCGTGTCCATGGTGCATGACGCGATTTCCTTCACATACAGCTCAGAGCCGCACCTTTCACAGTGCACCGCCGCCTCCGAGCCATGTCCGCATAAAAGATAAAACTCACCGCCTCCGAGCCTTTCATAAGCCATAATTTCCCCAAGCATATCCTCGCCCCATTCGGCAAACATGCCACCGCCAAATGCCTTTTCCCGAAGTTCAAAATACTTGTGCACTCCGCACGGCAAAGCCGTGTATCCGTCCAAGCCCGCCCCATTTTTCCCGGCGCGGAATTTCTCATATCCAACCTTAAACACGCTCTCATACCCAAAACGCTCATAAAACGCAAACAGCCCTTTTTCCGCAGGCGTCACAACCGCTGCCGATACTCCATTTTCCTTCATATACTCATGCGCATAATTTATCAGCCGCGTACTTCTGCCCTCGTTTCTGTAATCCTCATGTGTCGCCACAGCATACACGCATCTCGCTGCGGCATCGGTTTCTCCACTCCCGATTTTCAGCGGCAGCAATGTCAGCATCGAAACAACCTTGCCGTCCTCGGTATCGACCAGCATTTCGCTCTTCGGATATATATGCTCAAAATAAAAGCGCACCGATTTTTCGTCCTCACAAAAAACGTGCTCCCAAAGCCGCTGTGCGCTCTCAACATATCTGCCGTCCAAAAGCATTATCATACATATATCTCCTTCATTTACAATGCGGCATACCCTCAGTCACCAATGTACACAGCATCATATTTCTGCGCTATAACCGCCGGCTGATACGAAAGCTTTGCACGGCGCAGCCCCTCGTCACCCTCGTCCTCCTCACGGTTTACATACTTATACCCTTCCGCATTATGCAGCACAAACTGCTTATTTATCATGGGATATGCACCGTTCACCTCCGCATATGCCTTCTCAATATGCACAAGGTATGTATTATCATCGAGCCTTTCACCCATCGAAAACGCAACTGCCTCATCATTTGCGTACAAAATTCCGCCGTCAAGCCCCAGTTCAAAGAAATTTTTAAACGCGCACCTTACGGCGCACCCTTCCTCACGCAGTCCTTTTGAATTTTGACAGTCCATCTCGGCACACCATTTCATGTTCATCTCGAACGCGTCTCCTATATTATCGCGCGTTATGCGCTCATAGCGCCAGTTCGGATATTCCTGCTCAAATCGGTTTATATGGTTGCGCTTTGATGACAGCTTTTTGCCCCGAAGCGTCGTCAGGCTTTCCGTTTCATATATATAGTCGCCCGCGTTGCGGTTCTGCACAAATTTCCATTTTCCGGGATATGCCGCCTCAAGCTCCGCCTTCATCTGCGGCAGTATGCTGTAAAAGCGCGGCGCAATCCCCTTTTCGCTGCAATGCTCCATAATAAGCTCAACTCCGGCTATACCGCCGCATTTTCCGTACGGATATAAAAACGTACTCTCGTTATTTGACGCAATTATAATACTTCCGCGCATATCGGCAACGCTTATTCCGAGCATTGCGCTCCATATAAACGCCGATGTAAAATTGTACTCATATATGCCGTAGCCGCAGCCCTTCAGCGCCTCGTCAAACCATGCTTTATCTTCTATTGTCAGTTTTCTGAATTTTATCATAAGTACCTTTCTCCGATGCTAAAATGTTTTTCCGATATTTACTTTATAACAGCCATTTATAGTCCTGCCTGCAATCAAGAACATAATCAACGTAAACTGTGCTGCCACAGATTTGATAAATTAACAGGTATCTTTTTGCCGCAAGCTTTTTCCTGTATTTGTTTGCGGCAATCTCACCATAGCTAATCCACGGATAGCTTTCCGACATAAGTTCCAAAACTTTTATTTCGGCAATAATATCCCTATGAAGCTTTTTTGCGGTTTCCGCAGAAACCTTTGCCAAAAATCTTACATGATTTATAAGCATTGACGCAGCCTTATCCGAAAGTATAACATTATATTTTTTATCTGCCATGACTCACCTCAGATATAGCATCGACAAGCATTTTATCAATCTCATCAACCGAATATCCCTTTTTCCCCATAAGTCTTTCTTCCCCTGCGGCAACAAGCTCCTCTCTTAATTTAAGCATCTTTTCGCGTCTTGAAAAAGCCTCGATATCCATAACCACCAAATCACCTTCACCGTTTTTTGTGAGATAAACGGGCTCTCCCGTTGTTTTACAATAATTGGAAATATCATTGTAGTTGTTTCTGATTGCCGCTGACGGTCTGATGTTCATAAAATCAACTCCTTATAGAAACATTATACCTTTATTATGATATTTTGTTGCTATAATTATAGCATGTATTTTTGCACGTGTCAAATAAAATCAAATTCCGCTTGATTGTACCGCGGTTTTATGATATGATATTTTTTGGTGTAAATCAAAAAATAATACAAGAAAAGAGGACACAGTAAAAATGAAAAAATCCGGAAAAATTATATGTCTGCTTTCTATGCTTTGCTTCGTTCTGACCGTTTTTGCACAAGTTTCATTTGCGGCAAACGAAGATGCAGCCAAGCTTGCCGAAGACAAATCTGCGGTTGAGGCACGCCTTAAGACCATTTTTATGACAAACGATATTTCAACAGAAGACTTTCTTGCAAAACTTCAGGAAGCTGCAACAAACGGCTCCAAGATAGAATTGAGCGACGATTTCCGTCGAAAAGACGCCGTCGACATGTACCATCTCGGTTTTATGATAGGAACTCTCATACTCACCTACAATAATGAAACAACAACGATTACAACGGCAAAGGTTATCGGAGTACCGGAAAAAACAACAGATGACGGCACAACCGCCGCTAAACCAAACCAAACAAACAACGACGATGTAACAAGCGTTGCGAAGTTCAGCGATGTTGCAAGTGACGCATATTATAACAGCGCAGTTCAAACGCTGTCCACACTTAATATCCTCAAAGGATACGCCGACGGTTCCTTCAGACCTAATAATAATATTACAAGAGCAGAATTTTGTACCGTAGTATGCCGTGCGCTCGGGCTCGAAAATGCTGTACCGGAACTTCCCGGCAACAGCCAAACCGACAATATCTTTAAAGATGTTCCGAAAGATCACTGGGCTATAAACTATATCGCTGTGGCCGCAGGCAATAAAATTGTAAGCGGTATGGGTGACGGTACATTTGAACCCGAGAGCAATGTGACATATGAACAGGCAGCTAAAATGCTTATTGTCGCTCTCGGCTATGAACCAATGGCAGCAGCAAAAGGCGGATGGCCTGACGGTTATCTTGAAACTGCAAAAAAATACGGCGTTACAAAAAATGTAAGCGTTGTAAACAAAGAGTCTGATGCAACAAGGGCAACCGTTGCGCAACTCGTATACAATGCCCTTCCTGTTCCGGTAATGGAGCAGACAGAATTCGGCACACAAAGCACATATACAATAATGGACGGCTATGGTGATTTTCCGTATAAATCGCTCATCACCAAACTCGGTGCAGCAAAAATCGAGGGCAAAGCAGT
>CAKSHB010000024.1 GCA_934456295.1 uncultured Clostridia bacterium | reverse complement strand
CGAACCCACGAGCCGCTTGCGCGACTACCTGATTTCGAGTCAGGGCCGTTATGACCACTTCGATACCTGTCCGTATAAGACACATCATGTATAATAGTATACCACCGATAGTATGCCCGTGTCAAGCGTAAAATTAAAAAAATTTAAAATATATAAATTCCGGCTGTTTGTTCTAAAATTCAGACATACACCGGGCGCAGAAAAAGTTTTTTCAATAAACCAACTGCGATATTTACGGTAGATTTCCTCCTGCTCCTCGGTAAAACGATAAAACCGAAATCCATCGTCCTCTGTAACCCTTGCAGCACCGCATGTTATTTTTTTACAGTTTCATAATTGAGTTTCATGAATACATTCACGTCCTATGTCAGCGGTTCGGAATATTTTTACACTCACTACAGATATCCGATATGCAATTAAGCAAAAATCGACAAGCTTTAGTGAAGAGTGAAAAAGTAATAAGTAAAAATCCGTACGCTTTTGCGTACGGATTTTTGGTGAGCCATCGGAGATTCGAACTCCGGACACCTTGATTAAAAGTCAAGTGCTCTGCCGACTGAGCTAATGGCCCATATATGGTTGGGATGGCAGGACTCGAACCTACGAAATGCCAGAGTCAAAGTCTGGTGCCTTACCGCTTGGCTACATCCCATCATCACAATAAGTTTATTTGTGGGGTGGATAGTGAGAGTCGAACTCACGACCTCCAGAGCCACAATCTGGCGCTCTAACCAACTGAGCTATACCCACCATATTACTCAAATGCAAATTTCAAAATTAAAAATACTTTTAAAATCAAAACACTGCATTAAAAAAAATGGCGTGCCTGCGGGGATTCGAACCCAGGACCTACTGCTTAGAAGGCAGTTGCTCTATCCAACTGAGCTACAGGCACATTTTGGAGCGGGTGATGGGAATCGAACCCACACAATCAGCTTGGAAGGCTGAGATTCTAGCCATTGAACTACACCCGCATATTATTTCGTATTCGTTAGCTGACTTTATAGATTATACCAGTTAAACAATCATTTGTCAACACTTTTTTTCAAAAAGTCGTACTTTTTTTCAAATTTTACAAAATCCCACCGTCAGTGCCGCAAAAAAAGCGCTTATATGTCCCTGCACAAACGGCTCACAGCGCCATATTGCACAGGGACACACAGAACCTTACTAACCTTTAACAATACATATTTTCCCGTCGCGCACATCGGCGCTCACGCTGTCGCCCTCTGTCAGCTCATTTTTGATTACCATATATGCAATCTCGTCCTCAATGCGCTTCTGTATTACTCTTCTGAGCGGTCTTGCGCCGTATTTCGGGTCATAGCCTTCTTTGAGTATAAGCTCTTTAGCCTCATTGCTTACCTCAAGCTTTATTCCCTTCGCGCCAAGCTCACCCGTCATATCGGCAAGCATGAGGCCGATAATCTGCATAAGTTCGTCCTTTTTAAGCTGTTTAAACACTACAGTTTCATCAACTCTGTTTAAAAATTCCGGTCTGAAAATCGATTTCAGCGCCGTATCAACCTTAGACTCAATTGCAGCCTCATCGCTCACAAAGCCCAAACCGCCCGTTTTCAAATCACTTCCGGCATTTGATGTCATAACAATTACAGTATTTTCAAAGCTTACCGTTTTCCCATGGCTGTCCGTAATTCTGCCGTCATCAAGTATTTGCAGAAGTATATTAAACAGCTCCGGATGTGCTTTTTCTATTTCATCAAGCAATATAACCGAATACGGTTTGCGGCGCACTTTCTCGGTCAGCTGTCCGGCGTCATCATACCCCACATATCCCGGAGGCGCACCTATAAGCTTTGCAACCGAATGTTTTTCCGAATATTCGCTCATATCAAGACGGATAATTGCTTCCTCGTTGTCAAACATCGCCTCTGCCAGCGCCTTGACAAGCTCCGTTTTTCCGACACCCGTCGGTCCGACAAACACAAACGATACCGGTCTGAGTTTCTTTGAAATTCCGGCACGGCGGCGGCGTACAGCTTTACATACGCTGTCCACAGCCATATTCTGCCCGATAATTCTCTCATGTATACGCTCTTCAAGATTTAACAGCTTTTCCGACTCAACCTCAGTTATTCTCTGCACGGGTATTTTTGTCCATGCTTCTATTACCCCGGCAATATCGTCAATCGTAATTTCAACATTTTTGCTCTCATTTTTCTTTTTTTCGATATCCTCGCGGAGTTTAAACTCCGCAAATTTAAGCTCTGCCGCCTTCTGATAGTCGTCCACCGAGTCGGCACGTGCGGCATCCTCCTTGCGGCACAAAACTTCGTCAAGCTCTTTTTCAAGCTCCGCAAGCTCTGTAAGCGCCGTATTTCGCAGATTTGCCCTTGAACCGGCTTCATCTATAACGTCAATCGCCTTATCGGGCAAAAATCTGTCCGTTATATAGCGCTCCGACAGTCTGACTGCGTCCGCAATAACTTCATCAGAAATCTTTACGCTGTGATAATCTTCATAATATCCGCGTATTCCCTTCAGAATTTCAATACTTTCCTCTATCGACGGCTCCTCGACGATTACAGTCTGAAAACGGCGTTCAAGCGCTGTATCCTTCTCTATGTGCTTGCGGTATTCGGTCAGCGTAGTCGCACCGATAACTTGGATTTCACCGCGCGCAAGTGCCGGTTTCAATATATTTGCCGCACTCATCGCACCCTCGGCATCACCTGCTCCGACGATGTTATGAAGTTCGTCGATTACCAGGATTATATTGCCCATGCTTTTTACTTCTTCTATCAGACTTTTCAGTCTTGCCTCAAACTGACCGCGGAACTGCGTCCCCGCAACAAGCGCGGTAAAGTCAAGCAGATACACCTCTTTGTCAAACAGTTTCGGCGGCGCCTGCTTTTCATAAATGCGCATAGCCAGTCCTTCCGCAATCGCCGTTTTTCCGACGCCAGGCTCACCGAGCAGCACAGGATTGTTTTTTGTGCGCCTGTTTAATATCTGAACCACACGCTCAATTTCCTTATCCCTGCCTATAACCTTGTCAACAAGTCCCTGCGCCGCTTTTTCGCTCAGATTTGTGCCATAAGTTTCAAGCATTTTCTTTTTCTTTTTTGAGCGCGGAGATGTTTTTGACGCGGCTTTTGAGTTTTTATGTCCGTCGTCGCTTTTGCTTTCACCTGAAGCCTTTGGCGCAAAATTTCCGAGCATCTGGCTGAAAAAGTTCATCGTTTTCGGCGCATCTTCCCCCATCGCCTCAAGCTCTCCCGCAAGCTCTTCGTTCATTTCGCCGCTTTCAAGCCCCTCCATCATTGTATTAAGTTCGTCGCTTATCGCGTCAATATCGGAATCATCAATTCCCATCTGTCCCACAAACTGCTCTATAGGTGCAATACCCATTGCCTTTGCACATGAAAGGCACAAGCCTTCGTTTGTCTGTTTGTCGCCCTCAAGCTTTGTTATAAAAACAACGGCAACATTTTTATGACATCTGCTGCACAGCATAATATACGCCTTCTTTCCCTTTTTATATCTGTCTTTATATATGTCTTTCAATCTATCGGCTCATAAAATCCGATTGCAGTTTTCTTTCTTAACCTGTTCTCATTTCTCATCAGTACTTTTTACAGTATAGCATACACACCGCAAAATCACAAACGCTTTTTTCTTATTTAACAAAAATTTAATAATATATCTCCACCATTGACAAAAACTATTATTGCGGTTAAAATAACAGCATAACAAAAAACTTTTGCGGAGGAAGTAAATTATGAATGCAAAAAGCGGCGCACTGCCGAACGGCGCAAAATGGCTTACAATAAGCTCCGTGCCTGACATGATGCCTGAAAATTTTGATAAAATAAACGGCAGTATATACTTCAGAAAAGAATTTAATATAACCGAAGGCGTTGCAAAAGCAGTCCTTTCCGTATGTGCTCTCGGAGCAGGTGTGTGCACAATAAACGGCAGTCCCGTTGCAGATGAAGTATTAAGCTTTCCTTATACATGCTATGATAAACGCGTTATTTACCGCACATACGACGTGACATCTCTTATAAATTCCGGCACAAATGCCATAGGCGTCTATGTCGGAAACGGATTTTATAATGAAAATATGATACTCTGGACGGAAAAAATGGCTTCATGGAAGGATAAGCCGAAAATGACGGCAGAGCTTGAACTTACATACATATCGGGACAAAAGGAAATTCTGACAAGCGACACCTCATGGCGCTGCACCGAGGGCGCTGTTATATATAATCATGTGCGTCAGGGAGAATGCTGTGACGCAAGACTGCGCCGTCTCGGATTTGACAGAGCCGGATATGACGATACCGGCTGGGAATATGCCGTATGTGCCCATGAACCGGGCGGACTGCTTGAAACAACCGATATGCCTCCCGTACGCATAAAAAGAACACTGAAGCCCGTGTCGTGCAAAGAAGGTCTTTATGATTTCGGAGAAAACATCAGCGGCCGTGCCAGAATAAAGGTATGCGGAAAATCGGGTCAGAAAATCAAGCTTACATATGATGAGCGGCTTGATGAAAACGGCAAGCCTCTCGGAAACTGCAGCGTTTATGCGCGCAACGAAATGCCAATATGGAACCAGGACGTTTTTATATGCAGCGGAAAGGAAGAAGTTTTTTATCCCCTGTTCTGCTACCATGGTTTCAGATATGTGTTGGTTGAAAACGCCCCGGAAAGCTTTGAAATAGAAGCCGAAGTTTTCCATACAGACTTAGAGCAAATCGGAAGCTTTGTTTCGAGCGATGAAATGCTCAACAAAATCCATGAGGCAAGCATACGTTCAACTCTTTCAAATTATATGTGGATGCCTACGGACTGTCCGCACCGCGAACAGCTCGGCTGGACCGGCGACGCACAGTTTTCCTCACAGCAGGTGCTTATGAATTTTGATGCCGCATCGTCATACGCAAAATGGATGCGCGATTTCAAAGACGCACAGCGTCCGAACGGTCAGCTTCCCGGAATTATTCCCAGCGCCGGCTGGGGCTATAACTGGGGCTGCGGTCCGTCCTTTGACAGTGCGCTGTTGATTATACCGTACAACGTGTATATAAACACAGGCTCGGCGGAACTGATAAAGGACATGTGGGAAAACATGGTTTTATATATGGGCTATTTTGAAAGAATGTGCACGGACGGTATTGCTGACTTCGGTCTCGGCGACTGGCTGCCTGTGCGCGAGCCTTCATGCCCGCGCGCCGTTACGGATACCGCCTATATGTACTCTGACTGCATAATTATGGCGCAAATGGCGCAGATTATAGGAAAAGACAGCAGTATATGGGAGAAAAAAGCCGAGCTTGCAAAGAAAGCATGGCGCGGCAGATTTTTAAACGACAGTACGCTTGAATCATATCAGACATTTTGGGCATGCGCCATATATCAGGGTCTGCTTGACGGGGACGAAAACATAAAAGCTGCCGCAAAGCTCGCAAAACTTGTGGAGGATAACGGTTTCCATATCGACTGCGGACATCTGGGTGCAAAATACATTTTTACGGCTCTGTCCGAGTACGGATATATGGATACTTTGTATAAAATGGTAACAAATCCGACTTTCCCGAGCTATGCATACTGGATTTTGCAGGGGAACACCACGCTTTGCGAATCCTGGGACATGACTCAGTCATGCAATCATCATATGTTCAGCGAGGTTGAGCATTGGTTCTATCGCTACCTCGGCGGCATTAAATATACAAAAGACGGTCTTGTTATAAAGCCGCTGCCGCTGAAAAATGTTGAATATGTAAAGGCTGAACACAAAGGAATAAGCGTAACTGTTGACAAAAACGATGTCCATGTAGTCCTGCCGAAACCGGCAAGGGTTATAATCGGCGATACCGACGAGGCGCTGCCCGAAGGAGAATATGATTTTAAATTTTCGCGGGAGGAATAATGTATGAAAACAACAAAAAGGTTTATCCTGCTGTCCCTTATGACAGTAATTCTGATTTTGTCCGCATGCTCCGGCAATGCGCCTGAAATCTCCGTAAACGTCACAATAAGCTCCGACTATATCGTCACCGACGGCGCCGTTACTCTTAAAAAGACATCGCCTGCGGCCGCCGACGCAATAATTGAGGCATGCAAAGCGAACAACATTTCATACAAATACCAAAACGGCATGTTTGACAGCTTCAGCGGCATAGAATCAACAAAAGAAAACGGCTGGCTCCTGTATATAAACGGCTCGCTTTCACAAACAGGCGCAGCCACAGCCGCGATCACAAATGGTGATAAGGTTGAATTCCGCTATGTTAACTATAACAATGCTTTCAATAGTCCCGAGAATGCCTATGAGGGAAAATGGAAGAGCGGTATTGCCGACGACGGCTCATATGCATTTTTAAACATTGCGGACAGCGAGGCGAGCTTTACGTATGTTAGTGCAAGCAATGCTCTTGTAACATATTCGGGCTCATATCTTATGGCAAACGATGTGCTCACGATTGACGATAATGCCTCAGCCTCAAAAATTACACTTCCGTTCAAATCGGAGGAAGATAAACTGACTATTGAATTTGACGGAAAATCAATTGTGCTTACAAAATAGCCCAGCATAAAAAAAGCTCCGTATACCTTTTTGTATACGGAGCTTTTTTAGCGTCTGCGCCTTGTCTGCGAGCTGTTTACGGCAAATATGCCTCCGACCGCTCCGACAAATATTCCTATAAGTATCATCAGCGCCGTTTTCAGCGAAAAATTAAACTCCCCCATCGCCGCAAGTGCGCACATATAAACAATGGCGTAATATATGCCGCCGCACACCGCTCCCCAGAGCCAGCCCTTTTCACCGATTTTTTTCACCGTGCTCACTGCGCCCAGAAATACGCTTATAAGACTCGCCGCTATTGCTGCCGGACCCATGAGCCATTCGGGCACGCCGCCGAAAAGCATTACCGCCGCCAGCAGTGCAAGCGCTGCCGCACTGATAATAACCGCCAGCCCTACCCCCTTTATGAGAGCAGCCGTTTTCTTTACGCCGTCCTGCGGCGACACAGTTTCATTCATAATTACCGCCTCCGATTATATTATTTTTTTGCTATGCAGTTTTGACACGCCTTTTTTAGAAATAAGCAGCCATATCCATAGGTTCCCATGCATAAAAAAACTCCGAACAGTGTATGTACTATACACTATTCGGAGAAACTTTGTTTTATTCCATTTAATTAGTTATCACCGCTTTTTTCTTCCGTTTCATCTGCTTTTTCCGGCTCATCAAGCGCAGCGTGCTTTGTTTCCGCCTTTTTTACAACATCGCGGATTGCCCATTTTGCAAAGCGCATTGTCGAGCGCTCATTCGGATTTCCGACCATGCCTGTTACAACAAGCACCTCGTCATCTTTAATTTTAACAACCTTGCCCATAATTCCGCCGATTGTTGTGATAACATCGCCGACACCCAAAGCCGCAATCATTTCCTTTGTCTGTTTTTCCTTTTTCTTCTGCGGCCTGATGAGAATAAAATACATTATTGCAAACATAGCAACAATCATTATGATACTCGATACTCCGGCAAAACCGTTTCCGTCGCCGGTTCCCTGTGCATATGCAATAACATCAAACATTAAAATTACCTCCGGATTTAAAATAAATTTCTTTTTTGTACAAAATACGATATATATTATATACCATTTACCTGCATTTGGCAAGTGTTTTTTTCTTTGTGCCCCGTCTTTTCGCATGATGAAAAATTTTTACACTTTTTTTGCCGTATTTTGCGCCGTTTTTACCTTTATTTTTCGTTGACATCTTGTCCTCATTATGGTAATATAAATAACCGTAAGGGGGGATTTTAATGCGGAAATTATCCGCCGCATTTACGGCGTTTATTCTGGCGGCCGCGGTATTGTGTTCTGCCGCATTCGCACAAAATTATACATACTTCGATATCGTTAACACAAATTACCCCGAGGACAGCATATCTTCGGACAACATTGTTTGTGTCGGCGGCGTATATTATATGAGCCAGAAAGACGGTTCTCTTTTTTATTCGCACGATGCCCGTTCTTGGCACTGCATAGACGGCTCATACGGTGCAAAAATAGTATCCGATAGAAAAACAGTTTCTGATTTTCTGACGGTTTTCTATAACGGAAATCTTGCAAAATCTTACGATGGAGCAAATTTCACTCTTCTTAAAAAGTTTTCGCCCGACACGGTCATTCACTGTGACAACGGCTTATATGTCGCATATGAAAAAGGCGGCGAAAACGGCTCTTCTCTGTATTATTCGCTTGACGCACAGAACTGGGAGCTTGTAAGCAGTTCTCTTTCCGACGGCAGATTTGCAATTGACAGATACAGCGGTTTATTCATACTAAACGGCATAAATACAGCAGACGGTACTGTTTGCTGTGTAATCGTTTCGGGGCAAACTCATATTCTTCCCTATGACCGCATAGATTACGACGCACAAAACGGAACATACATATTTTTGAAAAACGGCGCCGGTACAAAAGGCGCCGAAATATCATACGCATCTGCGCCCGAAGCAGAAAAAACAAAAATATCGCCGCCCGACAACACAAGCAATTTTGAGCTTTCATTTTGCGGCGGCACATATTATGCCGCAGTATCGGACAGCGGCAGTTTTACGGATATTTACAAATGTTCTGCCAATTCATCGTGGGAGTGGGCCGATACATATTACTCCCCCGTGTATAAAACGCTTGATAATAACGGCAATCCGCGTGAAATATATTCATGGCGCAGCATATCGAAAAACACCTCGGGCGCGTTCATAAAAACGCCTTCGGGCTCATCGAGCATAATTCTGCCCGACGGGGTTACCCTCGACCGTTACGGTTCGGTAATCGGAACTGCTGCCGGCGGAAAAGCGGCAAATCTGCTTACATATGACGGAATATCATGGCATCAGTGCAATGACGCTTCGGCTTTTTCCATACTTAACATGCATTCGCTGCGCGGTGACTATATGTTTGTTGACAGAACATATGACCATAACATTTTCAAGCCGAAGGGCAACCCGTATGAAAATATTGAGAGCCAAGGTGCAGAAGTCCGCATAGACGGGCATTATGTCGCATTTGACCAGCCTCCCGTTATAGTAAATGACAGAACTCTTGTGCCGCTGCGTGCAATTTCCGAGGCGCTCGGCGCATACGTTACATACGAGCCGTCATCAAAGCTGATAACTTTGAAAAAAGGCGGCAACACAATAACTACCACAGTCGGTTCCGACACTGCGCACATTGAGTACTATGACGGCGCATCATATGACGCACATCTCGATTCACCGTCGGTTATAGTAAGTGACAGAACTCTTGTGCCGATACGCTTCATAGGTGAAACCTTTGGCATGAATATCGGCTGGGAGAGCGGAAACAAAACGGTTTGGATTACAAGCAAATAAGCCATAGTTATATTTTACCGGTTAACTTTTATCGTAAATAATCAGAGCGCAGCCTCTGATAAATATAAGGAGTGTATTTTTATGAAGATTTTAGTTACAATCCCGCAGGGAGCGACATTTGATTCGTTTGTTTATCCCGAAACGGTTGAACGCATGAGAAAAATGGGCAATGTAACACTTAACGAAACAACCGCACAGATAACTCATGAGGAATTGTGTGAAAAAATCAAGGGCGTTGATATTGTAATAACAGGCTGGGGTTCGCCGAAAATAGATGAAGAAGTTCTGGAGCATGCCGACAGTCTTAAATACATAGCTCATACGGGCGGCTCGGTTGCAAGATATGTGTGTGAAGAAGCATACAAACGCGGCATAATCGTAATGAGCGGAAATGAAATGTATGCAGAATCGGTTGCAGAGGGCGTTATCGCGTACATGCTTGCATCGCTGCGTCTTATCCCGAGAGTTTCACATGCACTCAGCATGGAAGGAAAATGGCAGGGACCCAATCTTGCCGAAAACTTCACAAAGGGACTTTTGGACAGAACTGTCGGAATTGTAAGCTACGGCACGATTTCAAAATATCTTCTGCCGCTTCTGAAGCCTTTCCACACAAAAATCAAGATATATTCGCGCAAATCTCTGCCGCAGGAGTTGCTTAACGAATACAACGCAGAGCAGGTTTCGCTCGAGGATTTGTTTGCAACATGCGACATAATATCGCTGCAAACCGCAAAAAATCCCCACACAATCGGCATGATTAACAAAAAACATCTTTCTCTTATCAAAGACGGCGCGCTGTTTATGAATACGGCAAGAGGCGCTGTTGTAAATGAAGAGGATTTGCTTGACGAGATTAAAAAAGACCGTATTTTCGTAATGCTCGATGTATATCACAGAGAGCCTGTTACGGCTGACAGTCCGCTCGTAGGTCATGATAAGGTTATGCTTATGCCCCACATGGCAGGTCCTACGGTTGACCGCCGCGACGCAATTACAAACGCACTTCTTACCGACATAGAAAACCATATGGCAAACAAGCCCACACGTCTTGAAATCCCGTGGGAAATTGCGCGCGATATGACTCAGGATTAATTTAATTTTGCGGGACTGTACGCAGTCCCGCATTTTCAGACACATAAGTATCTGAATTTTTATTTATTGCGGAAAGGGTTGTGATTTTATGTACAAAGTCGGTATCATAGGCGCTGAAAGCTACCATTCGGAACAATTTGCAAAGCTTATAAACGAAAAAAAACTGATTGATGCAAAAGTTACCCATCTTTGGGCAGAGCCAAACCAACAGGAACGCGCAGAATATATTAAAAATACATACGGCATAGAAACGCTTTGCGAATCGTATGAAGAAATGATTGGCAAGGTAGATGTTGCTTTTATCGTGACAAGAAACGGCGCAAACCATTTTGAACAGGCAAAGCCGTTTGTGGACGCAAACATACCGCTGTGGATAGATAAGCCGATTGCGCTCAATTCGGAAGATGTAAACAGCCTTTGTGAATATGCGGACAAACACGGCGCAAAGCTTTTGGGCGGTTCTACGCTGAAGGACAGCGCCGAAATGGAGGAGCTGAAAAACAAACTCAGCGCTTTTGAAACACTCGGATATTTCTCCCTAAGCTACTGTTCAAGTGTCGGCAACCCCAACGGCGGCATATCCTTCTATTCTATTCACATGACAGAGCTTGCATACTATCTTTTCGGCGATGATAACCTCGAAAGCTTGTCGGTAAGCTGCAACGATAAAACCGTTGTTGCGCTTTTTAACTACCGCGGCGGACTGACACTCAGCCTTGCAATGGCAAGCGGCGCATATCAGCTTACATATGCCGCAGCAGGCTTCAACGAATATGCGGCAGGCTGCATGACCTGTTCCGACTGCTATTCGAGAGCTCTTGAGCATGTTGTTGAGGTAATTGAGGGCAAACGCAGCGCACTCACAAAAGAAGAGTTTACAATTCCGGTAAAACTAATGGAGCTTGTTGAAGAAGCTTCCGAAACCCCGGGAAAAATCATTTATTATAATAAGTAACGTTTTTCTAACGTTTTTCGTAACTGCCTATATGCAGCCGTATCGGAGATGTTTTGCTCTTATGCCCTACTCCGGTGCGGCTGTTTTTCTGTAAAAAATAGCATCTTTAGGCAATTCAACTTTTTATAGGGTATTTAACTTTTTTGTCCGTATTTCATTGCACGCATATTGTTCATATGGTAAAATACACATGAAAAAAACACAAAGAGGAGTGAGTTTTATATGAAACCCGAAAAATTTAAAAATCCGCCTATGCAGTCGCGCAGCGCCCCCTTCTGGAGCTGGAATGATAATTTTACCGCCGAGGAGCTTACACGCCAAATCCGCGAAATGAGCGAAAAGGGCTGGGGCAGCTTTTTTATGCACTCACGTGTCGGGCTGGTAACTCCGTATCTGAAGGAGGAATGGTTCAAGCTCACAAACGTGTGCTGTGAGGCGGCAGAAAAGGAAAATATGCAGGCTCATATGTACGATGAGGACAAATGGCCGTCGGGCTTTGCCGGCGGCGAGGTCACTAAGCATAAGGATTACCGTGAACGCTCACTTTGCCTGATTGGAAAAGACGAGCTTATTGAAGATGACGAAATTCTTTCGGAATATGACGGCAAGCTTATCGTCAGACGAATTTCTCCGACAGGAATTGCATGGTTTAACGATTACTGCTATGCCGACCTTATGAACAAAGACGCGGTAGATGAATTTTTCAGAGTTACACATGAGAAATATGCCGAAAACTGCGGACAGCATTTCGGAAAAACAATCCCGACAATGTTCACCGACGAGCCTTGTTTTTCATATCATTGCAAAAAAGGCGGTCGCGGCGAAAACAACTGCGATTTCATGCCATGGACGGATAAAATGCCGGAGATTTTTATGAAGGAAAAGGGCTATGACCTCACAGAGCGCTTGCCCGCATTGTTTTATGAAACCGAAGGCTTTGAAAAAGTTCGTTTCGACTTTTTCGATGTTGCGCTGAAAACCTTCATTAATTCATTCACAAAGCCGTATGCCGAATGGTGCGAAAAGCACAATATCGCGATGACGGGGCATTTTATGTGTGAGGACCTTTTATCCGCGCAGACAGCCTGGACAGGCGCCAGCATGCCGCATTATGAATATATGCAGCGTCCCGGCATAGATAAGCTTAATCGCAACGTATCAATACCGAACACGGTAAAACAACTCACATCGGTATCGGAGCAATTTGAAAAAGAGCGTAACCTGAGCGAGGTATTCGGCTGTATGGGGCAGCATGCATCGTTTTTCCACAGAAAATGGATTTCACAGTGGCAGGCAGTTTTGGGGATTGATTTTATAAATCACCATCTTTCGCTCTATTCCATGCGCGGCGAAAGAAAGCGCGATTATCCGGCGAACCTGTTTTATCAGCAGCCCTGGTGGCATGAGGAGCGCAGCTTTTCCGACTATACGGCAAGAATGTGCGAATATGTAAATCAAACACGGCGCGATGTTGATATCCTTTTCCTGCATCCTGTGACAACGGCATGGTGTCTTTTTGATACTCACGCTTTTTTAAATCACCTGCCTTCAAAAATCGATTTATACCAACATGAATTTATAGAGCTTACAAAAGCCCTGCTGGCGGCAAGACTTGATTTTCACTACGGCGATGAAACAATCATGAAAAATCATGCGAGCGTAAAAGGCGGCGCATTATGCATAGGCAAATTTACATATCGCACGGTAGTTATACCCCCTATGGCAAACATTACCTCCGACACGGCAAAGCTGCTTAAAAGTTTTGCCGAAAACGGCGGCAGAATAATCTGCCAAACTCCGCATGCATACCTTGTTGACGGTGAAAAAAGCGATATTGATTTTCTGTCATTGTCGGTTATGTGCGACCGTACCGCTCAGACTGTAAGCGAAACAGCCAAACTGTACCCCGACAGAATTTCAGTGACAGAAACGCTGTCAAATCTTCCTTCGGAAACGATATATGCAGAACATAAGTCTGACGATAAATATGAATATTACTTTATCGTAAGCACAGAGGAAACACGCACATTTGACGTAAAAATCAGCATAAAAACCGACAAGCACATAAGCATCCTTGATTTATCGGACGGAGAAGCATATGCACTCGATACAGAAAGCTCCAACGGACGCAAAGAGTTTTGCGCAAAGTTTTATCCTGCCGGCGCGTTGCTGCTGCGTCTTTCGGAAAACGCTAAAAATGACGAAAATGGCAGAAAGCCGTATCTCGGAACAGGCGTTGCGCTGCATGAAGCAAAGCCTATATGCTCACTCAGACCTCTCGGCACAAAGCTTTTGAACGAAAACGCTCTTGTTATAAACGATGCAACACTCGAAATGGGCGGCAAGCTTATCGCCGAAAATGTTCCGCTGAGCGCTCTGTGGCACACACATTTCTACCCTGCACCCGACGGAACCGAATTTAAAGCAGCATACAGCTTTGATGTAAATTCCATGCCCGAAGGCGGGCTTACGGCTGTTATTGAGGAGGCGCAAAACCTTGAGCACGTTACATTTAACGGCAAAGAGGTTTCTCTGCCGGCACAAAATGATAGGTTTGATGAAACATGCTATCTGGACGTAAATTTCAGACGTGTAAACATCGGTATGCCGAAAATCGGCAAAAATACACTTATCATTGAGGGCAAAAAAGTCAACAACATCTCAGGCCCGGGCTGTCATACCGCTGTAGCGGATAACCATGCCCATAAGCCGACGGAGCTTGAGGCGATATATATTATCGGAAATTTCAGCGTTGATACACTCGATAACGTGCATTTTGCCATAAATTCGCCGCACACGGTTTATGCCGAAAACATAACGGAAAGCGGCTGTCCGTTCTATGCGGGAAGCGCCGACATAAGCTTTGAATTTGAAACTGAGGGTGATTTGCCGAAATATTTGCAGCTTGAAGGAGTTGACGCGTCATGCGTACGTTTATATGTAAACGGCACAGACTGCGGTATCGGCTGCTGGGAACCGTTTGTATATGACATTTCAAAAGCGGTTAAACGCGGCAAAAACACCGTCACGGCACGCCTCAGCACAACGCTGTTCAATATGATGGGACCGAACAGAATTGACGGAATTCTTAGCCGCGACAGTGTGTCGCCAAATACCTTTATTGAGCACAAGCATTTCAGCGAAAAATATACATTGTGCAGATACGGAATTAAAGGAGCTGTACTTCTGAAATAACTTTCGCCATAACATCAAAAATAATTATCTGTACAAAAAAGCCGCTGCATTTTACAATATACGAAAATGCAGCGGTTTAATTTTAACCTTTTATTCAATTCTGCCTATTTTTCTCTTTATTTCCGACAGTATATCATACTCAATATATTGACCCTCGCCGACTCTTCCAAGCTGCACATCGGGCTTATTTGCCCCATGGAAGTCAGAACCGCCGCATATCATCAAATCATTTGCACGGCACAGCTCCGCGCTCATTTCGCTGAACTCATACGTGTTCGCACTGTGATAACATTCAATCCCGTCAAGTCCGTATCCCTTCAGCTCTTCTATTATTTCGCAAAGCACATCATATCCGCAGCCCAATAGTATCGGATGTGCTAAAAACGCATATCCGCCCGAGCTTTTTATTATCTCAATGCACTTCTGCGGCGAAAACTTTCTTCGCGGCACATATCCTGCGCGTCCAACCCCCAGATATCTCTCAAACGCCTCCTTCAGCGTTTCAGTGTACCCTTTTTGCACAATTACATGCGCCATATGCACGCGCCCTGCCGATGACATATCGCCGCCGCTCAGCTCCAAAACCTCGCCGCGTCCGATACTTACTCCAATGCTGCAAAGCTTTTGTATCATGTCCTCGTTTCTCTGCGCGCGCCAAACTTTAAGCTCCTGCATAGCGCCTTGCAGCACTGCCGCATACGGGTCTGTGAAAAGCCCCAGAATATGCATTTCGCCGGCATAATCAGCGCCGATTTCAATTCCGTCTATCACCTCAACGCCGAGCGCTTCACATGCGCTGTGTGCCTCCTCAAGTCCGTCTGCCGAATCATGGTCTGTAATTGCGATTGCGCTCAGACCGCATTCCTCTGCATGACGCACCAGCTCCGCCGGCGTATACGAGCCGTCCGAAGCGGTCGTATGAGTATGCAAATCGATAAATTCAGGCATAATGTGCCTCCCTCTCATGTACCGTCTTATTTTCCTTCAAGAAGCTTGTTGAGTTCCTTTCTGAAGGTATCAACATCTTGGAAACGTCTGTAAACCGAAGCAAAACGCACATAAGCAACCTCATCAAGCGTTCTGAGCCTGTCCATCGCCATCTCGCCGATTTCCTTTGCCGTAAACTCGCGTCTGAGCGAATTTGACATATTTGCCTCAATATCATTTACAATGCTCTCCAGCTCCGCCGTCGGCACAGGACGCTTTACACACGCATGCATAAGACCGCGTAAAAGCTTATGGCGGTCAAACGGCTCACGCGAACTGTCGCTCTTTATAACAATAAGCGGTATTGTTTCAATTTTCTCATATGTGGTAAACCTTCCGCCGCATTTTATACATTCGCGTCTGCGGCGTATTGCATTGCCCTCCTCAGTCGGGCGTGAATCAATTACCTTGCTGTCATCAAAACTGCAAAACGGACATTTCATTTTCTTTTCCTCCGTTATCTCAAATTAGCAACTGCCAAATCTTTTTCGGATAATATTTGTTTAAATTACACTTTGCCATGGAATAATTATACACTAACGAAAAAAAGTTTGCAAGCTTATATTTTTTATCGTGATATTTTATTCACAGGCTGCGGCATATCAACGAGTATAATATCATCGCCCACACGAATAATGTTCTTCCAAGGTATCACATAGTCCTCCGCCTTTCCGAAAAACAGAAAGAACCTGTGCTGCACGGGAACAACTATAGCTTCAATATACCCGTCCTCAAAATTTATCTCCACATCGCTGACAAATCCCAGCCTCATGCCGCTCGCAATATTTATTACTTCTTTTGTGCGCAAATCACCTGCTCTGAGCATATCCGCACCCCCATATAACTATAGATATGCGAATATTTCCGTTCTATGCCGGTTATTCATACGCATGCAAGGTGCCGATACACCATGTCCGCAGCCATGTGCGAAACGCAAAAAGCGGACGCTGTTCTGCGTCCGCCCATGTAGGCAAATTATGCTTTTTACTACTCAGCCTTCTTAAGAACCTCTCTGCCGTTATAAAAACCGCAGTTACCGCATACTCTGTGCGGCATTTTCAACTCCTGACAATTAGGACATTTTACGAGATTCGGAGCCTCCAGCTTCCAGTTAGCACGTCTTTTATCTCTTCTTGCCTTTGAAACCTTTCCCTTCGGTACTGCCATGAGATACACCTCCCGTTATATTACGAATTTATTTTTATCACAATAATTTTGATAACACCTCAAGCCGCGGGTCAACCGCCGAATTATGGCAATCACATTCGCCCTCATTCAAGTTTTTGCCGCATTTGGGGCACAGCCCCTTACAATCCTCGGAACAAAGATACCTTGTTTCAATCCCAACGAGAATACTGTTTAGTGCAATCTCGTCTATCGGCACGCTCTGCCCTGAAAAAATTATAACATCATCATTTTCATCAAACGCCATATCCTCACGCACAAGCGTTTCATCAATTTCGGTACAAAACTCTTTATCGATCTGCTTCAGGCAACGCGCACATCTTGTACCGAGTGTTCCCGAAACATCTGCCGTCAGCTTTATGACTCCGCCGATGTTCTTCACGGTTCCCTTTACCTCTGCGCCGTCTTTAAACACAAGCTCCAGTCCCATATATTTCACACACTCAAGCTCAATTTTAACACAGAAACTTTTTTCACTGCCGTCGTTATTTATAATGTCCGATAAATTTATATCCATAATACACCTCGGCAGAGTAACTTTAGTTCGGTTCACAAAACCGCAACTATTATTATACTAATTTTTCTTTGCATTGTCAAGTTTTTCGCAAAATTTTTATGTAATTATTATCACTGTGCGGTTTTTCCCGTCATTTTGCACACACAGTACGCCCGTGCCTTTGCATAAACTCACACTTTTATATGAAGCCAATGTCCCTTTTTTACGCGCACATGATATAAAAGCGCCCTTGATATAAAGTCCGCACCGACGCCTATCGTAACCGCAATATAACCGTTATTCGTAAGTTTTGCAAGCAGCCATGTACCCATAATTCTCATCAGCCACAGACCGCCCACACTTGTAATTGCAACATATTTTGCGTCGCCGGCTCCGCGCAGCACACCGCTCATCGCCTGAAAATACCCCACAGGGATTATGTACGCCGAGAACATACAGCAAAAATATATTCCCTGCTCTATCACAAGCGGGTCGTTTGAGTATACTCTCGCCATAAGCGGTGAAACAGCAAACATCAAGACGCATATCGCCGAAAATGCGGTCCATATAATAAATTTTGCCGCTTTTACATATTCCTCCGCCAGCCCCCAGTCCCTTTTTCCGAGAGCGCTGCTTATCAGCGCAGTCATCGCAACACTCATTGCCATTGATGTTGCCGTACCTATTCCGTTAAAGTTTGCACCAATCTGATACCCTGCCTGAAACAGTGTGCCGAAACCTATAAGCAATGTTTGCAGCATGACAAATCCGCCGTTAAAAATAAACTGCTCAATCGCCGTCGGTGTACCGACATTCATAACGCGCTTCAAAATATCCATGTCCATGCCGAAGGTGTATTTGTCGGGCAAAAGAGGCTTTTTTGAAAAATATATATATGATACAAGCAGCAGCATCGTCATATATCTTGCAACAACAATCGCAATACCTGCCCCCATAACACCCATTTTTGCTATTCCAAGAGGCTCAAAACCGAACACGAACATAAAGCTGAATATAAGGTTTAAAACATTTACGCAGGTTGTTGTATACAGCGCCGTCCTGTTGTCCCCTATTCCGCGCATGCTTGCACAAATCATGTTACATATCGCCGTAGCGGGCATTCCGAGCATACAATATGTAAAGTAAACGTAGATGTTGTCTATAACCTCCTGCTCAGCTCCGCCGCAGAATGCCCATATAATCGCTTCCTTGAACATTATGGTTAAAAACAGCACAATCACGCTTATGATGATAACAAGCTTAATCGAATTCAAAAATACGGTTTTCGCTCTGTCCCTTTCACCGCCGCCCCACATCCGCGCAACAACCACCGTAGCGCCTGTTCCGAGGCCTGTGTAGACGCATTGCAGCCAGTTTACAAACTGATTGCTCATTGTGGCGGCAGTCAGCTCGTATTTGCCGAGCTGTCCAACAATCGATGTTGATATAATTCCCGCAATTACAAGCAAAACCTGCTCCGCAAAACACGGCAATGCAATTTTCATCAGTTCCCCGACTCGCGGCGGACACTTGATTTTCATTTTAATCAGCATCTCCTTACAGCAAAATATATTCCGTCATGATTGCGTTTTGTTTATCTTAGCACAGCTGTTATCCGTTGTCAAGCCAAACAGAGAGTTTTTTGCCGTAACCAATGTAAATATTACGGACAAAAATACAAAATATATTTACATAAAAAAACAATATAAAATAGACTTTTGTAAAAATATATGATAGAATTTATATTAAGTAAAATATTTCATAAAATCAGGTGAAAACATGAAGGCAAACTTTAAAACAAATGCCATGCGCATACTTGAAAGCGAAAAGATAGAGTTTACGGCTCATCATTATGAGTCAAACGACGGCAAAATCGATGGCATATCCGTGGCGCAAAAGCTCGGACTGCCCTGTGAAAAGGTTTACAAGACCCTTGTTACTATGTCGCCGCACAAGCTGTATTACGTTTTTGTAATACCTGTTGCCGCAGAGCTTGACCTGAAAGCTGCGGCACGTTCGGTCGGCGAAAAAAGCGTCGAGATGATTAAAGTCGCCGACATTAATAAGGTGACGGGATATATACGCGGAGGATGCAGCCCTGTCGGCATGAAGAAGCAGTACAAAACAGTTATCGACTCCTCGGCAAAAAATCAGGACACAATAATTGTGAGTGCGGGAAAAATCGGATATCAGCTCGAACTTAATGCCGAGGTTTTGGCAAAAGTCACGGGAGCAGATTTTTGTGACATTATATTGGCAGGATAAATTATCGGGCACAGCAGTCTGCATTTCAGGAAATATTTTGCCGAAACATTTCGGCGGAACGGAGCTTATTTTGAAAAACAGCGATATTAACACTGATATTATTATAGAAAAAAACCGTATATATGAAATTGAAATTACAGCACAGGGCGTCAGCGGAGAAGGTATCGGCAAGATTGACGGCTTTACGGTATTTGTAAAAAATGCCGTATGCGGCGACAGGCTTCGGATAAAAATTCTGAAGGTAAATAAATCGTACGCATTTGCAAAAATCGAAAGTATAATAACACCGTCGCCCCACCGCGCAAAACCGGCATGCAGCATATATAAGCAATGCGGCGGCTGCAACATCATGCATATCGATTACGGCGAACAGCTTAAGTTCAAGCAGCGCCGTGTCTATGACGCACTCACACGTATCGGCGGATTTGAAAATGCAGAAGTAACGCCGACATGCGGCATGGAAACACCCTGCCGCTACCGCAACAAAACACAGCTGCCCGTCGGACGCGGACGCAGCGGTCAGATTGTGACAGGCTTTTTTATGCCGCGCACGCACACAATCTGCCCTGCCGATGACTGTGTCGTTTCTGCCGATGTTCTGCCGAAACTAATTGCAGCACTGAAGCGCTATATGGCAAAGTACAAAATTGAGCCGTATGACGAAACAAAGCACCGCGGGGTTATAAGACATCTTT
The DNA here is from genome assembly GCA_934456295.1 of uncultured Clostridia bacterium. Taxonomy (GTDB): domain Bacteria; phylum Bacillota; class Clostridia; order UBA1381; family UMGS1253; genus Aphodoplasma. The sequence continues at coordinate 812 of CAKSHB010000024.1, read as the reverse complement.
TTGTACGAACGGCAAAAAACGGAGATGTCATGGCTGTTGTTGTCACAAATTCAATCAATCTTGAGCACAGTGACAGCCTTGTGAGAATGTTTCGCGAAAGCTGCAAAGGAATTGTGAGCATAATTCAGAATATAAATACGGAAAAAACAAACCTTATTCTCGGAAAAAATAATGTTACCTTATGGGGCGCAGACAAGCTTACCGACACAATCGGCAATCTGAGCTTTGAAATTTCGCCGCTGAGTTTTTATCAGGTAAACAGCGCACAGACGGAGGTTCTGTATAAAACCGCCCTTGATTTTGCCGCCCTTACGGGCAGAGAAAACGTATTTGACTTGTACTGCGGCACAGGCACAATTTCGCTCTTTATGGCACAGAGGGCAAAATCGGTTTTCGGCGTAGAGATAGTTCCCGAGGCCGTTGCGGACGCACGAAAAAACGCGGAAAGAAACAATATTTCAAACGCACATTTTTACTGCGGAAGCGCCGAAAAAACAGTTACCGAGCTTTATAACGCCGGAGAGCGCGCAGATGTTGTTGTTTTTGACCCGCCGCGCAAAGGCGCCGACGAAACTACGCTTTCGATTATAATAAAAATGGCGCCGAAACGTATCATTTATGTTTCCTGCAATCCCGAAACACTTGCGCGCGATGCAAAATTTCTGCATGAAAACGGCGGCTATGAGCTTATAAAAGCATGTCCCGTTGACATGTTTCCGCATACAACACATGTGGAGACGGTAGTACTGCTTTCCCACAAAAAGCCAGACGGACATATCAACGTAAAAGTTGAGTTTGGTGAGGGTGAGGGA
>CAKSHB010000023.1 GCA_934456295.1 uncultured Clostridia bacterium | reverse complement strand
GTAATGATCCTTCACTACAATGGAACAGCTTGGGAGAACATCAGCGCTACAACAGGAAACGGAACTGTAACAGCTACATTTACCAGCCTTTCTCCAATCGCTATTGTTCAGTTAGAGGCTGATACATCTGCAGTTACATCTCCAAAAACAGGTGCCGCTATGCCAGCAGCAGCTGTAATCGCAGTCATCTGCGCAGCAGGCGTAGTGGTTTGCACAAGAAAAGTTAAATTTAATGTTTTCGCATATAAATTCTACACCACGAGAAAATTTAGGAGGAAGATTATAATGATTAAAGCAGAATTTAAAAGTTATGGATCATACACGACTGATTCTGTCAGCCAGTGGGATCTTAATCAGAAACTTACTATCAGTGGTTTAGATATAGATGTAGCTCCTGTCTTAGCATTTTCTTGTTTTGGAATGTATGAATCTATAATCGTACAATCCAAACTATCTGACGGAGTAATTACCTGTGATGTACCTAATGCTATATTACAGTTTGGTAAAAACTTAAATGTTGATCTATGCAGTGAAACCGGTGGACAGTACAAAGCATTTGAAAAAATGATTATACCTGTTAACAGACGAAAAAAACCATCTGATTATTTATTTACCGACAATGTACCACTATCTACTGCTGAAAGTATAAAAGCTGATTTAGAAAAAGAGATTAACAGTAATAAAACTTACACGGACAAAGTTAAAGCTGAATTAAAAAATGATAATAAAACATTGAATGGAAGAATCGATACTATACTAACAGGTACTGTAAATACAACAAAACTAGTAACAGTACATTCGGCAACTATTAGAAACAACAGCGCCAGCGACCTTACATTTAAAATTAGTAGCAAAGACAATGAAACACTGAAAAGTATAAAGGATAAGTCACCTACAGTTATAAATGCTAATGTTATTGCTAAAGCATTAGATGGAGTAGCAATAAATGGCGCAAGTATCCCGTCAAGTTATAATGTAGAGTCAACAAACGATGAATATGTTATAACTGTATATTCGGGATCAAGTAGTGTTGTTGGGCAGTATGTTTTTATGGCAGTTGTAACAATAGCATATAAAGACACTGCGACAGATATAAGTTCAGCAGAATTAAAGGATATAAGAACCGGCGCTAATGGTACTACATATCCTACAGCGGGTGATGCTGTTAGAGGACAGATTAACGATCTAAAAAAAGAATTAGATGATTCTAACCTTGACGAAAATATCTCACAAATTCAGCAAAACATGAATGAAATTAGTCAACTAAAGGAATCTAAAATTAGCAAACCAAGTGTAGATGGTACCCCGGGGCAAGTTCTAACAAAAGACGAAAATGGAGAATTTGTTTGGCAAGATGTATTAACAGAATTAGACGATGATAGCGTGGATTTGTCTAAATTAAAAAACAAATATCTAATCGTCGAGGAAGGAGTAACAGGCACTGATATAATAGACGAAAGTTTGTTAATTTATAAAATGTCAAATGATCGTAATTTATCTCCAGGTTATCTTTCTGCAACAGTTAACAATGATACCTTAGTACCACAGAATGGTACATATACAAGTAGCTTTATTAAAGTTGAACCTAATAAAATATATTACATAAATAGGGAAGAAAATAAAATTCACGAAGGAATTAAATTATACGATTCAGACAAAACTCCTATACAATTTATTCAATTAACCAATATGGAACAGGGCTATGTGGATAAAGAAAAAGTATCTCCACAACGTACATTTACAACTCCTGAAAATTGTAGTTATATGAGGATTGACGCAAACGAAAAATATATGGACATTATATATGTTGCAACAGATTATCCAAAAAAGGTTATATATAGCAAAAATTATTATCTAAATAAATCGTATATTAAAGAGAGTTCTATAAAGACGCAGAAAATTGTTTGGAGTCCTACATCAGATAATACATATAACGGATGGGTTTCTTCGACTGACGGAAATGTAAGTGGATCGGCGAAGGACCAATCAACTGGATTTATTATAGTACGTCCAAATACTAAATACACTAAAAATCCAAAAAGTTCAGGCTCGGTTAACAAACAAGATGTTGCATTTTATGATTATAGAAAAACATTTATTAGTGGTATCCAACTTCAAGTAGGCGAAATTGAATTTACAACACCTGATAATTGTCAATACGTCAGATTTGATATGTTAGCAACTCATAAAGATACCGAGTATTTGGAGGTTGTGTATGATGAGGATGGCAATGATAAAGAATTGGTTACGCCCGTAAAATCTTTGCCTACATTATACATGAGCGGAGACGTAACGGACATGTCTAAGGTAAATGAAAAATTTGTAAGGTTTAAATACGTCGATGGAACTACGATAAAACGTGGATATAATGCTATTAAATGGCAGGGAGATAGTAGTTTGTCATATCCTAAGAAAAATTATACGATTAAACTTTATTGTGACAAAAATAAGAAATGTAAACAATCATTAGATTTCGGTTGGGGGAAACAAAATAAGTATGTGTTAAAAGCAAATTATATTGATCATTCTCATGCTAGGAACATAGTTTCAGCGAGATTATGGTCACAAATTGTGAATAGTAGGGGTACATATAGTTATACAAATGTAAAAGATACCCCAAATAATGGAGCTATTGACGGAATGCCTATAATTGTATACTTGAATGATACATATTTAGGATTATACACATTGAATATCCCGAAAGATAAATGGATGTTTGGAATGGATGATAGCATTTCAACACAAGCTGTACTGGGAAGTGAAAACTATGTTGAAGGCTGTTTTAGAGCATCTAGTAATCCTTTAAACGGATGGTCCGCAGAATTTCCAGATGAATTACCTACAGAAATTCAAACCAGTTTTAAAACAGCATATAATTTCGTCACAAATAATACTGGTGCAGATTTTAAATCTGGATTATCTAATTATTTTGATGCGGCATCATTAATTGATTATTATATTTTTGGTTATGTAATTTGCCATTTAGATGGATTTGGTAAAAACCAGTTACTTGCAACGTATGACGGAATACATTGGAGTATGATGGCTTATGATATGGATTCAACATTTGGATTGTACTGGAATGGAAGTAAATTTGTTAGTACGGATTATAGATGTCAAGAAGATTATCAGTCTGTAGTCGATGGACCGAGCGGAACAAATGGTAATGAATTATTTAATAAATTAAAAGATAATTTTAAGACTGAAATTTACGAACGGTATACTGAATTAAGAGAAGACGTTTTGAGTTTAGATAACATCAAATTCGAATTTGAAAAATTTATGAACTCTATTACATCCAAAGACTATTTAAATGATATAAAAACTAATACAGGTGTTCCTCAAAAAAACGTAGACCATTTAAAACAAATCGAAGAATATATAGAAGCGAGATTGCCATACGTTGATACTAAAATGGAAGAATTAAATGGTTAACTAAAGCAGGCATTAGTTAACTAAATGCAGATTAACGTTATATGATTTTACGCAACAAAAAAAAGGACGTTCAAAAAAACATCCTTTTGAAGAAATTCGATGTATAGGGTTAATTTCTACATCGAGTATGAAAAAAAGTTTCTATTTGAAACTTCCTTGAAATTATAACAATTTTTTACAACAATGTCAAGAGAAAGGAGTGGTAATATGGCCGGACAAAGAATACCTATTGAATTAATACAGGCTAGAGGATCGAAGCATTTAACAAAAGCTGAGATTCAGGAACGCCAGAACAAGGAAATAAAACCGATCACTGACAATATTATCGCTCCTGATTACTTAACAAAAAAACAAAAAGATGAGTTTTATAAGATTGCTGATCAACTTGAAAAACTCAAAATCATGGGTGAAACTGATGTGGACGCTCTAGCTCGTTACATTGTAGCTAATGATTTTTACGTTAATGCAGTTAAGCAAATGAGGAAAAAAGATGTTAGATTAGACCCTTACAAGTTTGAATCCTGGTCAAAAATTCAGGAAAGATATTATAAACAGTGTCGATCATCGGCTAATGACTTAGGATTATCTATATCAAGTCGTTGCAAATTGGTTGTACCGGAAACCAAAAAGGAAACTCCTAAACAGAATAAATTTAAAAAATTCGAAAAGAGATCCGGATAATGAGTAACGGATACGCTCCGATTTATGATCGAGTTACAGAGTATGCTAATAAAGTCGTATCCGGTAAGGTTGTAGCTGGGGAATTACACATATTAGCTTGTAAACGACACCTAGACGACCTCAAACGACAAAAGAGTGCCGATTTTCCATATTATTATGATCCCAATAAAGCACTTGAAATTATTGAATATGCCGAGACTCTTACAATTGCGGAGGGTGACGCACCTAAACCGGTTAAGTTATTGGATTCACAAGCGTTTGATCTAGGGTGTACGTTCGGCTGGTTTAAAGTATCTAATAATAAAAGACGTTTTCGTCGTAGGTATAAATCTATGGCGAGACAAAATGGTAAAACATTCGAGAACGGTATTATGGGTACTTATATCGCTGGTTTCGGTGGTTATTATTATGGAAAACTCTTTACAGTAGCAACTAAAAAAAGACAGGCTCGCCTAGCCTGGGAAGAAATGAGTAAATTTATTACGATCGATCCTGACTTAGGCGAGTATTTCGATGTTAAAGACTATAAATCCACGATTGATGCTTTAGAAACCAATTGTACAATTGAAGCTTTAAGTCGTGAAGCTGGTTTAGAGGATGGTTTTCGTAGTATATACGCCTCGATCGATGAGATTCACCAGCATAAAGACAACAAAATATATAAAGCGTTGTATAACGGTACAAGATCATTAGATGAGACTCTTGTATCGATGATCACAACGCGAGGCGATAATTTAAATAGTTTCTGTAAAGAAATGGATGATTACGCTATCAAGATCCTCCGCGGACTTAGTACCGCTGAGGATTTTTTTATAGATATTTATTGTTTGGACCCTACAGATGATATATGGGACCCTGAAAACTGGGTTAAGGCGAATTCTTTTATCGCATCTAACCCTGAAAAATTTGAAATCCTTAAAACGGATGCTCAGACCGCTAAGGATATGGGCGGATCGGATCTTAGAGATTTTTTAACGAAATCTTTAAATATGTGGGTTCAAAACACCGACGATCAATTTATTCAGGCTAATAAATGGCAAGAGTGCGGATCTAAACGTACTCTCGAGGATATGAGAGGTCGTAGTTGTTGGGTGGGACTGGATTTATCCTCAGGTGGAGATTTAACAACTTACTCCTTAGAATTTCCTGAGGAATACGAGGGTGAATCAGGTAAGAAAGAGAGATATTACTTCTATTCGCATTCTTTCATGCCAAAAGGGCGATTAGAAGAACATATCGAAACTGATTTAGCGCCTTATGATCTATGGGTAAGTAAGGAATTAATCACAGTAACAGGAGGATGGGGAGATTTTAAAAACGACTACAAGTTTATTATAAAGGACCTCGAACGAGTAAAAGAGGAATATAATTTAACCTTTTTGGGAATTGGTATCGATCCACATAATGCGGATGGTATCCTAGCAGATCTCGAGGCGTTCGGGTGTCCAGTTATTGTAATTACACAGTCTTGTAAATCTCTAAATGATGCTACCGTCGATATCCAGTTGATCGTTAAGTCAAAAGATTTTGAATATAACGCCAACAATGAATTATTGACATGGTCGTTCCTTAACGCTCGAGTAGTTCGTAATAGCTTTGACGAGATCAAAGTTGATAAAAAACCAGGGAAGCGATTTAAGCGTATTGATCCGGTTGATAGTTGCGTGGATGCTCATGCGTGTATGCTAAAAAACAAAAATTCCGAAGTTGTAGATGTTGATTCTGAGTTAGATAAATACCTGGAAGCCATTGGTTGGAAAAGAAAGAACTAAAGGGGAGGTGATAGTATGGAACCTAAAAATTGTACAACTTGTAAAAAGAATAGATCATGTAAATCTTGGTATGGAGGTAGTATGTGCACAGAGGTTAAATATTCTATGTACAATGCAACGAAAGGGTCGATTGGAGGCATGAAAAAATGAATATTATAAAAAGATTACAACATGCCATTAAGAATTTACGATCAACAAATAAAAGTAAATCGATTGCTTTAAATAATCTCTATAAATTTTTAGGGATAGAACCTGATCTTGATGAGAGAGTGCTAGCGGATGCTACATATTTCGCCTGTATGAAAGTATTATGTGAATCAATTGGTAAATTACCACTTAAATTGCTTAAATACAATGAGAAAAACGGAGTCGAAACAGCACGTAAACATCCTCTTTATAGCTTATTACATGATCGACCAAACCCTTATATGACAAGTACAAGCTTTTGGTCGACAGTTGAATGTAACCGAAATCATTACGGGAACGCGTATGTTTGGATACAAGGCGCTGGACGACACATGAAGCTGTGGATTTTACCGAGTGAAGATGTAGAAGTATGGTGGGACGATGCTAAGATTTTAGCAGATCAGCCGGATTTATATTATTTGTACTCTGGTGGAGGTAAATTATATAGGTTTGGCTCCGAAGAAATATTACATTTTAAGTCAAGTAACACACTTGACGGTATCGTCGGTATATCCGTACAGGATCAGTTAAAAAGCACAATTCAAGGCGGTGTTAAATCTCAAAATATGCTTAATAAGATGTACAACAATGGATTTACAGCTAAAACGGTGCTGAATTACACAGGATCACTTAACGATGCTAACGTAAATGAGTTGGTCCGAATGGTAGAGGCATATGGTAAAGGTGAATTATCAAACGAGGGCATTGAAAATGTTATTCCAATCCCTGTTGGCTTTAGCCTTAATCCATTGAATATTAAATTAGCTGACAATCAATTTATCGAAACAAAACAGTATACAGCTTTACAGATTGCGAGTGCGTTCGGTATTAAACCGTATCAGATCGGTGACTACACTAAATCATCTTACGCATCCGCTGAGGCTCAACAGTTAAGTTTCTACGTAGACACATTGTTATACATCATCAAACAATACGAGGATGAGATTAGTTATAAACTATTGTCTCCTCACGAATTCAATGACGGATATCATTTCAAATTTAATGTGTCCGTAATTCTTAGAGCCGATCTCGCTACTCAAATTGATACTTTGAGTAAAGGCGTGGCCGGCTTTATTTATACTCCGAATGAGGCTAGAGCTATGCTCGATCTCGAAGCAAAAGAAGGAGGAGATAAGCTTTTAGGAAATGGAGCTAGTATCCCGGTCGAATTAGCCGGTACACAATATATAAAAGATGCTACAAACCAAACTAATGAGGGAGGAGGTAAAAATAATGTCTAATGATAAATTGACACTAGATTATAACGATCCTGAGGCGATCCCTGGTGTTATATGCAAGACCGCTAGCGTATCACCGTTAGAAGTGACGGACGTTGATCTTAAAAAGATTAACAAATATACACTAAGTCCTGTTAGCGCCGATGATGTTTTTATTTTTAAAGCGAGTATTGCGGATAACGAACAAGATGATCGTAATTATATGCCGTTTAATCTTAAATCATTACAGGATCTTAAAAAACTGTATCCAGGTAAGACAATGTTAAAGGATCATCGCCGCATGGCTGATAATCAGATCGCTCGTATCTATGATACAGAGCTTGTCCAGGACGCTAATAAACAAACAGAGCTAGGAGAGTTACATACAGAGTTAATCGCTAAAATCTATATGATTAAGACAGACTCTAATAAGGATCTTATAGCTGAAATCATGGGAGGTATTAAAAAAGAGGTTTCTACCTCTACAGTACCAAGCAAAATGATCTGTAATATTTGCGGAACTGATAACATGAAAGATTATTGTCGTCATTGGCCTGGTATCGAGTATACCGTAGAGGATGGATCAGCTAAAGGATCAAAAAAGCGTTGTAAAATGCTTTTATCAGGTGCAAAAGAAGCTAATGAATTATCTTTTGTAGCTGTACCAGCTCAACCTCGAGCCGGTACTCATAAATCGATTGGATTTAGTAAACCGATCAAAGATCCTGAAATCGATACAAAAAATACCGAAAACGAACTTAAAAACAAAGAAATGGACGCTCGTTTATTAGCTCAGAGAGTTAAAAACGCAGAGTCCTTTTTTAATGTAGAAAAAGAAAGTGAGGAATAATTATGAATAGAAAAATGAGAGAAATTTTAGCAAAAATTCAGGAGAAAACAAACGAAGCTAAAAACATGGAAGATGTAGAAAAAGCATCGGCGATCATGGATGAAGTAGACGAATTACAGAGAGCATATGATACAGAAAAAAGAATCTATGAAGCTGAAAAAATGTCAGGCGGACAGAGTGTTACGGAACCAGTAGTGGATCCAGTTCAGGTAAAACCTGAGAAAGAAGTAACAGATGAGGAAATGATCGCTAAACAGGTTAGAGCTATCATGAATCCAAAGAAATACGGTGCTGACAAGATGTTAAACGAAACTACCGACGAAGATGGTGGTTATACAGTTCCGGACGACGTTAGAACACAGGTTAATCACTGGCCAGAAGCAGAAGCTTCTTTCTTAGCTGAAATCTCAGAAGAGAATGTATCTACTAATAAAGGATCTCGTACTTATCAGACAAAAGCTGACGTTGAAGCGTTTATTGATCTTGATGAAAACGGAAGTATTACAAAAGAAATTACAGCACCTCAGTTTGAACGAATCTCATACAGTATTAAAGACAGAGCTGGATTTATGCCTGTATCCAATGACCTTGTGAGCGATTCCGATGCTAACATCATGAATGTTGTAACTGACTGGTTAGGTCGTGCGAATGTTGCTACAGCTAATAGTAAAATCATGGAAATCATTAAAGCTCACAAAAACCCTAAAGGATCAGGAAAATATGAAACAACAGCAGGCGTTACTGAAATTAAAGACGGTATCGATGGTGTTAAAAAAATTATAAATGTGATCTTAGGACAGGCTTATAAGGCTAACGCTAAGATTATCACTAATGACGATGGTTTACAGTATCTCGACACTTTAAAAGATGCGAACGGTAGACCTTTACTTAATCCAGATCCTACAGACTCCGCTAAAGTACAGTTACGCTGTGGTACTACAGTTGTACCTGTATCTGTAAAACCTAACAAAGGATTCGAGTCTAATGGCGCTAAAGTACCATTTATTATCGGCGATCTGAAAGCTGGTATCCGTAAATATAACAGACAGTCTATGTCTTTAAAAGCTTCCGACGTAGCAGTTATCGGATCTTTTAACGCGTTCGCTATGAACATGACTCTTATTAGAGCAATCTTAAGAGACGATTACAAAGAACTTGATAAGGACGCTTATTACTACGGATGTATCGATACAGCACCAACTGTATCCGCATCTAATTAATAACAAAAGGAGGGCGTCGGTATGAGTAATACAAATGTAGTAAGTGTCGATGATGTACTAGCTCACCTCGGTATTGATTACCCGGACGATGCGGTTATAACGAATATCAATCGGGCGATCAATACCGCCGACGCTTACTTAAAAGGATCGATCGGTAACAATTATCCGACTGATGATCCACGAGCTAAGGAGTTAGCCTTACTCCTTGTAGCCGATTTTTATGATAATCGAGAGTTAACAGCTACAGTTTCTTCCAGTACGCGAAAACTAGTAGAATCAATGTCTTTACAATTACGCCTCGAGTTGAGGAGGGGATCGCATGAGTAGAACATACGACAGACCGATCTCTATCCAAAGAATTAACGAAACTACGGAAACTTGGGAAGATGTGTACCTTGTTCACGCGTCTATAAATAAAACAAAAACTGACAATCAGTATTTAGACGCTGGATCTATTCGCAGTAAGAAAAATCTTACGTTTGAGATTAGATACTTTAGCGATCTTGAAGATATTAGTTTTAATTTACAGGCGTACCGCATTATTTACCAGGGTGTACCGTTTTCGATTGAGGATTATGACGATTATATGTTACAGCATAGAAGCGTTAAGATCCTGGGAGTATCCTATTGAACAGCGGTATATCTATAGACCAGTTAAGCGAGGAGATAAAGACAGCTCTTGAAAATTATAATAAATCCGTTGTAGAGGGTACAAAACAAAAGGCTAAAGAGAGCATGGACAAATTAGTAAAGGAAACGAAAGCAACCGCGCCAAAACACAGGCCCCGATATTATAAGCATATAACGAGTAAACAGACGCGAAACAATAGTTTCGGAGCAGAATATACCTGGTATGTTAGCGGGTCAGAATATCGCTTATCTCATTTGTTAGAAAATGGACACGCGAAACGTAACGGCGGACGAGTTGGAGGTACACACTTTATTAAAAATGCGACTGATTCAATTATAGAAGAATATATTAAGGCGATCGAGGAGGTTATAAAAAATGGTTAAACAGATATTAAGTAAAGCCGGTTTTGAAGAGGATAAAACCTTTAAAGAAACAAGATTTTTAAAGCCTCCAAAATCGACATATGTGATTTATTTAGATTCTTATACAAGCAGAGGGTCCGATAAATCTAATATGCTCAAAGAACATAGTTACACTATCGAGTTGTACTCTCAGACTCCTGATCCGGAGGCGGAGCATCGTATTGAAAATGTTCTAGATACGATGGGACTCGAGTACGAAAAACAAGATCGTTATTGGATACAAGAGGAACAATTGTACCAGGTAACATATGATTTTGATTATGTAGAAAAATTAAGGAGGTAGAATATGGCTACTAAAAAGAATAGAGACGCCGAGGTCATTACATTAGGATCAGGCGATCTTATGATTAAAGAATATACGGATACAATCCCACAGCATACAGAATTTACCGAAGCAGATCTTTTAGGTCGTATCCAGGGTGGAGCAACACTTGAATACAAAGGTACATGGTATGACGCTAAAGATGATACAGGAAAGGCTTGTAAAACTATCATCACCGAAGAAGAGGCTACACTTAAATCTGGTGTAATGACTTGGAACGGTAAAACACTTAAGCAGTTATGTAGTACGGCGAGAGTCTCCGAAGAGGGAGGTTTACGTACTGTAAAAATTGGTGGTGTAGGAAACCATGATGGTAAATCTTACGTTATTTGTTTTCATCATGAGGATAAGATCGATGGCGACGTTTGGATTATCATCCGCGGTGTAAACCAGGGTGGATTTAGCCTTGCGTTCGCAAAAGACGCAGAAACAGTAATTGACGCTGAGTTTAAGTGTCTCCCAATGGACGAAGAGGGTACACTGATTCAGTATATCGAACAAATGACTACAAACGGCGAGGGTTAATAAATACATAAATGATTAAGAGGCAAAGACGTAAAAATCTTTTGCCTCTTTTTTATATGCGGAGGTAATAACATGAAACAATTAAATTTTAACAAAGTAAAAAAGACGTATCTGACGGTTACGTTTTCGGATGAAGATAACACAACGATTATGATCGGTACTCCAACGAAAGCGATCATGGATGATTTATTAGAGTTACAGGATGAATTAAATAATATCAACGAGGATGAAACGGACTTAGACAGTACTGATAACTTATACAGTGCTTGCGCTAAGGTTATGAGTCGTAACAAAGGTGGAGTTAAGATTTCGAAAGAATTTCTCGAAGAAATTTTTGACTTTGAAGATATCACAATCTTTTTCGAAACCTATATGAAATTCATCGATGAAGTAACAAACAGAAAAAACTAAGACTCCCTTATTATCCGTTATCAAAAAATGATAGTAAGGGTCACAAATATAAGATAACAACGACCTGGGAGCATTTAGTTGCTGAGTATACAGGTCTAAACATATTACAAGTCCAGGGATTAGATTACCTGGACTATTTACAATTTAGGCGCGACGCATTTATACATAGACTCTCACAAACTGAGGACGGAGTTAAGTACTTAGATAACGCCTGGAGATTAGAGCAAACAAAACCGGATCGAGAAGCGTTACGTAGTAAGTTTGGAAAGGAGGGGTAATATGGCCGGAGGGATTAAAGGTATTACTGTAAAAATCGGAGGCGATACAACCGAGTTAGGACGATCCTTAAAAGAGGCCACTACGTTAAGTAAGTCATTACAAACTGAATTAAAAGGAGTTAATACTCTTTTAAAATTTGATCCCGGTAATGTTACTCTTCTAAAACAAAAACAGGATTTATTAAAAAAATCCATCGAGGAAACAAAGAAAAAACAAGAAGCTCTGAATGAGGTATTAAAAAAAGTAGACTCCGGAGAAATTGAAATGACGGAGGAAGAGTACCGAAATCTTGAAAGAGAGATTGCTTTAACTAATCAAAAATTAAAGAGTCTAACTGAACAACAAAAAAAGTTTGGCTCTGTCGGTGTTCAACAGATTGTTGCATATGGTGAAAAAATTAAAGATGTAGGAGATAAATTACAAAACGCTGGTCAAAAAATGATACCTGTAACAGGTGCGATTAGCGCGATCGGTGCTATGGCGGTAAAAACGACAGCAGATTTTGACACGTCTATGAGTAATGTATCCGCCATTTCTGGTGCTACTGGTAAAGATTTACAAGCTTTGAGAAATAAAGCTCGTGAAATGGGAGCGCAAACAAAATTTAGTGCTTCCGAAAGTGCCGACGCAATGTCGTATATGGCTATGGCCGGATGGAAAACCAAAGATATGTTAAAAGGTGTCTCCGGAGTAATGAATTTAGCTAGTGCCTCAGGCGAGGACTTAGCTAAAACATCGGATATATTAACGGATGGGTTGACAGCGTTTGGATTGTCAGCAAAAGAATCAGGACGTATGGCTGACGTTATGGCGGCCGCTTCTAGTAATGCTAATACGAATGTATCTTTATTGGGAGAATCTTATAAATACTGCGCTTCTACAGCCGGTGCAATGGGATATTCACTCGAAGAGGTTACAGAATCCTTAGGTCTTATGGCCAATGCTGGAGTAAAAGGATCTCAGGCGGGTACATCCCTTAAAACGGCTATGATTAACTTAGCAAAACCAACTAACGCCATGCAACAGGCTATGGATAAATATGGAATATCAATTACTAATAGCGATGGGTCTATGAAATCATGGAATCAGGTGGTAGACAATCTACGTAGTAGTTTAGGTGGATTATCTGAATCTGAAAAGACTAGCGCGGTCGCTACTATATTTGGTAAAGAAGCTACAGCCGGTATGTTGTCAGTTATTAATGCGGCTCCTAAAGATGTTGAAAAATTGAATACAGCTATTAATAATAGTACAGGATGTGCTAAAAATATGGCTGATACAATGAACAATAACTTAAAAGGTCAGTTGACAATATTAAAATCACAGCTCGAGGAATTAGCTATATCATTTGGAGAAATGTTAATGCCAATGATACGAGGAGTTGTTAGTGCTATTCAGGGATTCGTAGATAAATTAAATACTATGAGTAATGCACAACGTACTGTAATACTTATTATTATGGCAGTCGTAGCCTCAATAGCTCCGTTATTAATTGCGATCGGTAACTTACTAAGTGCGATCGGTACAATTATGGAATTTGCACCTAAAATTTTAACAGGTGTACAAAGTGTTATGTCTGGTATTAAAGGATTATGGGGTGTGCTTATGGCTAATCCTATACTCGTAATAGTCGGACTGATAGCTGGTTTAGTAGCTGGTTTGATTTATGCGTATACACATTGTGAGACATTTAGAAATACAGTCAATAACGCATTTACAGCAGTAAAAGACATAGTAACTAATGTTGTACAAGCAATTGTGACGTTTTTCACGGAGACAATACCTACAGCTTTTACGACATTAAAAGACGCTGTAACTCCAATATTGGAAAGTATTAAAACCGCGTTCACAGTCGCATTTGAAACAATCCGAAATGTTGTAAGTACAGTCGTAGAAGCTATTAAAACAATCTTGATGGTTGGATTCGCTATTATCATGAATATATTAGTACCGATCATTAATGGTTATTTAACACTTTTCACAACTGTATTTAAAGGTATCAGGCTTATTGTTACTACCGTATGGAATAGTATTAAGAGTATAACAACTACGGTATGGAACGGTATTACAAGTTTTCTAAGACCGGTAGTTAATGGTATTAAATCTATTATAACAACCGTATTTAACGGTATACGATCAGCGGTTTCTACAGTCACAAACACTATAAAATCTGTTATTACTACGGTATGGAACGGAATTAAATCTATAACAACAAGTGTGTGGAATGCTATTAAGTCCGCCGTATCCGTACCAATCAACGCTGTAAAAGGTATCGTATCCTCAGCGGTAACAGGTATTAAATCAGTAGTATCTAGCGCATGGAATGGAATAAAATCCGTAACAAAGAATGCATGGAACGCAATTAAAACAGCAATTACAACACCGATTGATTTAGCTAAATCAGCGGTTAGTAGTGCTGTACGTAATATACGTAGTATAGTCAGTGGAATCTTTAATGGTATTAAGCCTAAGTTACATTTGAGCTTGCCTAAAGTCAATGTATCAGGAGGTAAACCACCTTGGGGAATCGCTGGTAAAGGTACGTTACCATCTTTTCATGTGTCTTGGAATAAACTAGGAGCGATCTTTAAAAAGCCAACCATTTTTGATACACGTTTGGGATATCAGGGTGTTGGTGAAGCTGGACCTGAGGCAATAGCTCCAATTGATGTGTTGCAAAATTATATCAGAGAAGCTATGAGTGATCGATACAATGTGGTCACACAACGATTAGATCAAGTTATTACATTAATGAATAACTACTATCCGGATGCTATTAGAGCAATGGATCGACCTGTTGTTGTAGGTGTGGATAGTGTGGATAACGCATTATCCGATAAAAATAGTAAGATAGTTAGGGGGTGGTAAACCGTGAGAGGTATCACAATTATCAAAGACACTAATCGTATTCATACAGGAGACGACTTGGATTTAGTACAAGAAGTAAAAGAGATCGATCCACCAACGATACAATCTTATTTTGTAGAAGTACCAGGGCGTAACGGTTTACTAAATCTAACAAAAGGCTTAACAGGTGACGTTACCTATAAAAACAGGTCTCTTAAATTTCAGTACTTAGCAATAGGAAAGAGAGAAGATTTATTAGATATAGTAGATTTATTTAATAGGTATCATGGAGAAATCATTAAGATTATCGATGATGATACGCCTGATTATTATTATGAGGGAGAAGCTACGGTAACAACTAGCTGGGATAACACACTATTAACAATTTCGCTAGAAATCGACGCGGATCCATTCCGAAAGAATTTAGAGATTACAACAGTATCAACAACTCTGAATGATGATGTAAAACATATAATTATTAACAATCAGGGTGTAAGTGTATCTCCTACAATAGAAGTCACAGAAGAGGTAAATATTATCATTGATGATAATACTTATACATTAGATGCTGGTAAGTATACAATCAGTAAATTAGAGTTGAAAACAGGATCAACCGTGATTCAGGCAAGTGGATCGGGCGTTTTAAAAATACAATACAGGGAGGCGAGAATATAATGTTTAGCATATATTTAGACGATAAACCGCTATGGACTCCTAAAGATAACGACAAAAGGTTATTAAAACCAAGCGTTAATTTAGAGGTTAATAAAGTAGGGTCCGCCTCTTTTTCTGTACTACCTGGACACGCTCGTTACAATGATTTCGTAAAAATGAAAAGTATAATTACAATATACCAAGATGATCGAGTGTTACTTAAAGGTAGAGTATACGGGAACTCCGATGATTTTTATAAAACAAAACAGATAGAAATCGAGGGAATTCTTGGTTATTTTAATGATTCCATCGTGAGAGATTATACATTCACAGGATCACCAGAGGCGTATCTTAAATTTCTGATCGATCAGCATAATAAACAGGTCGAGTCACAGCAACAATTTAAATTAGGTGTTGTTACTGTAAAAGATAATAATGACTATATCGTTAGATCATCGACCGAAACACCGACAACGTGGAATGAGATAACCAATAAATTGATTGAAAATCTAGGAGGGTATATATCTATACGTTACGAAGATGATGGTAATTATATAGATTACCTAGCAGATTATACAGATGAATCATCACAAGACATTGCTTTTAGCGTCAATTTATTAGATTTACAAACAGAGTGTAAAGCTGACACATTAGCAACTTGTATAATTCCGTACGGTGCTAAAGATGAAGAGACAGGAGAGGCGATTAATATAACAAGCGTGAATGACGGATCAGATTACATTTATGATTCTGAGGCTGTAAAAACATACGGCCGTATTTACGAAGTTGTAACCTGGGAAGATGTTACTCTACCTAAAAATTTATTGACGAAAGCTAAAGTATATCTTAGCAATAAAGTTAAGTTGACAAACAAATTAACGATAAAAGCTGTAGATTTACATCTAGCTGATGAAACAATAGCATCCTTTAAACTAGGAGACTATATCCGTGTATACAGTGAACCTCATGATATTGACGATAAGGTTTTATTAACATCATATAGTATTGATTTATTAGATCCAGCTAATTCTACGATCACACTGGGACTAGAAAAAAGTAGTTATCTAAATGACAATCTAAAAAATGATACAAAAAAAACGAATATTATTCGTAAAGAAAATCTAAATACTGTTGAGAATGTCGAGGAAATTAAACGATATATTCAGTTTCCGGACGGTGATATAACGTTAGGTGAAGAAAGCTCCAACGTAAAAGCTATTATCGGTAGCGATCGAATATCGTTTTTAAGTGATAATAAAAATGTAGCGTATATACAAAATCAAAAATTATATGTTACAAATTTAGAAGTAACTAACGGTGTAACTATAAATAACAACTGGAATACCATAACATCGTATGAATCGTCGGTATTTAACTCTAATTCGTTTTTGAAATATCGTAAGATTGGAAGTCACGTATATGTAACAGGTACATTAAATACAACAACCGATTATAACGGTAATACTAGTAATGTAGTATGTACCATAGAAGATGGATATATCCCTAAAAATGATATATCAATGATGATATCAGGGACTAATATAGAAATCGCTAAAATGACTATTAATACCGCTGGTAAGATTAACATTGATTGGATTTACGATATAGTATCAGGATCATATCAAAACGGAGAATTGACGCTGAATATTAACATTGATTTTTGGATTGATTAAGAGAGGTACAAATATATGATAACTACATTTCAGTGGATCCAATTAGTGCTTGGATCCGGAATAGGAATACCGATCATTAGTGTGATCGTAAAAAAAATTAAAGTACAAGATAAAAAGATAGAGGCTATGTGTTACGGTACACAGGCTTTATTAAGAGATCGACTTATCACGTCGTATAACAAATATAAAGATAAAGGATACGCACCCATCTACGCCAAAGAAAATTTTGAAAATATGTGGAAACAATACCACAATCTCGGAGCCAACGGCGTTATGGATGAAATACATGAAAAATTTAAAAATTTACCAACTCAAAAGGAGGAACATTATGAAGAAATGGATTAAAAAAACAGCGATCAAAACAGTTAAAACAATGTCACAAACAGCGGTTGGTGTTATCGGGTCTAGCCTGGTATTAAGCGCTGTAGATTGGAATGTAGTAGCTAGTTCTGCTATTCTTTCAGGAATTGTATGTGTACTAATGAATGTATCACAGCTTAAAGAGGAGGAATAAATATGTTAGTTCATGCTAGTATTTCAGAAAACGGAAACGCCGGTTGGGATGGAAAAGCGAAAACGGGAGATCAGACTGGCAGAGAAGTTTGTACAAGGTCTTTTTATAAGAAACCTTGGAATGTAATGTTAAGATATAAAGATTCAAGTATTGCATCAAAAGCTTCTAAGATCGCAATCAAATTAGCTAAAAGTAATCTGGTTGGATATGATCAGAGCGAACGAAACACGCTATACAATATGCTCAAAAAATATAAGTGGGATGTAGACGCTTATATCGCATCAGGTAAAAAAACAGAGACAGACTGTAGCGCTTTTATTTATGCTTGCTATTGCTGTCTAATTCCAAGCATGAGATCAGATGCTAATGCTCCAACTACATCGACGATGAGAAGCAAATTTAATGATCATGGATTTAGTGTACATACAGCTAGTAAATACACTATTTCCGATGCATACTTAAAACCGGGGGACGTACTGATCAGGGAGGGGCATCACACAGCTATGAATACCTCTACAGGATCTAAGGCGACTATATCCAAAATCAAAAAAAAGAAAACTACCTCAACTCATAATAAAACGACTAAATGGATAGGAAAAGTAACAGCGAGTGCACTCAATGTTAGAACCGGAGCCGGTACTGGATATTCCAATATTAAAAGATATCCGCTGATTTATAAAGGAGAAAAGATTAAGGTATGTGATGCTCTAAAAGATAAAAAAGGTAACACCTGGTATTATGTTAAGATTAAAGATACAGTTTACGGTTTTGTATCAGCGGATTATATCAGAAAGGATTAATTACGCTTTAAATTAACGAATATTCGGTAATAACCTAACAAGTTATCGGTAAATCGTTTAAAATTAGAATATGAGGCTTATATGAAGCCTCAGAGGTATCAGAGCAAAATAAGAAGAGGTCTAGGAGTTTTAATCCTTAGACCTCTTTTTTTAATCTCTATTTATTACGGGATTCATTTTAGAGCCGCACCATGGACAAAAATTAAATCCTTCTTCACTGTCTGGATCTTCTATTTTAGAACCACATACGGAACATGATAAAACGTAATCGCCTAAAGAAACCCATTCGCCCTCAGGAATAGAAGTGTTGTCTTTAAAATATTTATTTAAAGGACAGATATCGATTAAATCATAATTAGCAATCAACATACATCCGTCATTAGGTTCGTAAGTTTCAGTAAAATAAAACGGACACTGCTCACAAATAGTATCAACACTATAATCATAATCAGTCATACTTTGAAATTTTTTTGGAGGGGTAAAATCATCTGGAAAAATAATCTCAACTTTTTTAATTTGACTCATATTTTAATATCTCCTTTTCTGTTTATTATGCGGATATGAAATATCTATATCCGTCTGATTTTTGCTTTTTATCGAAACCGAAATCAAATTCTAGGGTTTTATAAAATGTTTTCTTACCCATTGACAAGAATCTGTTATCTCTACAATATCTTAAGTAATCGTTGTAAATGTTAGAGGTAGGTAGAGAAGTTAACCATTCTTTATTTACTCCTGTCTCATTTAACCATGTTGTATAGCCAGTGTTTAGATCACTAAGATATTCCAATGATCCTATTGCCGGTGTAGATGAAAAGTATTCAGAATATAACTCTTTAATCACTGGGATTTTATCTGTTGGTGTATCGATAATTAAGCGTGCGATTTCGGATCGTTTGTCGATCATACCATTTGAATGAATGAGTTCTTCCATACTGTTAAAAGCTTCTATGTATTTTAATTTCCATTCAAGAGCTTCTTTACCAGTGAATCCCATAGCCAAAAGAGTGAATCCGTCACGGTTCATATAATACATAGGCATTGGTTTATTTTGAGTATTGTCATATTCTGTTTTTTCGAATAAATGCGGACGGCTCAAAATTGAGCTGTCCTCCAACTGATCAATTAAACTGTCTATTTTACGTATTACATTTTTGTGATCTTTGTTGAATGTTTCTGCTACGATTAAACTTGTTGTTACAATTTCATTTCCGTTTACTTGCAATAATTCATTATTCATAGTATAATTACCTCGTTTGGATTTATTAAGAAGCGTCCGAGGTAATACAGATTTTACCGAGGGCGTTTCTTTTTTTTATTTACGAGACCAGTATTCTAATCCTTTTTCTATGATATCCACATAAGTTATATCATTCATTAAACAAACTTCCCTACATTTATTTAAAGTATCTTCCGTAACTTTAACACTAATGCGTTTATCTTTAATAGGGCCTTTAGATTTAGGTCTACCTCTTCTTATTTTCTCCAAAATTTCACCTCCTTAATGGAGTAACTTTATAATACTATATACTAGTATTAAAGTCAACCCCTTAATTATCTTTTATATATTACTACAAAATTAACGAAAAATCAAGAATTATTTCTTAGATAACGAAAATTAGTTATTTTATGTATAATTTTAAATGAACTGATATCGGAGCTGTATCTTTAGTGATATAATACGAATCTTTTATATCGTCATATCCTATATACTTATATTTACCTCCTCGTATTTCACATTCTATTTTTAAAATTTTGTCATCATTTAATAAATTATGAATACGTGAACATGATCCAGCTTTTATATAACCGACGTGTACATCGTCGATCATAACCTTTATAGCTTTAGGATCGTGAGGATTAGTTGGTTCCGGTAATAATTCAACCTTATTTGTATTAAATTCGTATTGATAAATACGTTCATCCCAATAACCTAATTCCGTTAACTCATTACATGATAGATCATAGTATTCGTTTTCTAATCCGAGTTCTAAAATTTCATTTTCTCGAAATGATACACCTGTCACTTTATGAGTTTCAACTTTACTTACATTTAATTTATTTTCTTGTTTAACGATCGGCTTAATCGGCTCTTGAATTTTAGAATCTAATACATCCGTATCTGGTTGAGAAAGCATGATAACATATTGCTTTTTCCAACCTCGACCCAATAAAAACGTAAAGATTGCCAGGATTATAAATAAGAATCCTCCTACTACAAAAGATATAACACCTATAATTAAACAGATAGCACTTATAATATATGCTATCATCGAGCAAACTTTATAGGTTGTTGGTGAATGTTGTTTTTTTGACATATACGTACCTCCATTGTATTATTAGTTATTATAACTATATAATACTTAAATACGTATTACCAGAATATATTTTTAGAAATATCGAAACAAATTACATAAAATTAACTATTATAATAGGAAGAAACTTTTTAGAAATATCGAAAATATATAATTTACCCTAATTGTAACCATGGTTGAATCCATACGTACAATTAGGGTAAAAAATATTAAACGAATTTCCAGTAGATTTTTATAGAATCAGGTTCAGGTAATACCTCGATACGCTCTATTAAAGATTGGACTAACTCACGTTTGAGATCATGATCGAGATTATCTATGTTAGCGAACTGATCTAATATATCTCTAGTTTCATTTATAGACAATCCGTGAGGTTCTTGTAACTCATTTTCGCGAGTATCGATTTCTAATTCTATCTTTTCTTTTTCTTTATACAGCGGTTTTATTCTATCACCGATCTCTGTGATTGGGATAGTTCCTATCGTATAAAGGTCCATCAAC
>CAKSHB010000022.1 GCA_934456295.1 uncultured Clostridia bacterium | reverse complement strand
GTATCATACTGTACCGTCCGCGCGTCATCTGCCTCAAAATCAATCGGCACATGCCTGTCAATTTCGGCAAGCTTTTTGCTCATAAAAGCGGACTCTTTTCCGTTTTCAAGCTTTTTCAGCGTTGCACCTTTTGCGCCGCAGCCGTCTATGTCATCATATATTTTTTCAATGCTGCCGTTTTTTGAAATGAGCGCAAGCGCCGTTTTTTCGCCAATGCCCGCCACACCCGGTATATTATCCGAGGCATCGCCCATAAGCGCCTTTACATCAACAAATTTCTCGGGCGTGACTCCGTATTTTTCAATCACTGCCGCTCTGTCGTATATATCTGTCACCGTAGCTCCCTTTGAGGTTGTTGTCAGATATATTTTTGTCGTTTCCGTCGCAAGCTGCAAATCGTCTTTGTCCCCCGTGACAATAATACATTCTATGCCCTTATTGCCGCATATATCAGCCACCGTGCCGATAATGTCGTCGGCCTCATACCCTTCCTTTTCAAGAATTTTTATGTTCATTGCACCGAGAATTTCTTTCATAAGAGGAAGCTGGCAAGCCAAATCATCGGGCATTTTCTTTCTCTGAGCCTTATAGCCGTCATACATTTTATGCCTGAATGTCGGCGCCGCCAAATCAAAGGCAACACATGTATACTCCGGCTCAAGTTCCTGCATATATTTATGCAGAATATTTAAAAATCCGTACAGTGCATTTGTGGGCGTTCCGTCCTTTGTGCTAAGCGCGCGCACACCGTAAAACGCGCGGTTTATTATGCTGTTTCCGTCTATTATCATAAGGCGCTGTGCCATGTCATATGCTCCTTTTTTGTTTCCGTTTTTTATGTACGTTTTTCATAACCGTTTTTATCTATTTTATCATAATAAAAACTGATTTACAACAATTTTACAACATATATTTTTCTTGATTGATACACTGTTTTGTGTTACAATATTTATGCTGTATTTTTTACATTTTATTTTGTTTTATCAGAGCGGAGGATATACCTATGAATTTTAAAAAAACCTCAGCGGCAATATGTGCCGCACTTATGTTTACGGCAGCGGGCGCAAATGCTGCCACACTTGAATTTACAATCGGCTCCCAAAACATGTATGCCGTAATGCCGTCCGGCACCCAAACCGAGAAAACCGTGCTCGAAACAGCTCCTTATACATATAACGACAGGACTATGGTGCCCGTAAGGGTAATATCCGAAAAATTCGGAGCGGCGGTTGAATGGAATGCGGCTGAAAACAGCGTATCAATCGAAAAGGACGGAAAGAACATATTGCTTTTTATCGGTTCCGATACGGCTTTGGTTGACGGCGAACAGGTCGCTCTCGACGCTGCCGCACAGGAACATAACGGCAGAACCATGGTTCCGCTTCGATTTATTTCCGAAACGCTGGGAATGAGTGTTGAATATATTGTGCCGACCGAACAAATTCTTATCACAGACGAAAAGCCGGTTATGACCGTTAATTCCCACAACATTACTCTGTCAGACTTTCGTTCGCTCAGAAATATCTCGTCCGACGGACGTTTAATGGGCGATTTGGAATTTGCAAAAAAGGCAATCGACTTTTTCAAAAGCTGCGTAGCCTATTATGACACGGCAATCAATATGGGCTACTTTACTGACAGCGGCGAAATAGCCGATTATCTCGGCTCCCATACGTTATACAGCAACAATACGCTCGCGGCGTCCGATGTAAAATTTGCCGATTATGCACTCGGCAACATCTGGTGCGTAAACAGCCTGTCATACTATGTCGCAAACAGCGTAAACCAAACTTACACAGCCGAACAGCTTGCAAAAATATATAACGACGAATACATATGTGCTCAGCACATTCTGATTTTGACAACCGATTTGGCATCCGGTACCCCTTATGATGACGCAAAAAAAGCTGAGGCACGAAAGAGAGCCGAGGAGGTTCTTTCAAAGGTTAATAAAGGCGAGAATTTCACCGAACTTGTGGCTCAATACAGCGAGGACCCCGGGGCAAATTCAAATCCGAACGGATACATATTCACAAAAGGCGATATGGTTTCTGAATTTGAAAACGCCGTTTTATCATTAAAAGCCGGAGAAACAAGCGGCATTGTCGAATCTGTCTATGGCTATCACATCATCAAAAGAATGCCTCTTCCCGACTTTAATGACACGGCGGCAGACAAAGTGCGCCAGAAATTATGTATTAATGAATACAACAAGCAGAATGAGGCGATAACAAATTCAGCAAAATGTGAAATTTATATGAGCGCTGAAGAAATTGCAGAACTTATAAAGTAATTGCAGAACATTAAACCGATTAAAACCTGCCGCGGCATTAATACATATGCTGCAGCAGGTTTATTTTTTAACACGCAGTTTTTTTATATCAGGAAAACTTTCCGTTAAAAACGGCGAAAAAAGCGAAAGCTTAACCTGCAAAATCGGTTTTGTTATATGAAGTTAAATATCCCGAATGATGACAGCAAAATCAGCGTCAGAAACACCGGCGCAATATATCTTACCATAGCCGTATACAAACCTTCGCGCCCAAAGTTTTCGCCGTTTGCCTTTATCTCTTCGGTCATATCTTTCATTTTACCGAACCACCCGACCATCACGCATGTAAAAAGTGCGACTGCAGGCATAAGCAAACTGTTTATCAAATAATCAAATATATCAAGCAACTGTCCCTTCGTGCCGTTCGGCAATGTATATTCAAAATACCACACATTATATCCGAAGCATGTTGCCGCCGCAAGAATTGATGAGAATATCAGTGAATACAATACTGCGCGGTTTCTTCCAAGCTTAAATTTGTCCATTATTACGGAAACAACCGCCTCCATAATTGATACGGAGGACGTGAGCGCTGCAAAAAGCACAAGCAGAAAAAATAACGCTCCCATAACATGCCCCGCGTTTCCCATCTGCGCAAACACACGCGGCAGCGATATAAACAAAAGGCTCGGTCCCGCCGTATCAAGTCCGTCCGTTCCCTGAAATGTATACACGGCAGGAATCATGATAAGTCCGGCAAAAACAGCGATGACCGTATCGAATATTTCTATCCGGCTTACCGCCTCAACAAGATTTGTTTCCTTTTTTGTATACGAACCGTAGGTTATCATCACCCCCATGGCAAGACTCATCGAAAAGAAAACCTGCCCCATGGCGTCAAGCAAAATTCCGAAAATTTTTCTGATACTCATGCCGTCAAAGTTTGGTATAATGTAAATTTTCAGCCCTTCAACCGCATTTCTTCCGCTTACGGAGTCCGACAGTGTGAGGGCATATAATGCAATTCCGACAACCATTAATGAGAGAACGGGCATAAGCAGTTTTGAAAACATTTCGATCCCCTTTTCAACTCCCAAAAACACCACAACAGCGCTTACGCCCAAAAATACCGCACACCACATTCCCGACTGCCAAAGCGAAGTTATAAAATCCGTAAAATAACCATCGACGACAGTATTTATGCCTCTTCCTGTTATATAATCAAATGAATATTTACACACCCAGCCTCCTATGACACAGTAATATGGAAAAAGAATAAGCGGCACAACCGCTGCCGGTATCCCCAAAAACGAAAACCGCTTGTTTATCGCTCCGTATGCTTCTATAGGGCTTTTCCGCGTCTTTCTGCCTATTGCAATTTCTGTCAGCATAAGCGCAAAACCGAATGTCAGCGCAAGCACAATGTATACAATCAGAAATATGCCTCCGCCGTCTTTTGCCGCCAGATATGGGAACCGCCACAAATTGCCGAGTCCCACCGCCGAACCTGCCGCCGCAAGCACAAATCCTATTTTTCCCGTAAAACCGCCCTTTCTGTTTTCGTTCATATATAACTTCATCTCCCTGTTTTGCGCATATTTGGTTTTATTGTATCTATTCTGCTCAAAAAAGGATTTTTATACTCATACATAAAAAAGTCCGCTTGAAAATTCAAACGGACTTTTGCCGATTAATTTTATTTATTTTTATTCCATAGACGCAAGCGCAATCGCCGCACGGTCGCCTATAGTGTCACCAAGCTCTGCCGGCACAACACTGCAAACAGCCGCCGAAAATTCAAGTGCTTCCCTGTCTATGACCTTTTTTGCATGCTGCCACAAAAGATTTTGTGCACGCGCGAAAATACTGCCTATTACAATTTTTTCGGGATTTAATAAATCAATAAGCAACGCCAGCATGCTCCCGAGCTTTTCTCCGCTCAGTCTGTATACTTCGCATGCGTCCTCATTTCCCTCATTTGCATACCTTGCAATGCTTTTTGCCGTTATATTTTCCAGCTCCGCCGCATTTTTGCAGTATGAAACGTTCATGCCGCGCTGCAATTTTTCTTCTGCCATCATGCGCCCTATGCGCGCAATTCCGCCTCCGCTGCAAAATCCTTCTGCCGAACCTGCTTTGCCATAACCCACAGGTCCGTACTCCGCCAGCCTCACATGCCCGATTTCGCCGGCATTGCCGTTTGTGCCGCGGTAGAGCTTTCCGTCAAGTATAAGCCCTGCACCCATGCCTGTGCCGAATGTCAGAAAAATCATATTTTTTGTGCCTCTGCCTGCGCCGAAAAGCCACTCTGCCGCCGCACACGCGTTTGCGTCATTTTCAAGCCTGCATCCGACGCCAAACTTCTCTGTCAGCATATCGCATATCGGTATGTTGTCCCAACCGGGCAAATTCGGCGGCGACATTATAATTCCTCTTTCCGCATCAAGCGGTCCGCCGCAGCTTATACCGATTTTTTCAAATCCCGAACAGCTTTGCGCAATCTCGGTAATTTTATTTATGCTGTATTCGGCGCTCCCTGTTTCAAAACTCGTTTTTTCATAAATATTGCCTTTTTCATCGCCCAATACAACAGCGCATTTTGTGCCTCCTATATCTATTCCCAGAAGTTTCATAGCTGTTTTACCTCTCCGAATTATTTTATACTGCCAAGTTTTTTGAGCCAATTTTTATATCGCTCAAACGAGAAAGCCGGCATGCCGCAGGTATAATGGTTAAAGCCTTCTTTACCGTTTGCGCTCCATTTTATCACAAGCATTCTCTTTTCCGAATACATAATCGGTATCTCGCCGAGTTTTCTTGAGCCATTTTCACCAACCGTACATTCTCCCGACAAAAGAACCTCATTTGTATCAATATCATATACCTCATATTTTACACTCTGTTTTTCGAGTGTGTCATTTTCTGCCCAGATTGATAAATTCCACTCCTCGATTTCCGAGGCCATTATTGAAAACGGCGCCTGTGAACGCTTGATATAATCATATGCAAGCTTCTTTTCAAAATAATAATCAACAACCGCGTCTGACATCTGCGGCCATCCGTCGAGCAAATTCCACCAGATAACTCCGCCCGTAACAGGCTTTCTCACCCTTATGCGTTCGATGAAAAATTTATCCGCCTCTGCCTGCGATATTTGTGACGCAAGCGTGTAATCATCAAAATTCTCCGGAATTGCGCCGAAGTATTGCAGCGCCTGATTATGCATAAGCATAACACGGTGATTGCTGCCATAGTTGTCAGTCGAATGAAGGTTCCACTGCGGATTGTTCATGTAATTTTCAATATAGTCCTTTTCAATAAATTTTTCTATCGACTTTCTGGCAGGACAACCGTGATATCCTGTTTCACTCACAAAATATGCGTCCGAATTTTTATAGAAATCACTCTTGAAATAATCGCGCGGTCCCCATAAATGCGCTTCCGGAAGCAGATTTCTGTCCTGCATGTCGTAGACTTTTTGCGATATATACGGCGAACTCGGCAGATACGGACGGGTTATATCATGCATTTTTATAATATTTGGTATAACTTGCCTTGTGAGTATATTTTCGTTCGGATTAACACCGTGATGAAACAAACTCTCGTCACACTCGTTATCCCCCGACCACACCACTATGCAAGGATGCTGTCTGAACTTTTTGACAACACTTTCAACCTCAGCTTCAAGCTTTTTTGCAAAATCGTCATCAAGCGGATACACACTGCACGCCATGCCGAAATCCTGCCATATCATTATGCCGTTTCTGTCGCAGAAATCATAAAAATATGTGTCCTCATATACATTTCCACCCCAGCATCTTAAAATATTGCAGCCGATATCTTTAACCAGCTCAAGCGCTTTCTCATAGCGCGCAGCGTCACGGCTGTGAAACGCGTCAAGCGGTACCCAGTTTGAGCCTTTGCACATTACCTGCACGCCGTTTATCTTAAAATTAAATTTTCCGTTTTTTCCGTCAATGATATCCGTGCGCTCAAGCTCAACCGTGCGTACACCGAAGCTGAAGTCTTTTTTACATATAAGAACGCCGTCCTCATACAGCTCTATTACCGCGTCATACATATTTGCCTTGCCGTATCCGTATGGAAACCACAGCTTTGGATTTTTTATGTCAAAGCAAATCGCGGCAGCCTTAAATATAACCGGTCTTTCCCCGCAAAATTCCGACTCGCCGCATCTTCCGTATACCTTTACACTGTGGTTTCTGTGCGTTAAAATCTTGTTTGATTTTATATCGAAAGCCACCTTAATGTGCGCCGTGTTTTCTTCTAATTTATATGTACTTGCAAACACCTGCTCAAAATATATATCCGGCTTATTTATAAGCGAAACGCCTCTCCATATTCCCGCGCTGACCGCACGCGGCATTATGTCCCAGCCCTTGCTGTGAGCTGCTTTTCTTATGCGCACTGTTGCGGGAGAGTGGTCCTCCCATGAACTTACGACCGAATACATATTCTGTTTTACCCGATAGTTTTCGAGTACAGCAGAACGTATTCTTACCAGAAGCTTGTTGTCACAGCCGGCTTTTACGTATTTTGAAATATCAAATTCAACCTCTGTGAACATATTTTCCGACTCACCGATTTTTTCACCATTAAGCCAATACTGTGCAAGGCAGTCCACTGCCTCAAAATGCAGATACAGATTTTTTGTGTTTTCGGGTGTTCTGAAACTCTTTTCATACCACCACTCATATGACTCAAATTTCTCTGTTTCGGTTATATTCATGCCCATATATAAATCCTTCGGCAAATAACCGTTTTTTGATAAATCAAGCTCAACATTGCCCGGCACCCTGCACGAAATCTTTTGTATATCCTCCCTTGATGTCAGAACTTCGGGCGTTTCGTCGTAATTTTTCTGTTCAAAAAAGTATAAATCCCATTTTCCGTCAAGTGAAATGTTCATAATTAGCGCTCCTTTTAAATTTTTTACTTATCTGCTTTAATTATAGCCTCTGTTTTTCATCTCCGCTTTGCGTTATTTCACAATATTATTGCAAAATTTAAGATTTTACTTGAAAATATATGTTTTTTGCAATATACTGTGTATAAGAAGCATGATTTTGTCAGGTACAGAGATTATAACGCGAATTAAACTTTTGCGGCAAAACGGAGAACTATTATGAAATATAACGGAACAAACGTAAAAATGTATAATGAAAACAGCGTCTTTTCGGTTATGGAAAGAATTTCAGAAGATGACTATCCGCTGCACTGGCATAACAACTTTGAAATTGAACTTATAACCGGCGGAAACGGTTTTCAGATTTTAAACGGAAAAAAATATAAGCTTAAAAATGGCGCTTTCTATATCCTAAACCATACGGACTTTCATGAGGTTCACCCAAACGGCGCTCTTCACCTTATAAATGTACGTTTTGATGAAACCGTGCTCAGCCATAACATAATGCGCGAATTTCTTATCCATTCCCGCCATTCCCTTTTTTATGCCGATGCGGAAGAATACAAACAACTCTGCCTTCTTTTTAAAATGCTTTTAAATGAGTACAAACACAAAAACGAATACAGTGAAAATGTTATTCCGAACCTGCTTGAATGCATTCTGGTTTTTGCTGCGCGCAAGTTTAAACACACACCGCAAAAGACCGCGCAAAGCAGGAGCGCCGTACAGCAGGCATTGCTGTATCTACACATCCACTTCCGCGAAAATCCGTCGCTTGAAGATACGGCCCGCATGCTGTCCATAAACCCAAACTACCTCAGTTCTCTTTTTCACAAAGAAACGGGCACAACATATAAAAAATATATCACAGACATGCGGATTAATTATGCAAAAAAACTCGTTGTTTCAACCTCGCTTCCCATAACCGAAATATGCTATGCGTGCGGTTTTTCTTCTCTGTCGCATTTTCTTCGCGTTTTTAAAGCGCATTTCGGCTCAGCGCCCGGGCAAATCCGCTGCGAAAACCAATAATTACTTCGGCTCTATAAAAACGCTTGCACTTCTTTGGTCCCATTCAACGCCGCACCCAAGACCTTCCGCAATTGCCCTCACAGGCACAAGCGTTCTGTCCGACACAACAATCGGCTGTGTGTCAAGCATAACGATATTTCCGTCAACACGCATAACCCTGCTCCCCACGCTGACCGCAATACTTCTTCCGTCCTTTTTTCCGTGTACGGTCTGCGTATCGGAATTCCATGTAATCTCCGTTCCGAGACTTTCAAATATTTTCCTCATCGGAACCAGTGTTCTTCCGTGATACAATACGGGTTTTCGGTCAAACGAAACGGTTTCTCCCGATATTTTTACGCTAATATCTTTAGCCTTATCCGCAATTATAATGTTATCGCTGCGTGTAAGCGTCTGCCCGTTTTCAAACTCGGCAACAGCCTCAAGCGTATGCGCTCCCGAAAAATCCGACGCGTCTATGTACGCTGTGTACGGAATTTGTTCAGACACCGCGGCATATTCCCCGTCAATATAATATGTAACCTTTTTTGTCTGCGTATTGTATCTGTGCGCATAACACGACACCGTAAAAACACTGTCAACAGACGTGCCGTTTCCGACTGCACGGTAACAAAAATCCGTAGACGAATTATATCCGCCCTGTATAAAACGGCTTCCCTGCGTAAGATGAAGATATTCGTTTTGCAGCGCCGTATTCGAAGATAAGCTGTAATCATTGTTTTCCGGCGGCGCATACCAGTCAAAATACGCAATCAGCTTTATCTGCGGATACACCATAGGAAGATACGAATAGTACTCTCTTAGCCTTCTGAGGGCAAAATCGCCCGTATCTTCGCCGCTGTTCATAATCCTATGACCGCAGCCCGACTCCGAAAGCATTATCGGCTTGCGTCCGCCGTATTTTTCCACTATGTCTTTCATCGCCGGCACAGGCTCCGAATTTATCCCCGTTCTGAACACAACCTCGTTTTCATCACTCTGCGTTTTGTCTGCAAGAAAATACTTCTGTGCATACAGTGAAACTCCTACCCAGTCAACATATTTATCGCCCGGGTAATAGTCGTCGGTATTAACATGCCAGCTTGAAACCTGGTTCGGGCTCCACACCATCGCAACATTTTTATTTTTCAGATGAAAATAGTCCGCAACATACCGAAACGCCGTTTTAAAGCTTTTTGCGTCAGCCATATTCTGCCATATATCGAACTCGGCGGCAAATCTGAGATAGAATGCAGTATCGGGATACTGTGAAAACATTTCCGACAGCTCGCGAAGGTACCGCGTTTTCATAACAATGCCGCTTATATCATCGCCCTGGTTCGGACAGTTCAGCGCAATCTCAACCGCAAGCCCCTTTTGTGCCGCCGCCTGCACTATGTTTTTATTGTACGATGAAAGCGAATCACCTATTTCCTGATAAACCAATACCATCGACTCATTGTCAAGCCTGCTTCTTGTCGCTCCGTTTGCACATACTCCGAACAAAACTCCGTTTTCCTTTTCGTTCCTTGCTCCGTAATACGGCGAGCCGCCGTCATCGGTATACATTTTTATTTCCGATCTGTACTGCTTTGCTCTTGCTGCGGAAACTTTTTTGTAGTCATAAAAATCGTCGCCGTACTGCGAAACATAGTCATACATAGCCTCAAATGTATCGGCGCTGCTGTCATATTCACCGAGTGCGGCATATGCCAGCCCTACCTGATTATAGCGCGTAACCATAACATTTCTTTTTTCGTCCCCGTCGGCGGCATTCTTCATTATATTTATACTCTCATTGCCATATGTAATTATGTCATAATAATTTTCGGAATTCAGTGCATTTTCATAGCTGCTGTTTGCCTGCCAGAATTCGTCGGGATATTCATATGCCGCGGCTGCGTCCGCAAAACATACTGATGCACATACAAGCAGCATGGCAGTCTTTTTTATATAATTCACTATTTTATGTTTCAGCCTGTTTTTTACGTCCATTTTTCCTCCAAACAACGTTTTTGTCTTTACATATTATTATGCACCACCCTCATTGCCGTTGTCAATAATCAGTCAATATATTTTTGATTTTTATAATTTTGTTCTGCTATATGCAGTAACTTAATTTTTAATAATTTTATGCCGTAAAGTATTGCAATAATTTGGACAATATGTTATAATCTATATATATTCTGCACGATAAAAACTATTTTGGCTTTTATCATTTGTGCAGTTTTATGCAATATGCATTATATATCAAAACAGGAGGAAATTTTTATGAAAGCAAAAAGACTCACAGCTCTTGCGGTATGCATCACTATGATTTTTTCGCTCTTTTCAACCGTATCGTTTGCGGCGGGAAAAACATACAAAGTTGTTGATATGAGCAAAAAATCCGCAATTACAAACGTGGGAGCAAAAGCAAATTCAAAACAGGTAAAAAATTCAAAGTATTCCGCCGAATGGTCAATGGACGAACAGAATGCTCTTATTTTCAAGGATATCAACCACGACTTTTCGGGATATTCGGAAATAAGCTTCGCTTTAAAGCTTGACTCGACAAGCGATGCGACAATCCTGTTTTCTTTGCACAGCGAAAATTCCGCAACAGACGGAATTGATTACTACAGCAAGGAAATCACTGTAAAACCGGGTCAGTGGAACGAATATACATTTAAATATTCCGACCTTGGCTTATCACGCACGCCTGTCGGCTTTAACCAGATAGACAACATCACGCTGCACGGCGAAGGCTGGAATAATACCCATGCGGCAGGTGCAAAAATGTATGTTGACGGCTTTACCCTTTCGGGCGACCCGACAGACATAAAAGGCACAACTCCCACAACTTCCGCAAAGCCTGCCGGCACAAAAACTTTTTCCGAAAATGATACCGAAATCGGAGACAAAATCTTTTTCAACGGTAAAAGCGCAGGTATTTCGGGACTCAGCAACAACAAAAAGAAAAACCTTATAGAGCAGCGTACCGACAGTGACGGCGATAAATACATATATTTTGAAACGCTTGACAACAGTACAGACTTTCATCTTGATATGAATATAACCGAGCCGACGCGCTATATGGTTGTACAAATGAAAATAGCTCACAACGGTTCGCCTCTGTACGGCAATATTCAGTATAAAGACGTTAACAACAAAACATCTACCGTGCTTACAATAAACTCAGACAAATCTATTTCTCTCATGAAAAATCCCATGGGTTCTTTAAGCAACAAAAGAGGAGAATACACAGACGTAGCTCTCGCATTTGACTTTGCAAAAAATACCGTATCGGGATATCTGAACGGCAAAAAAATGCTGACAGATGTGCCTTGTGCAAATGCCGAATGTGATGCGATAAAGCTTTTAAGACTGTGGTTTTCACCGACCAACGAAATAGGAACAGCTCTTATGGTTAAAGACTACACAGTATATGAAGGAAACGAACTGCGCGATATTCCGAAGGACTACACGGGACCGCGCAATTCCAAAATTTCTCTTGACAATTCGGCAGCAATAAAAGTTCTCGGAAACGATGTTGTTGCAATTTCCGTAGGCGGAAACGGAATATATTACAATGGAGAAAAGCATGATATCGACGCTCCCGCTTTTATAAAAGACGACAGAACTCTTGTTCCCGTAAGAGCTATATCCGAGGCGTTCGGGCTCAAGGTTGACTGGGACGAACAGAGCGGAACTGTTACTATTGACGGGAAATCAAAGATTGTAATAGGCAGCAATGAGATGACTCTTCCCGACGGAAGCACATACACGCTTGACGTTGTTGCCGATACATATAACGACAGAACATTTCTGCCCCTGCGCGCACTTTGCGAAAAAATTCTCGGCAAAGTTGTAACATGGAGCGACAAGGGCTTGATTGTTATAGGCGCCAAAGAATTTACCGCTTCCGACAAAGATATCACAACGGCAAATAACTATTTGCTCTATGACAGACCGCTTGCAGACAAACTTATCGAAATGTTCAACAATGAGAACAAAAACGTTCACCCCCGTGTACTTATGAATCCCGAAAGATACCGTCAGATTAAGGACAGCTATGCTACTGACGCAGAAGTACAAAAATGGGGCGCAAACGTAATCTTATCGGCGGATAAATACATCAAATCCGAACTTCCCACATACTCAATCCCCGACGGTTACCGTCTGCTTGCAACCTCGCGCGATGTATACGGACGTTCCATGACGCTTTCAATGGCATACATTCTCACGGGTGATAAAAAATATGCGGATGCGCTTTATGACGTATTTCATGCCGCAGGAACTTTCCCCGACTGGAATCCGCAGCACTTCCTTGATGTTGCCGAAATGACATGCGCTTTTGCAATCGGCTACGACTGGCTCTATGATGTATGGACAGACGAGCAGAAAAAATTCTTAGAGCAGACAATTCATGACTACGGTCTTACTGTGGTTGAAAAGGCATATTATGACCAGCTCGGCAGCTATTCATGGTGGACTCCGGGCAATACCACAAACTGGAACGTTGTCTGCAACGGCGGTACTTTGATGGGTGCGGTTGCCGTATTCGATAAATACCCCGAACTTTGCGCGGACTTAATCCAGCGCCAGGTACGCGATGTTGAGTCGATGATGAACTCCTTCTACCCCGACGGCGCATGGTTTGAAGGTATCGGCTACTGGTCATACACACTTGATTACACCGCGAATATGTTTAATACGCTGAAGGCTTGCTTTAACACGGACTTTAACCTTTCAAAAGCGCCCGGCTTTGCAAACACAATCTATTTTGCAATGGCTGGCGACGGTCCTTGCGGAATAAACAATTTCCATGACACAGGTTCTTCACACATGGATACTCCAATATACTTCTGGCTGTCAAACGAGTTTGACCTGCCCGGGGTTACAAATGTACGCTTGTACAATATGGAACAATACGGCACCAAAGGCAGTGCAAAAGATATTCTCTACTACAACACATCAATCAAAGGCACAGATTTCACTCTGGCAAAAGACACATATCTGCGCGATGTTGAATTTGTCGCAATGAGAAATTCGTGGGTTGACAAAGACGGCGCATGGCTTTCATATCACGCCGGCAAAGCAAACGTTAACCATTCGCACCTTGATACAGGCACTTTTGTCGTTGACCTTCTCGGCGAACGCTGGGCAATCGATATCGGCAGCGACGACTATAATATTGACGGATATTTCGGTGCAACCAAGCATAAACTTTACAGACTGCGCCCCGAAGGACACAACCTGTATGTAATCAACCCCGATGCATATGAAGGTCAGAACGTAAATTCCTTCTGTAATGTTGAGTCGCTTGTTTCAAAACCGCGCGGTGCATACTCGGTTGCCGACTTATCACCTGCATATGATCGTGACGCCACAAGCGCAAGACGCGGATATATGCTCGCTGATGACAGACGCAGCGCTGTGATACGCGACGAAATTACATTAAGTAAAAACAACAGCGAAATATACTGGTTCAGCCATGTAAGCGCAGGTACGGAGGCTACGGTTGTTGACAACAAAACAATTATGCTTTCACGCAACGGAAAAAAAGTTAAGGTAATGATTGATTCCGATATCCCCAACTATGAGCTGAGCATGACCGATGCTGTTCCCCTCCCCAACTCGCCTGTTGTGGCAGGACAGAACACAAATGCGGGAATAAAGAAAATCACACTTCACGGAAAAGCTTCGGGCAGCATATACATACAGGCAAAATTCATTCCTGCCGATGATGTAAATGCAGATTTGCCGTTTGAGAATGTAAAAATTGACGAGTGGACAATTCCCGACGGAGATTTCAAACCGGCGCCTGTAGCTCCTAAACTTACAAACATTGTTAGCAACGGTGAAAAGCTTCTCGGTTTTAATTCAAACACTACTATGTATACCGTTTCAATGCCTTACGGTACAGAAAAGCCTACAACCATAACGGCTGAATGTGAGCAAGACAGTGAAATGTCAATCGAGCAGGCTCAGACAGTAAATGATCAGACGATAATAAAAGTATGGCGCCCCGAAGAGCCTATGGCAGTAAGAAAATATGTCATCGTATACGTTGTACTGCCAAAGCTTGAGGATATAAACGGTTACACAAGACTTCAGGTTGCATCGCACATTGCAAGCGAAGAACCTGAAGCTGCCCACCCCGCATCGCTTGTGTCGGACAATGATACGGCTGCCGAATCGCGCTGGTCTGCCGAAGGCTCACAGTGGATTACACTTGACCTTGGCGGTGTTTATGACATAAATGCGGTCGGCTTAAGCTGGTGGAAAGGAAATACGCGCACATATAAATTCAGCATTGAGGTTTCTGAGGACGGCGAAAATTATACGCCTGTTGTTTCCGAAAGAACAGGCTCCGGACAGAGCAACGATATAGAAATATTTGACTTTGATAAAACATACAAAGCTCGCTATGTACGTTACTCGGGCAAAGGAAACTCGGATAACTCATGGAACTCAATTACTGAGTTTGCAGCTCTTAAAAAGTAAACTTCATTCGGAGTTTATAAAAAAACAAATTTATACAAAAAGCGGATTTTTCAAATCCGCTTTTTGTTTTTCACTTTTTTGTGCCCAAAATGTATATTAAGCATTATATTGGAAAAAATATCTATGCAAACAAAATATACCTTTGAAAGGACACGGTTTAATATGAAGAAAAAAGTTTCACGCTTTGAAGAAACACGCAGGGAAAAATTCATAAACAAAATAAAAGAAAAGCGCTTCTACATAGTGCTGCTGTGCTGCATTATGGCTGTAAGTGCAACGTATTTTGTCGTTGACTCTTTTGTTTCAAAAATTCCCGAAACACCTAAGATGAACAGCAATTTGCCGAAAGCCTCCGCAACGCCTCTCCCCGACCTCACAAAAAAACGTCCGCAGGAAACGCAGCAGCCTTCTCCGGCACAAACTGCCGCAGCGCCTCAAAAGAAAACCTCCTCAGCCGCAAAAAGTACCCCCATGCCGACATCATCGCCGAAAGCAGCACCGGCAAATGAGGTCAGCGCACCGGCAAACATAGATTACAACTCACGCGAAAAAAGCACGCTGTCATATCCGCTAAACGGCGAAGTTATTACGCCGCATGCCGTTGAAACCCTTATATATTCGCAGACTCTCGACGACTGGCGCAGTCATGTCGGCATAGATATAAAATCAGCGGTCGGCACAGAAGTTCGTGCGGCAGATGACGGCATAATTGCCGACATTTATACAGATGATTTTATGGGAATTGTAATTATAATTGACCACCAAAACGGCATAAAAACACTT
Source organism: uncultured Clostridia bacterium (assembly GCA_934456295.1). GTDB lineage: Bacteria > Bacillota > Clostridia > UBA1381 > UMGS1253 > Aphodoplasma. The sequence goes on along the minus strand of CAKSHB010000022.1, from coordinate 6,344 downwards.
TATGCAAACCTTTCAAACTCTAACCTTGTGCAAAAAGGTCAGCAAGTCAGCCGCGGCACCGTTATCAGTGCTGTAGGCGACACATCTGTTGCGGAAAGCGGTACCGAAGCACATCTGCATTTTGAGGTGTATGACAGCGGCACTGCTGTCGACCCTGTCAGCATGCTTGAAAACTAAAAACAAAAATTTTTTTGAAATTTTAGAATTAATTTTTCAAAATATAATCCGCGCGGCAGCATATACTATCACTGTACCGATAAAAGGTACACACAGATGTCTGAAAAAAAGATTTTTCTGAAAGGCGGATTATAAAAATGAATAAATCGAGAATGTCGGAAAACCTGAAAACCGAAATTGCAAAAGAGCTTGGTGTGTATGAAACTGTTTCAAAAAGCGGCTGGGGCGATGTAACCTCGCGCGACTGCGGAAACATGGTATCAAAAGCAATTGAGATAGCAGAAAGAAGCATAAATAATCAATAGCCAAAGTTCAAAAAGAGCAAAAATGCAAAACGGCAATTTTTGCAGCATCAGCAGCAATATTTTATAAAAACGAACGCAGAAATCGGGCAAGGCAAATAACCTCGCCTGATTTTTTTTAAAGATATACCGTCCGCACAGTGTAAATATGTTTATTTGCCGTTAATTCTCTGCTTTTTACATTTTGCGGAAAACGCCGACCACCTTGCCCAAAATTACAACTTCGTTTACAATTATCGGCTCCATTGATGAATTTTCAGGCTGAAGTCTGAAATGCCCGTTTTCCTTATAAAAAGTCTTAACCGTAGCCGAATCGTCCACAAGCGCAACGACTATTTCTCCGTTCACGGCAGTCTGACATCTCTGAACTATTATGTAATCGCCGTCCAAAATTGCAGCCTCTATCATTGAGTCGCCGCGTACATTCAGCATAAACAAATCTTTATTTGCCGCAAAATCCATCGGCAGCGGAAAGACCTCTGTTGCCTCCTCAACCGCCAAAATCGGTTCGCCTGCCGCAACCCTTCCGAGCACGGGAATCTGCAAATATTCGCTCTCGCTGTTTGCCGCATAAAAACGGTCAAACTCTCCCTCGCTGAGAACTTCTCCGTCCGGGGGGCGTTTATCTGTATATGTTTCATAGTATAAATCGGTAAGCCTGAGCGCTCTTGTTTTAAGATCATCTTTTGCAAGATATCCCTTCTCCCTGAGCTTTTTCAGCTGCGCATGCACAGTTGATGTTGAGCGCAGACCTACAGCCTCACATATCTCGCGCACAGACGGCGGATATCCCTTTTTTTCGGTCTGTTCGTCTATAAAATGCAATATCTTTTCGCCTTTGTCAGATGTTCTCGGCAATATAACCAACTCCAATACACTGTATTTTATCCCGTATTTCTTATCTTATAAACAGTATATCATACATTTTTGCAAAAATCAAACAAATGTTTTATTTTTTATTGATTTTTTTTAATTTCTGTGCTAAAATCAGTATATCGGAGATATATTGGGAAAGTTTCTTTCATGTTGACCTTGGGCGGATTTTATTCCCGTACAAAATTTTCTCTTATCATTTTTCGCCCTGCGGTAAGAGAATTTTGATTGTTATTTGTGCCGGTACAGGGCGGCGGAACGGAGATTATTATGAAAAAAATGTGTATTCTCGAAGATAAAATATGCACAAACTGCGGTGAGTGCAATATGTGCGACCTTGATAAAACAAAGGTGTGCAATAACTGTGAAAAATGCCTTAATATGCCGAAATCGAAATATTATGAAATACTTATTGACGATATTATGAATACAGACGAAAAATAACATGCAAAACTGCATGTTATTTTTCATTCACAATTTCATATTATTAATTTATGCTTTCTATCAGGTTCGTATACAGCGTTTCCACCATATCAAAGTCCATGTTCGGAATATAGTTCTTTTCAAGCTCATCATGCAGTTCTTTTGCCTCTGCAATTGTATCGGACGCCCTGTTTATAAGCAGGTTGTAAAACTCCATATCCGACACTGTATCAAGTGTTACATCACGCATTTTTACATATTTGTTCAAATCGGTTACATATTCGTTTTCTGCGCTTTTTGCCCTGTGATATGTGTTTTGTGTTGTAATAAACAGCCCCGACTGCGGAACATATATATGCTCAAGCTTTTTGTCGGGCGACATCGGGCAATAAAATGTATGTATGTCAACGCCGTTCTGCAGCAAAAGCTGTGCAATCCCCGTCATAAATTTGCCCGAATCAGGTACAAATTCCGCCTCAATGCTGTACACACATTCCGCGTTTTTAACAAAAGTATCTATATAATTTACTCTTCCCAAAGGCGTAATTGCGCTCAGAAAAGCCTTTCGTTCATGTCCCTCTTTGCCGTTTCCTCCATCGGGCACTATGCGTTTTGCCGCGTCAAGCATTTCTGCCTTTATTCCCAAATCGTCGGTCAGCAGCGACAAATCACGGCTGATTTGTTCCTGCAAGCTTTTCGCAGCCTCAAGATACCGATATGCTCTCGCAAACTTTTCCGAGATTTTTTCGTTTGTGTCGATAATAGTGTTTTTGCACCGAAGCATTTTCTCTTTGTCCCAGCAATTTCCGAGGTTTATGATTTCATCTACCGCTCCGGGCGCTTTCGGGTCCACAACATGCGGCGCCGTTCCGTCAAGTATCAGAAATCCCGCGTCGCGGACACATACGCCGTCGAGCGAATCGGGATCCGACGAACAATGCAGCAGCTCTATATCATATCCGAGTGATAAAAAATGTGTCGCCACACGCTTCATAAAAGTTGATTTGCCCGTGCCGGGTCCGCCTTTGAGTACAATTATCCTGTTTGCCTCACGGCTGTTTAATATGTAATCATAATAGGAAAAGAAGCCTTCGGGCGTATTTGAGCCCGGAAAATACTCACGCACTGCGTTTTTCATGTATTTGCCCTCCATATAAATAAATTTCAATATAACATATGCAGGTTTCGTACATGACGCCACAGTCCGAATTTATATTTTTATATTATTCATCCTCTTTCTCTGTGCCGTTTTGTATTTTAAGCTGTTCCAAAATCTGTTCAAGCACAACCGTTTCATCGCTTTTTTTCGGCTCTTCCTCTTTTTTCGGTTCCTCATGCATGCTGCGTATTTTTCCTATTACTTTTATCACCAGAAACATTGTCAGCGAAATTATGAGAAAGTTTACAATATTCTGTATCAGATTGCCGTATGTTATCACGGATTCACCGACTGTAACCGACATCGCGGTAAAATCCATGCCGCCGAGAATTATTCCGAAAATCGGCATAAACAAATCCTTTACAAGCGAATTTACAAGCCCGCTGAAGGCTGTGCCTATGATAATACCGACAGCCATATCAAACAGACTGCCTTTCAGTGCAAATTCTTTAAACTCATGAAAAAATTTTTTCATATGTATTTCCCCTTCGCCATTTTTATTAAAATTATAACATTATGCGCACATTAATGCAAACTATTTTTTTGTTGCTTTTTTGCTTGTTAGGGTGTATAATTTTTTTGTGATATATTATTTTTATAAAGGAGAACGATACATATGATTTATGAAAAACTTAATATTTGGGACAGTTATGATGGGAAAATGCATACCGATGCAACCATGAGCGTATACGTACCCGATGTTACAAAAGAAATTGACCTTGACAGAAAATTTAAAGCTGTTCTTATATGTCCCGGCGGCGGATATACCTTCACCTCCGACAGAGAGGCTGAGCCTGTTGCTCTGGCATTTCTCGCAAAGGGCATTGCCGCATTTGTTCTGCGCTATTCTGTCGCACCGGCAAAATACCCCACCGCACTGCTTGAAGCGTCACGCGCAATGTGGCTCATTCGCCAAAATTCCGACAAATGGCACATTAATACAGATGATATCGCAATATGCGGATTTTCGGCAGGCGGTCATCTTGCCGCAAGTCTGGGAACCTTGTGGAACGAAAAATTTATAGCAGATGAGCTTGGTATGCCCGAAGGTGCAAACAAACCCAACAAACTTATCCTCGGCTATCCCGTAATTATCTACGGTGAAGGCAGAATGCACTGCCACAGCTTTTATAACCTTCTCGGAGAAAATCTTCCCGATGAGGATTATCTCGCGCTTTCTCTTGAAAAGCGTGTCGGACCGCACACTCCGCCCTCATTTATATGGCACACTTTCAGCGACAGCTGTGTGCCGGTTGACAGCTCGCTTGGATTTGCTCTTGCGCTACGCAAAAATAAGATCCCTTTTGAAATGCATATATATCCCGAGGGCGACCATGGCTCCTCCTTGTGTGACAGCCGTACGGCAGGTCCTCAGAGCAGCAGCGTTGTACTTCCATATGTTGCAAACTGGATTGACCACTGCACAAAATGGATGCTTGAATATTAATTGATACAGCAAAAAAAGTATTTGAAAAGCGGCCGTTTTGCCGGTTTCCTTTATATAATAAATATCCACCCGCTATGCGGGTGGATATTTATTATATAATTATTTTTTATACCCGCACGGACTTACTCCGTAACGCCGTTTAAACATTTTTGAAAAATTAAAACAGTCGCTGTAGCCGCACATCTGCGACGCCTGGCTGACGCGGTATCCCAGTTTTAACAGAATTGCGGCATGCTTCAGCCGCGTATTAATCAAATAATCCTGCATACTTATATTCATTTTATTTTTAAATATTTTTGACAGATATGTTCTGTCAACCCCTATCAAATCCGCAATTCCGCTGACAGTTATCGGATTTACGTAGTTTGCGTCGATATAATCGCGTGCCTGCTTTACATAGTCGTTTGCCGCATTTCCGTCCTCAAAAATCGTCGCACAGAGCATAAACAGCTTTGATGCAACAAATTCTTCACGACAGTTTTTCATTTCCTCACATTCGAGCATTTCTGCAAACAGATTTGTTTCAAGTGTCACCACGGGGTCAAGTTCTTCAAATCTTTTCGCAAACCTTCCGTCAAAGCCCACCCATATGTAGTCCCACGGGTCATCTTTGTCGGCCTCATATGTCGTCACCTCTCCGGGGCGTATAATAAATATCTGCCCTTTTCCGACTTTGTGACATACATTATCGCGCCAAAACAAGCCTTTTCCGTTTTTCACATAATGAATAAGGCAATGTTCGCGCACATTCGGTCCGAAACTGTGACCGCTGTAGCATTTTTCGTTTCCGAGCAAAACAGGGTTAATGTCCTCAAAACCTCTGTTTACTATAAGAATTTCATGGTATTCATCTTTCATTTCTCTCACCTCATAAACAACATAATAACATATTTTTCTCACATTATGCAATAGCATTTTTCATTTTGCTGTGTTATTATAACCTCAGAACTAAAAAAGTTTTAAAACACAAATATCATGTATACACGAATTTAAAAGGAGGAAATAACTCATGGTAAAAATAACTTTTATGGGTGCGGGAAGCACTGTATTTGCAAAAAACGTTCTCGGTGACACAATGCTTACACCGGCGTTGCGCGACAGCGAAATCGCTCTTTACGATATTGACGATGACCGCTTGGAGGAATCGTATATTTTGCTTGAGGCAATAAACAAAAAGCTCAACGGCTCACGTGCGAAAATTGAAAAATATCTCGGGGTTGAAAACAGAAAGGACGCTCTGCGCGGCGCTTCGTTTGTTATAAATGCCATACAGGTCGGCGGATATGAGCCGTGTACGGTTATTGATTTTGAGATACCAAAAAAATACGGTCTGCGCCAGACCATAGGCGACACACTCGGCATAGGCGGAATATTTCGTGCGCTCCGCACAATTCCCGTTATGAAAGATTTTGCCGAAGATATGGAGCAGGTTTGCCCGAATGCATGGTTTTTAAACTACACAAACCCTATGGCAATGCTGAGCGGTTATATGCAGCGCTACACAAACATAAAAACAATCGGTCTGTGCCACAGCGTACAAGTTTGTTCAAAAGGTTTGCTTGATGAGCTTGACATGCACCCCGACGGCGGTTTTATAGATAAAATAGCCGGTATAAACCATATGGGTTGGCTTCTTGAAATAACCGATATTCACGGAAACGATTTATATCCCGAAATAAGAAAGCGTGCCGCCGAAAAAAATAAGAACGAAAAACACAATGACATGGTTCGCTTTGAGTACATAAACCGCATAGGCTACTACTGCACCGAAAGCAGCGAGCACAATGCGGAGTATAGCCCGTTTTTTATAAAGCCCGATTATCCCGAGCTTATCAATAAATACAATATACCCCTCGACGAATATCCGAGAAGATGTATAAATCAGATTGCCGACTGGAAAAAGCAGAAAAAAGAGATTTTTGCCGGCGGTGATGTAAAACACGAACGAAGCCGCGAGTATGCG
>CAKSHB010000021.1 GCA_934456295.1 uncultured Clostridia bacterium | reverse complement strand
CTATCATGTGTTTTGCCGCCTGTCTGACAAGCATAAAATTCCAGCCGATGTTTGTGTTTATTACCTCCATAAAATCCTTCATCGAAACATTCAGAAACTCCTGGCGTATGCCGAGATTTGCCGCATTTAATACCAGGCAGTCAACCGAATATCCGCCTGCACGTATGTCATCAAAAATACGTATCACGTCCTCTTCATCAAAGGTTTTCATTCCGTATCCCTTTGAAAATACGCCGTATTTTTCCGTGAGCATTTTTGCGGTTTCCCGTGCTTTTTCTTCGCTGCGGCTCCCGACAAAAACGTTATATCCCTCTCGCGCAAACTTTTCGGCTATACCAAGCCCCGTATTCACAGTTGCCCCTGTCACAAATACACTCTTATTCATCGTCATCATCTCCAACCATATCAAATACTCTTACATGGTCAACATAGAATTTATCGCCGATTGCCGCAAGCGCTTCCTCGGTCGGCTTTCTGTCCTCATTTCTGTAACCGTTGGTTTCGGTTGAAATCAGTATAAATTCGGGTATATGCGACACATATTTTGAAATATGTCCGTTTTCAACGCCGTCAATATAAAACGTATATCCGTTTTTGTCCCACAGCATACCGAAATAGTGATACTCGTTTTTGTCGATATTATCCATACCGCCCACTTTTTCACGTTTCATATCAAGTCCGTATCCGCCCGTGAAAGCATTGTGCGGCGCAATATCTCCCGGGTTAAAGCACTCCATTATATCAAGCTCTGTTCCCGAATCGGCAGGGTTGAGCGATGCGCCTATCATGGGCGACTGCATCCAGAATGCGCTCCACCAACCCGGCTTTTGCTGGAGCTTGCAGCGGCACTCATAGTAGCCGTATCTGTGTGTGAATTTGTTTTCATGCAGCTTTCCGACATTCCACTGCAATGCGTCTTTGCCGAATTTTGTTTTTACAACAGGCTCATCCATATAGTTATAGCCTGTCTGAAGCTGTACGCTTACCGGACGGCCGTCCTTTTCAATAAGCGTAAAAACCGCGTTTGATTTTCCGTCCAGCTCAATGCCGCCTTCGTCCGTCCACGCGAGCCATTTCTGCCCCATCATGCTCAGACGATAATCCCATTTGCTTGTGTCAAGTTCTGTTCCGTCAAACTCATCGTTCCACACCATCTTCCACTTTTTACCCTCGGGCAGCAGGCTGTCCTCATGATTTTCAACTTTAAATCTTTGCATAATAGCACACTCCTTCTTATAAATATCAAAATATCATTTCTAAAAATAAAATTCCGTTTTCATGGGACGTATGTCGGTCAGCGCCCCCGTATAGTGTCTGAGCGTATGCGGCTTATACGGATGCGCAAGACACTGCTCCTCATTAATTTCAATTCCGAGTCCCGGCTTATCCGGAATTTTCATATATCCGTCACTGTACTCAAGGCTCTCGTTTGTAATGTCTTTTCTGTAATCAACATCGGAATACATTATTTCAAGTATGCAGAAGTTTGCACAGCTTGCCGCAAGCTGCAATGTCGCCGCATTTGCGACAGGGCCCGACGGATTATGCGGTGCAAACGGAATATATCGGCATTCCGCCTCTGCCGCAATTTTCTTCAGCTCCATTATGCCACCTGCGTGCGATATGTCGGGCTGTATGTAGTCAGCAGCCATTAAATCAAACATACGCTTATAGTCCCAGCGCGTGTAGAGGCGCTCTCCCGCAGATATTGCAACCGGCGATTTGTCTTTTACCGCCTTTAATGCCTCAAGATTGTCCGGCGGCACGGGTTCTTCAAAAAACATCGGCTTAAACTGCTCAAGCTCTCTTGCAATTTTTACCGCAGTCGGAATATTAAATCTGCCGTGTCCCTCAATGAGCAGGTCTATTTCATCGCCCACCGCTTTTCTGACCTCATCTATGCATCTTAGCGCCTTTTCAAGCTCTTTGTTCGATATATCGAGATAATTTTTCCCGAACGGGTCCCATTTCATTGCCGTAATCCCCTTTTGTACGGCAATTTTTGCCTTTTCGCCAAACTCCTCCGGCTCCTTTGCGCCCGCAAACCAGCCGTTCACATAAATTCTAACCTTATCATTTACTTTTCCGCCCATGAGCTGATATACCGGCACATTCAGGCTTTTGCCCAAAATGTCCCACAAAGCTGTTTCGACAGCCGACAGCGCCGACATCAGAACTGCACCGCCGCGCCAGTAAGCATCGCGGTAAATGCTGTGCCAATGCTTCTCTATTTCGAGCGGATTTTTCCCGACCAGATACTCCTTTATGTGCTCAACCGCACCAATGAGCGCCTTTTCCTTGTATTCAAGCGTCGCCTCACCAACTCCGTCAATCCCTTCATCGGTATAAACTTTTATGAATACCCAGTTTGTGCGGAAGCAGTCAACGGCAAATGTTTTTATATCCGTAACCTTCATTTTAAATCCCTCCCATTTTTTTGGTTGACTTTTTGATTTTTAACTGTATAATGTAATTATACATCAGTAATGTCAGAAAGTCTTGATAAAAACAACTCATTTTTTTAGAAATTAAACTCAGGTGATAAGTATGATAAATATTATATCTGCAAAAACCTACATATCGGAGGAGCATTTTGACTGCGATATCACACCGCGCAGGCACGTTGAATATTATGAAATTGAATTGTATAACCGCGGCAGCGGCATCACATGCATAGACGGCTTGCGCCTTGCGCACAAAAAAAACCGTTTCATATGTGCAAAACCCGGTCAAATCAGATTTTCCCACGGAAGCTTTGCATGCGAATCAATCCATTTCACGTGCACCGACTTTTCAACGCGCAAACTGATTAATTCGCTGCCGGATTATGCCGATGCAGATGATGAAACCGCATTGGAAATACGCGAAATTCTGACGGATTTATACCGCAATTACACAGACCCTCTTTTGGCAAATTCCGCAGTTTTCAGTCTGCTTTCGTCGATATTTTCCGACCGCAGCTATGCTGCCGTCCCTCCTGCCCCCGAGAAATACTATAGCAACATAATGGCAGCGAAGGATTTTATTGATAGTAATTATGCCGAACAGATTAATATAGACGATATCGCCGCAGACACATACCTGAGCCCGAATTTTCTGCGTGCGGAATTTAAAAATTTTATCGGTATAACTCCCCATGAATACCTTGCCGAAATGCGCATTGCAAATGCATGCAAACTGCTGAAATCCACGGACAGACCGCTTGCCGAAATTGCATTTGAGTGCGGCTTCAAAAGCCAGAGCTACATGAATTATGTATTTAAAAAGAAATTCAAAAAGACACCGAAAATGTACCGTGAGGAATAATTTTTGTATGGAAGATATTTTGTGTCACTTGAAATTGTGTCACTTGGAAATATTTTATCACGCAGAGATATTTCAGCACGCAAAAAGGTCTGTGCATAAAGCACAGACCTTTTTATTTTAGCTAATTAATTACGCATTGATAGCTGAAACAACGCCCGAACCTACTGTTCTGCCGCCTTCGCGAATAGCGAAACGAAGTCCTTCTTCGATAGCGATAGGAGTAATAAGTTCAACGTCCATCTCAACGTTATCACCGGGCATGCACATCTCTGTGCCTTCGGGAAGCGTGATTACGCCTGTAACGTCAGTTGTTCTGAAATAGAACTGGGGACGATAGTTGTTGAAGAAAGGTGTATGACGTCCGCCTTCTTCCTTAGTCAGTACGTAAACCTGACCTTTGAACTTTGTGTGCGGGTGAATTGTGTCGGGTTTAGCAAGAACCTGACCTCTTTCAATCTCGTTTCTCTGTACACCACGGAGAAGCGCACCGATGTTATCACCTGCTTCAGCATAGTCAAGAAGCTTTCTGAACATTTCGATACCTGTTACAACAACTTTTCTCTTCTCGTCTGTAAGACCAACGATTTCAACTTCCTCAGAAACCTTAAGCTGACCTCTCTCAACTCTGCCCGTAGCAACTGTACCACGGCCTGTGATTGAGAAGATATCCTCGATAGGCATCAAGAACGGAAGGTCGCTCTTTCTGTCAGGTGTGGGGATATATGAGTCAACAGCGTCCATCAAGTCAAGTATGCACTTGTACTCGGGAGCGTTCGGGTCTGTCGATGTAGACTCAAGAGCTACGAGAGCCGAACCTGTGATGATCGGAATTTCGTCACCCGGGAAGTCGTACTCTGTGAGAAGCTCTCTGATTTCCATTTCAACGAGCTCAAGAAGTTCGGGATCGTCAACCTGGTCAGCCTTGTTCATGAATACTACGATATAAGGAACGCCAACCTGTCTTGAAAGAAGGATGTGCTCTCTTGTCTGGGGCATCGGGCCGTCAGCAGCCGATACAACGAGGATAGCGCCGTCCATCTGTGCAGCACCTGTGATCATGTTCTTAACGTAGTCGGCATGTCCGGGGCAGTCAACGTGAGCATAGTGACGCTTGTCTGTCTCATACTCAACGTGTGCTGTTGAAATCGTTATACCTCTTTCTCTCTCCTCGGGAGCCTTATCAATCATGTCATAAGCCTCATACTGAGCCTGACCCTTCATAGCCAGAACCTTTGTGATAGCTGCTGTCAATGATGTCTTACCATGGTCAACGTGACCGATTGTACCAATGTTAACATGGGGTTTATTTCTCTCAAATTTTTCCTTTGCCATTTTATTTTCCTCCTTTATTAATAAATAATTTGAGCATACTTTTATTTTACTACACTCTCGAAAAAAATCAAGAGTATTTTTAAAAATTTACGCTATGCGCTGTTTCTACTCGCTCTTTTTTGTGCGTGCAGATACAATCTTGTCCTGAATGCTCTTCGGAACCTGCTCATAATGGCTCGGCTCCATCGTGTACTGACCGCGGCCCTGTGTGCGGCTGCGAAGCTCAGTTGCATATCCGAACATTTCTGCAAGCGGTACAAATGCTGTAATTGCCTGTGCGCCCGGTCTTGCTTCCATACCCTGGATAAGACCACGTCTTGAGTTCAAATCACCCATAACGTCGCCCATGTACTCCTCGGGAACGATAACAACAACCTTCATTACAGGCTCCTTAAGCACGGGGTCAGCCTTGCGGCAGCCCTCTTTAAATGCCATCGAACCGGCAATCTTAAATGCCATTTCCGAAGAGTCGACTTCGTGGTATGAACCGTATGTGAGTCTTACTCTTACGTCAACAACATTGTAACCTGCCAACACGCCCGACTGCATTGCGCCCTGAATACCCTGGTCAACAGCAGGAATATATTCCTTCGGGATAACACCGCCGACGATTTCGTTTACGAACTCGTAGCCTTTTCCGGCCTCAAGCGGCTCCATTGTGATAACAACGTGACCGTACTGACCGCGTCCGCCCGACTGTCTTGCATATTTGTGGTCAACCTCAACCGTCTTTGTGATTGTTTCTTTGTATGAAACCTGAGGCTTACCTACATTTGCCTCTACCTTAAACTCACGAAGAAGTCTGTCAACGATAATTTCAAGGTGAAGCTCGCCCATGCCGGCGATAATTGTCTGACCTGTTTCTTCATCAGTGTATGTCTTAAAGGTCGGATCTTCCTCAGCGAGCTTTGCAAGCGCAATACCCATCTTCTCCTGACCTGCCTTTGTTTTAGGCTCTATGGCAACTCTGATAACAGGCTCCGGGAACTCCATGCTCTCAAGCACGATGGGGTGATCCTCATCGCAGAGCGTGTCACCCGTTGTAGTATTCTTCAAACCTACCGCAGCAGCGATATCGCCCGCATATACGGTTTCAATATCCTCTCTGTGGTTAGCATGCATCTGAAGTATACGGCCCATTCTTTCTTTTGTGCCTTTTGTTGAGTTGAGCACGTATGAACCGGAGTTCAAAGTACCCGAATATACTCTGAAGAAGCAGAGCTTGCCGACAAACGGGTCTGTTGCAATTTTGAACGCAAGTGCGCCGAAAGGTGCATTATCGTCTGCGGGACGCTCGTCCTCCTCCTCTGTATCCGGAATTACACCCTTAATTGCGGGGATATCGAGCGGCGAAGGCATGAAATCGATAACCGCGTCAAGCAAATCCTGTACGCCCTTGTTACGATAAGCCGTACCGCACAGTACCGGCACAAAAGTGTTATCTATTGTAGCTTTTCTGATGGTTTTCTTTATTTCGTCAACTGTGAGCTCCTCACCGTCGAAATATTTCTCCATCAATGCCTCATCACACTCAGCAACCTTCTCTATGAGGTTTGCTCTGTATTCCTCAGCCTTTTCCTTCATATCATCGGGAATTTCCTCGACACGCTCATCTTTTCCGAGGTCATCGTAATAGATGTGCGCTTTCATTTCAATAAGGTCGATATGTCCCTTATAGTCAGCCTCCGCACCTATAGGAAGCTGAATCGGCACCGCATTACATTTAAGACGGTCAAGCATCATCTGAACAACATTATAGAAGTCAGCGCCCATTATGTCCATCTTGTTGACGAACGCCATACGCGGTACATGATACTTGTCGGCCTGACGCCATACTGTCTCCGACTGCGGCTCAACACCGCCCTTTGCGCAGAATACTGTAACCGAGCCGTCAAGTACACGCAGAGAACGTTCAACCTCTACCGTAAAGTCAACGTGACCGGGAGTATCTATTATGTTGATTCTGTGACCCTTCCACTGTGCTGTTGTAGCAGCAGATGTGATTGTGATACCACGCTCCTGCTCCTGCTCCATCCAGTCCATCGTTGCGGCGCCCTCGTGCGTTTCACCAATTTTGTGAACACGTCCCGTATAAAAAAGTATACGCTCTGTTGTTGTTGTTTTACCGGCATCGATGTGAGCCATTATACCAATGTTTCTTGTCTTTTCAAGTGAAAACTGTCTTGCCAAGCTGTTTTCCTCCTTTCCGCCAAAAAGCGCCCGCGCAGCTTTTGGCAACGATATATCATTTGTCGTATATTTGTTTTTTTTAAACTGCCGCAGCTTAAACAACCGCTGTTTATAACTGCCGCAATTACCAGCGGAAATGTGCAAACGCTTTGTTTGCTTCTGCCATCTTATGCGTATCCTCACGCTTCTTAACTGCGCCGCCCGTGCTGTTGAGCGCATCAAGTATTTCGTTTGCAAGTCTTTCACGCATAGTTCTCTCACTGCGCTGTCTTGAGTAAACTGTGAGCCATCTCAGACCCAGAGTCTGACGTCTGTCGGGACGAACCTCAATCGGAACCTGATAGTTTGCACCGCCGACACGTCTTGCCTTTACCTCAAGTACAGGCATAATGTTTTCGAGAGCCTCTTCAAAAACTTCAAGAGCATCTCTTCCCGTCTTTTCCGCTATTATCTCAAAAGCGTCGTATACTATTCTCTGAGCAACACCTCTTTTACCGTCAAGCATGATGTTGTTGATAAGTTTTGTAACCACAACGCTGTTGTAAAGCGGATCTGCCAGAACTTCTCTTTTTGCTGTAAAACCTCTTCTCGGCACTTTTCTTCCCTCCTTCATGATTATAATAATCACAGGTACTCGGCGGCATTATTTGTCCGCCGTCAGTGCGCATCTACAATATATATATCATATATACACAGCCTTGCTAAAAAGCACAGGTCTGAATTAGTAGCCGCACTAATACTTAGTATAGATTTGTGATTTTTGGCAAAGCCGTGTATCGCATTTTATACGCACACATTACTTTGCTTTCGGCTTCTTTGCACCATAACGGCTTCTTGCCTGCATACGGTTCGCAACGCCCTGTGCGTCAAGCGTACCGCGGATGATGTGATAACGTGTACCCGGAAGGTCACGTACTCTTCCGCCCTCGATAAGAACAACGCTGTGCTCCTGCAAGTTATGTCCTATACCGGGGATATATGCCGTTACTTCAATGCCGTTTGTAAGACGTACTCTGGCAACCTTACGCAGCGCCGAATTAGGCTTTTTAGGTGTAAGCGTTCTTACCGAAGTGCACACACCGCGCTTCTGAGGAGCGCTCTGATCCGTTGCTTTCTTCTGAAGTGAATTAAGGCCCTTCTGAAGTGCCGGAGCCTTCGACTTGAACTTCTTGTCCTGTCTGCCTTTTCTTACTAACTGATTAAACGTAGGCATTCTTTGTTTTTCCTCCCTTCTTATAAAAATAAATATTTATATAAAAGCATAAGCCTTTATAACAAAACAGTAACTTTCACATGCCAAACTGCACAGCATGTACTTTATGTCCGTTTGCAGCGCATATACGGCGCATAAAAACTTTATTTTACGGCGTTTTTCAGCACAACCGCAACCGCCGCACCGCGCTCTATCCCTGCGCTGTGCCCCAGTTTAATCATGCTTTCGGCATAAGTCACATCAACGCCTGCCTCACCGCACTGTCTGACAAACGAATCCACAACATGAGGTGATGCGTCCATAGCCACATAGGCTTTAAGCACATTTCCCTCCTGCAGAGCCTTCTTCGACTGTTTTATGCCAACATATACGGCTCCGCCCTTTAACTGCTCAATCATTTTTACCGTCTTACCTCCGTAATTCCCGCATATATTCGGGTATAAGTGAGTATAAATGGGTAAAATACCTCATTATTTTTTCCAGACTAATGTATTTTATCAGTTTTGTCAAGCTTTGTCAAGCCTTTTAAGTATTTTTTACAAAAATATCTCTTTTTTATGCACAGACTGCACAAGGCGCACCCATATTTTAAGAGTGCGCCTCATTTTATCAGTCCTTTTTGTTTTATTCTCCCGACAATATCTCGCCGGCATCAATCTCAAAATTTCTTGTCAGAGGTTTCAGTGCGCCCGCTCCGTTCCACAGGAAAAATTTAACTTTTTTCATTTTAAACGCAAGCTGAGCATCCGCGTCCTCTGCGGTAAATGTGTATGACTTTTCGGCTGTGCAGCTGCGCTTATCCAGATAGCATATCATGCCGTCACTGTCATATGCCGCCGCAATCAGAACCGCGCCCTCATACTCTCCGTCCAGTTCAACGCTTACATTTATCCCCGACGCGCTTTTTGACGCCGTCACTCTTTTTATCTCGGCGTTATATTTATCGCTTCCGAGATATGTAAGCGTATATGTTCCCGAGCCGCCGCCGAAATACATCACACCGCCGTCCTCGCTTGCGCTGTATCTCGATACGGTTGTTCCGTTTTTAACCGTCCACACACCGGCCTTCATGCCGGCAACCATAATATCAAGGCTTTTATCTGTTGCAGGAACCGTAAATGACGCACTTGCGAGCACTCTGTTCTTTTCCGCAGCCGATGTATCCGTATCGGCAAACATCAAAACCTTATCCGCGCTCATAACGCCGACAAGTCCTTCGCCTTCTATAAGAACGGACTCAAGCGGCTTTGCGGTATTGTCTGCATCAGACACAGCCAAAACATTCAAAAATCTGTCCGTTGCATTTTCCGATGTCGGAGAAACCTCAATACGTCCCCAGCCTGCTTCTATTTCCGCATTTTCCGGAATATCTCCGAGTGTATCGAAATTATATCCGTCATTTTCAAAGTCGCCCGCCTGATTTCCTATCCAGTAGCGTTTGCCCTCACCGCCGATTTTCGTAACCGACGCATTTTTCGGCAGAAGTGTCTGAACAGTCATTTTGCCGTTATAATTGCCTTTTGTGTTCTTTATAACGGAGGTATTCGTTTCAGTATCAATTTCCGGCTCCTGCTGCATATGTAACAGCCATTTTTTCTTAAATGACGGATTTGTTGAAGTCACCTTATCCATTATTACCATTATCGCCGGATAATTTTCATCATCAAGCGGCATAAACGCCATTGCGCGCGTCACATTTGAAACCTTTGAACTGTACGCCTGCGTTATGTCGCCCTTTATGTAGGTATATTCGGGATTATCGGCATCAGGTCCGAACTCGTGGTCAAGCACTTTTCCCGTATCATAGTTCAGCCCTTTTTCGCCGTTCCATATCTCCCATGTTGCAGGTTCTCCGCCCGGCCTGCGCTGACCGCCGTCATTCACGCCGTTCGGGAATGATACCGTGTTGCCGTAGCGGTCCTTGCCGTTATATGCGTTAAACTTCTCATTCGGGTCATACACAGTCAGTATATTATGCGCAATCGAAGCCTTGTTGTAATTCTGGTCATGCAGCGAACCGTATGTTTCATAATAGCCCGATTCCGACGCAAGTATTCCTTTATAATAGAGCTGGAAGTTTCCTGCGTCAAGATGGTTATGGTTTGCGCCCCAGCGCTCGCCTATTTTCATCATAGCCACAACATCGTCCGACTGCGATGGATCCGTATCATTTACGTCCCAGCCCGTACGCGCAATCATCATGCCGTTCGGCGAGGCAAAATATTTTGTAAGCGGCAATGATGTTTTGTCGGTATTTGCCTGCAAATCGGGGTCATTAAACAGCAGGTAGAACACTGAGCTTATTCCCCCTGTTCCGCCTGAAAATGCGCCCGTCGGATTTTCGATTTCATATTCGCCCTTCACTATGGGGTCACCGTAGAAGTTCGACGCCAGAAACATCGGTCCCACATAAGAATTCCAGTATCCGTTTCCCGTATATTTTTCAAGATAGCAGTCGCCCGTACGAAGTACCTGCCCGTCGGGACGCCTTGAGTAAATCCAGAAATACGGCACATCTCCCTGCATATCATTAAATACCTTTATGCCGCTGTTCGTATCGCCGCCCGTCATGCGGTATATTATCTGCTGTGCCATTACCTCCCAGTAATAGCGGTAACTGCCGTAAGCGTCGCCCTGATGGTGAGTGGAGGACTCATACCAGTAGTTTCTCGGCTTTATAAACTGCGAAAAGAAACGTCCTCCGACATAGTTATATATATCGGGTCGTTCGTCATATACAGCAATGCCGAAGCCTAACAAATCGCGCATAATCTGCGCCTCGCCGGCATGTCCGCATACTGCGCCCTGCCCCTTTGGCGGATATCCTACCTCCATATGGGAGGCAATATCCTCACACCTTGCAATCACAAACTCTTTTTCTTCTTCGCTGAACAAATCATAGCACCAGTCATAGACCTGTGAGGCAAGAAAAATCGTATGACCCATTTCTCTCGTTACGTCCTGTCCGTTCACATCAAAGGTTGCACTCGTCACAAAGTTCAGTACGGCATTTTTTGCTTTTATGCCGTATTCACGCCCCTGCTCTGTGTCTTTATCGAGCACATATTTGAAGGCATACGCCTCTATCGTTCTCATAATATCCGAATTGTAGTTCGTGTAGTTTGAAATAACCGTTGTTGCCAGCATTCCGTCCGTTTCTCTTTCGAGCCGTGTTTCAAACTCGGCGGCAGCGGCAAGATTTTGCTCTTTTTGCATATTTTCCTTTATCTTCGGAATATCTGCCTCGGTCAGATAGAGCCTCGGGCGCTGATTTTCGGTCGGCAGTATCTCCGGCATGGGATATACCCCGGACGGCAGCAAATTTTTTGTAAGCTCGCCCGTTATTCCCGACGGCACAGAGGCGCTCATGCTTGTTACAACAATGCGGTCAATGCGTGCGCCGCTCTCACGCGGACGCATTCTGAAATTATGTTTTTCTCCTTTTGAAAGTGTCGAAAAGGAACTGAGTTTTCTCCATTCATATACAGCCTTTCCCTCACTTTCCGATATTGTCGGCGTAAAATTCGGAACACTTTTATATTCGCTTCCGTCCAGTGATGCCCATGCCGAATCGTTTGCACTGCCCGAAATCAGAACACGTGCCCATATGCTGTATGTTGCCGCAGCATCGGAAATCATATTAAATTCCATTCCGCCCTTTGCCTCATACCCCGGCGCCGGCGGATATGTACCTGACGCGTCCATCGTGCCGAGCGGCATAACATATTTTCCGCCCGACGCGTCCGCGTCATTTACGATTAAAAATGTGCCCGTCGGATTTGTCGATTTGTTATAAACATCTATCGTTGCGTCCTCTGCCTCAAACGAAATATAGCCATGCTCAATATCAAATGTATTCGCCGTACTGTTCTGGGCAAATTCGGAGCCTTCAAGCGTGTTATTTTTAATCTCCTCCTCAACAGCCGCCGTATCAAACGCTTTGTAATTGCTCGTCACAACAAATGCGTCCACAATACTGTTTACCTCTCTGTGAAGAAACTGCAGCGTGTGCTCTCCGGCGCTGAGCCGTGTACCGACGCCTGCCTGCCAGCCCCATATGTTATTCCCCGTAACCTTGAGACCCATGTTTGAATATTTTCCGTCGTCCCACTTTATAAATATCGAATCACTTCCCGTATTGGGAGCAGAATAACGCATATATATCTGGTACATTCCGTCACTCGGCACATTTATTTTAAACGAAAAATCACAGGGGTAATCGTCATCAGGATTTTCCAGCTTTGAACCGTACGACATAAGCACACACTTCGTTCCGCTCGCCGTAAGGCCCGTGCGTATGTCCATATTGTCCTTCACGGCATACCCGCTTTCTGCCTCAATAAGCGTTTCCGCGTCATATGTCGGTATTTCCGTTACGCCGTTGCCCGCATAAACCGTAAACATTGATGCCAGAAGTGCAGCTATAATAATTATACTGACAGCTCTCTTCATTTTCTTCCTCCTTTTCATCTGTTTTTTCCGCTCTTATTTCGAAAATTTTGAAAAATTATACATCGCTTGATATATATTCCTCATTTTTATATAAGACCACAACCGCATGTGCGCTTATTCCGAGTCCTCCGCCCTCAAATCCCAAATGCTCAGTGGTTGTCGCTTTGACGTTTATATCGTTTATATCAAGACCGCATGCGACGGCTATATTTTCGCGCATCTGCTCAATATATCCCGCAAGCTTCGGCGCCTGTGCAATTATTGTTATATCCGCATTCCCCGGCACATACCCGATATCCTCAATCATCACAACAACTCTTTCGAGCAGCGTCAGGCTGTCTGCCCCCTTATATTCGGGGTCCGTATCGGGAAAATGTGTCCCGATATCGCCGAGAGCCGCCGCCCCCAGCATTGCGTCCATCAGTGCATGTACGGCAACATCTGCGTCGGAATGGCCGTCCAGTCCTTTTTCGTATTCAATTTCCACACCGCCGAGAATTAGCTTTCTGCCCTCTGTCAGCCTGTGTACATCATATCCGTGTCCTATCCGTATCATATCATTTCTCCTTACTGCCGCATATTATATATTTTTATTCTGTTTCCCTTTTTTGTATCGTCATTGCCTTTTTATATCAAATATTTCTTATTTCAAGCGCCGCTTCGATAAGTTCCATATCGTCGCGCGTCGTCAGCTTTATATTGTGCGCACTTCCTCTTACCATAAAGACATCTATACCGCTGTGTTCCGCAACCGCACAGTCGTCCGTCGCCTCAAATCCGTCAAGCTGCGCCTTCTCGTGCGCCTCTGTAATCTGTACGGTATCAAACACCTGCGGAGTCTGCACTCTGTATACGCCTGCCCTGTTTACATTTTCCGAAATCATGCCGTTTTCGCCGACACGCTTCAAGCTGTCGCTGCAAGGTATGCCAAGAGCCGCCGCACCGTATTCATAAGCCGCCGCAACAACTTTTTCTATTTCCGTACTCTCAACCAAACATCTCGCCCCGTCATGTATCGCCGCAAAGCCGCATACGCCTTTGAGCTGTTTAAGCCCTGCCAGAACCGATTTGCTCCGTGTATCTCCGCCGCACACAATACTCGACAGCTTTGATATGCCGAACTCCTGTGCAAGACGGCCGCACAGCGCAATATCACATTCGCGCGTTACCACAACGATTTTGTCTATGACGCGGCACTGCTCAAACGCAACAAGCGTATGTGCAAGCACAGGTTTGTCCGCCGCCTGCAAAAAAACCTTATTAACTCCCGCTGTTTTCCTGTCGCGGTCAAGCTCCATTCTCCGTCCGCTTCCGGCAGCTACAATTACCGCTCCGCACGAATTTTTTTGTGCATTTGACCTGCCGGCCGAATGTTTCAGAAACATTTTTGTTTCTCCTTGTGACAATCTATATTTTTATATCGGCGTACATCATTTTCGTCTTTATATCATTCATCTTTATATAATTTTATTCATTATATAATTCCGTATGATTTTTTCGTCCGCCCGATTTTTCCCTCTTATTTTCATTTTTCTTATTTTTATTTCTCTTCGTTCTCACCCGAAGGCAGCGCCGCAGAACCGCATTTTTCGAGCACAAAACTGCATATATCCTTTGCCGCATTCGGCTTTCCCATAAGCTTTGCCGCCTTCGACAGCATTTCAAGGTGCCAGTCGTGCAGCATAAGCTGATACATCGCCTCATCTATCGGAAATGTCGGGCTGACTTTTATCGCAAGCCCGTTATTAAGCAGAAACTCCACATTTCTGTCCTCCTGTCCCGGTATCGGGTCAAGCAGAATTGCCGGAAGTCCCTTTGCAAGGAACTCAGATGTTGTAAGTCCGCCCGGTTTTGTGACTATTATATCCGCCGCGTCCATCATCAAGTCCACATTATCAACATAGCCGTAGCAATACATGTCCTTATACCACGAATGGCCGTTTACCAGCGTGCGAAGCCTCTTGTTGTTTCCGCACACGCACAAAATCTGAAAATCACCCTTCATTTCATCAAGCTTTATAAGCTCCTTCATGATGTGCCCGTATCCCATGGAGCCCATTATCACAAGCACGGTTGTTTTATCGCCTATGCCCAGAGATGCGCGTGCCTCGCCTTTATCAACCGAGCCTGCAAATTTCGGGTGAATTGGTATGCCTGCCGGCAGAGCCTTTTCGGGGCTTATGCCCTTTTTTTCAAGCTGAAGATTTAACATTCTGCTTGCCGTTACATAATAATCAAGCTCTGTTTCCTCCCAGAACGGGTGGATTGTAAAATCCGTAACTATCCCGAGCGTCAGACAGTCAATCTTTCTTTTTCTTTTCAAATGCGTCACAATCTGCGCCGCAAATATATGTGTTGCGATAATTGCGTCCGGCTCATAATTTCTGATAAATTTCATCAGCTTTGACGACATTATCTTATTCATTGTCTTTTGCAGAAAATTCGGGTCAACGCTCTGCTTTTTCTCCGCCATTCTGTAAAACTGCCCGTACATTTTCGGCGTAAGCTTTGTTGAGAGCAGATAACCGCGCGATATTGTTTCGCTGAGTATAGGGTTTACATATTCAAAAGTGTCAAGCATAACACATGCCGCGCCGTTTTTTTCAAACTCGTTTTTCAGCGCCATACCTGTCTGGTGATGTCCCATTCCCGCTTTGACTGACATTATAAGTATCTTCATTGCCCTTCCTCCTTACGAATGTTTTGCATTTAATTTTTAATCCTGATATATAATTTTTCGGTTTCAAACAATAAAAAACACAAACAAAAAAAACGCACATCACTCCAATTTAAAACTATATTCATTTTATACTATTCATTTTACACTTATTTAAATAAAAATACAACTGTTTTATTTGCATTATTTGAAAAATGATTGTTTTATACACAAAAAGCTCTTTATTCTACACGTTTCAAAGCTCCTGTGCATAATATTTTTTCAGAAAGCGTCAATTATTTTGAAATTACTCTTGACAGTGTACCCTCTTATAGGATATAATTACTATTACATTTGTTATACCTTGTTCCCGTTTAACAAGGAAACACTATTATGTATATAGTAGTGGAGGGAGGGAAAATAATGTCTGAAATCAGAGTTAAGGACAATGAGTCTTTAGATAATGCACTTCGCAGATTTAAACGCCAGTGTGCCAAGTCGGGTGTTTTGGCTGAAATGAGAAAGAGAGAGCACTACGAAAAGCCCAGCGTTAAGCGCAAGAAAAAATCTGAGGCAGCAAGAAAAAGAAAATTTAAGTAATCAAGGTGAAAATCATGAGTTTAAAAGAAAAGCTTATGGCTGATTTGAAACTCGCAATGAAAAACAAAGACGTTGTCAGAAAAAATACCGTTCAGATGGTTCGCAGCGCAATCCTTCAGTATGAAAAGGATAATAAAGCGGAGCTTGATGACAGCGGTGTTATTGACGTCATTGCAAAGGAGCTCAAGCAGAGGCGCGATTCGCTGCCGGACTTTGAAAAAAGCGGCAGAGATGACCTTGTTGCAAACCTTAAGCAGGAGATGGACGTTTTGATGGAATATCTCCCCGAGCAGCTCAGCGAAGAAGAGCTTGCGGCGGTTATCAAAGCGGCTATTGAAAAAACGGGAGCTTCTTCGATTAAGGACATGGGTAAAATCATGGGTATCGTTACTGCCGAAACAAAAGGCCGTGCCGATGCAAAGGTGATTGGCGCCATGGCGAAAAAAATGTTATCTTAAAATAATGTTTTTAAAGCAGAGAGTATAAAAACTCTCTGCTTTTTTCGTGCGCATAAAATATTTTATTCGTAAGCGGACGGGTCGCGCATGTTGTAAACCCTGTTAAATTCTTTTAAATCGTCTTTCTGAACCGCCGATTTATTTTTTTGCAAAAATTCAACAAGCTGATACATGTCAATCCATATCTCGTTGTTTGAATCCTTCTGCGATTCGTCAAATATAAGCTGAAGTCCGAAATGCAGATGCGGAATGTTGATATTGTTCGTATTTTCTTTCGTGCTGTAACCGCTCATGCCAAGGTATCCTATAACATCTCCCGCCGTAACGGTTTTTCCCACAGCGAGCGCAGCGTGATACGGTCTGTCCTTGCGCAGATGGGCATAATAATAGTACCTCATACCGTCAAGCGAACGTATGCCTATCCTCCAGCCGCCGTATCTGTTCCAGCCGAGCGCCTCCACAACACCCGACTCAACGGCAATTATCGGTGTACCGACACTTCCCATCAAATCATTGCCGAGATGTTTTCTTGCAAACCCGTATGTGCGGCTGTTTCCAAAATCGTCATAATGGGAAAATCCGTAGCCTTTGGCAATCGGAGAAAAAGCCTTCAGCCCGTATTTTTTCACCATTCGACGCCCCGTGTCCGTTTCCTGCTCCTCTTCATAATACCCTATAAAATTCCCCAGAACTGCTCTGTACCCTTCATAATAGTAATTGTAGTACTTTTCGCTTCCGGCAACGGAGCTCGCTGTTTTTCCCTCACGCAAAGCATTGCATACCTCATCAAAGTCGTTGCGTTTATACCGCCCGAAGTCGCCTCCGTATTTTGTGGCAAGGCACGCTATAATCTCTGTCCAGTCAAGCTTTACCTGCGCACTTTCCGATTCGATGTCCGCCTTCATGGCACGCGTCATAACCTCATTTGTCGCGTCAAATTCAAACCACTTTATGTAGTCTGCCTTCTGCTGCGCGTCACCGTCTGCCGCCTCCGACACCGTTTCGGCATTATTTGCATTAAAGCCGCATAAAAATGGGAATATTATACCCGAAACAATACATGCGCATAATAAGACGCACAAAAAACCGTATTTTCGGAACACCTTATAAACACAACGCACCGAACCACCTGCCCGTGATATAATTAACAATAACAAATATATGCCGTCGGGCAGGGTTTTAGAATGGATACCATGCTGCCGCACGAAAAAATATTTGGTAAAAAGTAATTTTTTTGTTGACTTTGGAGATAATATATGTTAAACTATTATACGCAGTCTTAAAATGCACCATACGGAGAGGTGTCCGAGTGGTTTAAGGAGCTGGTCTTGAAAACCAGTGACACGAAAGTGCCAAGAGTTCGAATCTCTTCCTCTCCGCCATTTTTTATATTATTTTTTAACCGACATACGGAGAAGTACTCAAGTAGGCCGAAGAGGTGCCCCTGCTAAGGGTATAGGTCGTTAACGCGGCGCGAGGGTTCGAATCCCTCCTTCTCCGCCACAATTTTATGGTCATTTTTGATAATGACCATAATTTTTTGCCCTAAAACAGCCATAATAAAGTGGCTGTTTCTTTGCCGCAATATTACGGCTATCACATAGCCTGCTTCAAAAAATTTATTTCTAAATTTTTTAGATTTCCCACAAATTTATAGTTTATGTCTACATCTTGCGTTGTTTCGCCGTCAACCTTATAATATGCGGAAACAGTTACCGACTCAATTAACTCACGAGCTAAAAACTTGTTCATAAATGTAAGGTCTAAACATTTTGAAATTCTATCGGCAAAAAGAGAGATTTCGCTTTCGGTTGCAGCTTTTATATCAAGCTTTTCACGAAGTACAGAAGCGGTATTTTCACAATTTTCAACTCATTCTCAAAATCTTCGAGAAGATTATAAAAATTTTTTCCGATATTTTCCCCGTAACCTTGTCTTTATAAAGGCTTTTAATAGAGATGTTTATTTCCTCAACCTTTGATTCAGCTTTCTTTAATTCTTTAAGCATTATATTACTCTCAGACTCTTTGTCTTTTGAAAGCATTTTGCTGATTGATTTTATTAAGTAATCTTTGTCTTGACTTGCTATGTAGGCATAGTGACGAATGTCATTTAACACAATGGCTTCAAGAACCTCTTCACGGATATTATGAGAAGTGCATACATTTTTCCCGTGATTTGAATATGTACCGCATCTGTATGTTAGGCTCAGCGCCTATGATAATGTTATCCTTTTGATTGGTCTTACAAATTTCAGTCAGCCATTCTGAAAAGTTTTCAAATCCATAACTTGTACTTTCAAATTTGAATACTTTTGAAAGCTCCAAACCACGCCAATCAAATGCACGGGCATAGTGCGTTTCGCTCGAAACATCAATTCCTATAACCAAAGTTGTATTTTTTTACTTGACTTATTTTCTCATTCTGTGTTATACTCATCTTAGAGTTCCTCCCTTAGTAGATTTCTTTTTATTAGGGCTTTGATCCTGTGTTACATTCTAAGGGAGTGAACTCCTTTTTGTCAAACCTCATTTTTGTTACTTAACAGGAATGCTCCTATAATTATATTGTGTTTACATTAAACTCCTGTTCAATAACTATTATACATTATTATAGCGATTAACGCAAAAAATTACTGTTCAGATTGTATTGATAAAAAAACTCCCTGTTTTAGTGCTTCAATCAAATCTACTGTATTATTAAAATTGCTTTTCACATTTATTACACAACCGCCCTTGACCTTTATTTTTGTAAAAGATGATTCCTTTCCCAATTTAGATTCTTTAATTGTTATAAAATCATTTTTTTCTATCATAAGGCACCCCCTAAAACTTAATAATATAAGCAAAAGGACTGATATAAAGATAACAAGGTTATCGAATTATATCAATCCCTTTGATTATGCACGAACGCTTGCGGTATTCCTCCATATACTCACGCTCATCAAGCGAACGGTATATATTTTCAAATTCATTCAGAATTTCTGCGATAAGACTGCATCTGTCGATTGTTTCGTTTGAATTTGCGCCGATAGATGTCGCAGTGTCCGAAATCTCGGGCGGAAATGCCTCGTTTGTCACATTTATGCCTATTCCGACAACTATAAACTCGACTCCGCCGCTTTCAAAATTGCTTGATGCCTCCGTAAGTATGCCGCATATCTTCTTTTTGTTCAAATATATATCATTTACCCATTTTATCTGTGTGTTCACTTCAGCAATTTTATCTATTGCTCTGCAAACCGCAACAGCAACCGCGGAAGTTATAAGCAGTGCGCTGTCCGTATCAAAATCCGGTCTGAGCAGAAGGGTAAAATACGCGCCCGAGCCCGAAGGCGAGAAAAAGCTGCGTCCGAGCCTTCCTCTTCCGGCAGTTTGCATATCTGCGGCAAATAATGTGCCGTGAGGCGCGCCTGAAGCTGCAAGTACTTTCGCCGCATATTTGGCGCCAACTCACCAAAAATATTTTTTATCCAATAATTGAACCAATCATATACTGTCATGCCGGAAGGAATGAACACATCATACTTATCTGCATACCTTGCACAATATAAGCCGTCCTTTCTCTGAGAAATACCTTTTCCGTATTCTTTGCCTTTAAGATTTTTACCCATATCTATAGACTTCTTTCTCTCTGTCGAGAAAAAGAGCTAATATAGCATATTTATTATATCATATTGTATTTTACATTTCAATTATGTTTTTTTATATTTCTTGAAATAAGAATATTAACATTCTCTCTTAAATCAAGAAGCTGATTTGCTGACACTCGGCAGTTAAAGCTCATATTCGGTATATAAGAATCAATTAATTTACATACAGACTCTTTCCCAATCATACTTTCAAGCAAACACAGGGCTCTTGTGTCCTGCACTTGATCTCTGAATGTCATTAAACGCACCGATGCGTCGACTTCGTTTTTATCAGGATATACAAGATACGATGTGCCGGCAACAAAATCACCGCCCATATCGCAAGATACCGCAGGGTCAATCATATCTCTTGACAGCCTGTTGTGATGTGCATTAAATCCCCAATTCAAAAATCCGTCTATATCATAATAATACAGCTGAATACCCAAAATCCTATTTCGTTCTTCAGGCATACCTATAAGCCTGTTTGAAAGATTATCATGACTTTGAAGTCCCGTATAATAAAGCCATAAAGGCTTTACTTTACCAACAAAATCATCCGCATTTTCCAATGCGGCGACAGGTGTACGAACCAAACCTTCTTGATAAAATTTATATTCCGACAAAGCGTCGCCGCACGGATAATCTCCGAGCTGTGCGGCAAAATATTCAGCTGCAGCCGCATAACTTTCAAGATGCTCCTTTTCAGGCTCGTCTGATACATGAAAGAAAAATCTTTCCTCGCAGTTATTCTGTTTCATAAAACTCTTTAGCGCGGCAAGATATGAACTTACAAAGGTTTTATATTCATCGGACATCGCATCGGTTTTCCACCCAAATAAAACCTTATCAACTCCGTCCACGTTCGCAACAATTTTCGGCGCATGTTTTGCTCCCCATTGCGTGTACATATGACTGTGTTCAAGGTATTCTATGCCACAATCTAAACAAATATCTATAAATTTTTTTAAATTATCAAAGTCAAACTCATACTTGCTTCCGACCGTTTTTACTCCTACAAGCTGTATTGTCATTCTTTCTTCGTTTTCCGGTGTGTCAAGCGGCGGTGTAAAACATGGAGTGTATATCATATTCTGACCGTTTTTCGCAGCAAGTTTTATATACTTTTTTGTTGTTTCAAAAAAACCTGCGGAAAGAGGCTTTGTATTTGAAAAATAGGCAATACAATCATAGTGAAGCCAATTTGTAAATTTTATTCTTTGCTTCGGAAGAGCTGCATCCAGCACTTCAATTCTGAAATCATTTTTCGAAACGGCAATTTTGTCATTTTTATTTTTTTCGTAAAGGATTATCGAAACATCATATATGCCGGAAGAAATATTTTCAAGAGTTTCGTTCACATTTATACGCAGACAACGCCAATATCCGACAGGAACCGTAATTTTCTTTCCGTTATATCTTTTCATACGATCAGGATAAATTCCAGGGGTTCTTCTTATAAACCAATCATCGCTCAAGCCATAGCCTACTCTGACTGCCGGGACATTTTCGACCGTGTAAACCGAAACAAACTCGGCTATAGGCGAGTTTATCTCTATACTCATTTCAACTGTGTCACAACCGACATCCGCATCGCTCTTTTCCGGCTTAACAGCAAGTTGAAACGAGAAAGCCTCATTCTTAAGCATTTTTGTATAAAGAAGATTGTCGCCGGTAATATCTGAATCAACGAATATAGTGTCAAGTGAATTTCTTAAGTAACATTTATAATTCATAACCCCATCCTCCAATTGTCCCAATTATAACATAATCAGAATTTAAAAGTCAACAAATTTACTATCTATTTATTGCTACTCAAAGCGCGCATTGCATTTAGAACTGCTATGACAGAAACACCTGCATCAGCAAAGACAGCCTCCCACATATTTGCATACCCCAGCGCGCCCATTGTCAGCACAATCACTTTTACAGCAAGTGCAAATGCTATATTTTTACACGCAATTTTTAATGTTCGTCCAGTATCAATGCCCATTTGTGTAAGATGCTTGTAAAGTATAGCAATTGACGCAATCCCACCAACGTCATAATCACCGTATATAGTTACTTTTTCGTTGTTATCACGGGCTTTACATATACGCTCCGCCGCGCTCGCCGTCACGCCCATGGCAGGCACGAGGGAGAGCAGCATTGCCAGTGTCAGTAAAACAGAAAAAATTGTCTTGTCTTTTTCACATTTATATCCTCCTCGTAATGTGTTACATTCAACCGATATTTCGGCTTGAGATTGCATTTCCGCAATACTCGCATTTACCGTAACTTCCGGTGCGGATTCTTGTTGTTCCGTTACATTTTTCACATACAACGTTGACAAAGCTTGTTTTGCTGTTCTCTCTGCCCGAAAGAAGCACACATGGCGATCCCTGCTTTTGCAGTGTACAATCTCGAAAGACACCTTTTCCGAAAAGCCATTCAAGCTCGGAAAGCACCTTATATGACGGTTTTCCCGCCTGCTTTGAAAGCTCTTCAATCGTAACGGCGCCGTCTTGGTCGCACATAAATATGGAATCATAACGGCGTGCAAGATTCGCTCTTATTCCGTTTTTTATGCCGTTTATAAACATCAGTGCGGACGGAACAAGCATAACTATATTGGTAATCAAGTTATCGCGAAGCTCTTCGTTATACCCTGTAACCCCCGAAATAATTCCAAACAGAAAAACCGCCGTGAAGAATCCGCCTATAATCATTTGTATGTGCTTCTTTAATGTAAGCCTTGCAATTGCCGCTCTTGAAACATATGTTCCGCCACCCGAAAATAATTTTGTATTCGTCTTCATTTTCACTGCCTCCGAAATGCCATCATGCCCACACCGATTACTGCAAGCAATATACCGGTTACTATGCCGAAAATCGAGCCGCCGTGCACGCCTTTTTTGTTCTCCTCAGCAAATTCTTCCGCCGTCATCATTCCCTTAATGGTTGTAACCGAATCTACATCTTCGCTTTTTATCAGGGTATCGCCTTTTTGTACGCCGACAATCGTATATTCGAGCGGATCATCCGGCGAAACAATACCGTAGGATATTTTTTGAGATCCATATCCCGTCGTTGAGTATGTACCTGTTGATTTTTTTGGCAAATAATGTTCTTTTGAAACGCAGTAGCGGCTTTCTTTTCCGCCCGAAAGTACCTTCCAGCCCGCATTAAGGCTCTCCTCATCAT
>CAKSHB010000020.1 GCA_934456295.1 uncultured Clostridia bacterium | reverse complement strand
GCTCCGAACCTATCGAGCCTCCTCCTCCCGTTATGAGTACCTTTTTGTTGCTTATTATGTCAGATATTCTTTCGTTATCGATATCTATCGGGTCACGCTCCAGCAAATCCTCTATACGTATATCGCGGACGCTGCTGCGCAGATTATCAAAGCTTATAATCTCCGACAGACTCGGCAATATTCTGACCTTTTTAAGCGTCCTGCTGCATATATCTATCATTTCCTTTTTCTCATATTCCGGAAGTGACGGTATCGCCAAAAGGATTTCATCAACATTTTTCTCTGCACATATTCTCTCTATGTCATGACGGTTTCCGAGAACTCTTACTCCGCATGCATTCTGTCCGATTTTGCTTTTATCGTCATCAACCATACCCACTATATCGTATCTTGTGTCCGTTATCATTATATCCGTGACAACTTTTCTTGCAGCATCGCCGGCTCCTACGATAAGAAGCCTCTTTTTTCTGATGATTTTCTCCCTATTTTTCGCCTTTGTCAGCTTTTTTGCCGCGATGTGAAAAGCGCGCGGTATAATTCTGACTCCCACAAACGCTACTGCAATAATAAACGCCGAAAGAAAATGTACGCCAAAATTTTTGCAAATCATGCCTTTTGAAAAAAACGAAAGCAATATCATAATCAGGCACGATGCCGCACATGAAGCGCCAAGCATCACATGCTCGCTTATCCCCGCATATTTCCAAAGGTTATTATATCCTCCAACGGAAACAGCAAACGCCGCATATATGAATGAAGCAGCCGCAATAGTCCAGTAATATGCTGTCAGCTCTGCCGCAGCAATCCCCCCTGTATATATAAAATCATTTCCTTTATACAAAAGGTACATTACAACCGTGTATGCAGCACAAACAATCAATATGTCAATCAACATGAGCAATACATTCCATAAATATTTTCTCTTCAGCGCCACAATTCTCTCCCCTTAAACAATAAATCTACATATATAAAACTCCGGCATAATGTCGGTTTAAAATTTCCGCTATTCAGATTTTTCTGTATTGTCCCCTTTTGTTGCTATCTCTCCTTCCGATGTGCTTTCTGTATCTGCCGTAACTTCCTTATCTGCTGAGTTTTTTATATCTGCCGCAGCATTTTTCTCCGCTGCCGAGAAACTTTCCGCGCGTTTCCTGCGCGACTCCGGAGACTGTTCTCCGTATCCGTAGCCGTATCCGTAGCCATATCCGTAACCATATCCGTAGCCTTTTCCGTATATTCCGTATTTTCTCTTTCTGTATTTGTACTTGCCCGACATTTTTACTATGCTGCCGTTTACAATAATTCCGACAATTTTCGCTTCGGCAAACCTGAGCGCTGTTACCGCACTGTCAAGCATGTCATGTGTTGTATCGTTTTCTCTTACGACAAGCATAACCCCTGTGCATTTTTTTGAAAGCACGATTGCGTCCGTGACAACATTAACCGGCGGCGCGTCTACAAATATATAATCATATTTTTCTCCAAGTTCTGAAAGAAGCTTATCCATCATATCCGAACCAAGCAGCTCCGAAGGATTAGGCGGTATACGCCCCGCTGTGATGCAGTCAAATTTTCTTTCCTTTACGGGCGTTATCACTTCCGAAACATCATCTGCAAACTTTCCGAGATAGTCGGACAATCCTCTGTCATTGTTTATGCCCATGTATCTCTCAATTTTCGGCTTTCTAAGGTCGGCATCTATCAGAACGACTCTTGCGCACGTCTGTGCAAAAGAAATTGCCATATTTACGCACGTCGTTGTTTTACCTTCGCCCGGCATCGCACTCGTACATATTATACTTTTACACCCTTCGTTATCATGCAGCGAAAACATAATATTGGTACGCGCTGCCTTATATGCCTCGTTTACTATAAATTCCGAATCATCCGAAAGAATTTTATGCACGCTTTCGTCATAGGCGCTCCGTCTGCCCCTTCTTTTTCTTTTTTCGCTGTTATTCACTGAATCAAACATCGGCAATATCCCCTGCTCCCTGCAAATTTATATATATCAGTTCTTTATTTCAGGTATGTTTCCGATAACCGGTATACCGTACATCTCCTCAAGATTATTGTCCGGCTTTATCCTTAAATCAAAAAACTCAATAAGGAAAATCAGCACACATCCGAGAACCAACCCAATCAAAAATCCCATAACCGTATTCATCGTCACATTTGGAGAACTCGGCGCCAAAGGCAGCTTTGCCATATCTACAACCGCCGCCCCTCCTGCTTTTACTATTTTCTTTATTTCCGCCGGTGCAACGCTGAGAACCGCGTTTGCCGCTGCCTGTGCAAGATACGGATCGCTGCTTGATGCAGATACCTCCATAACTTCCGTTTCATTCTTTATCGAAAACGCCAACATCTTCCGAAGCTTTGCAACTGTCGGCCTTTCATAGCCGCTGTTTTCCAGCGTTTTGCCGACCTCCTCAAGAACGCTTTCGCTTTGTATAAGCTCTATGTATGTTTCGCTGAAACGTGCGTTTGCGTTCTGCTGGTTTATCGTGATTTCGGGCGACTCATTTTCGCGCGACGAAATATAAAAGCTTCCTTTTGATACATATATTCTGTCCATAAAATATTCCGAGTAGGTGTATGTTGCCGCACCAAACAAAACCGCAGCCACGGCGGCAATCCACCACCATTTAAGCAGCATTTTTGAAATATCATACAGATTGATGTTCTCTTTCATGACATCATTCTCCCAATATAAATTTTATACTTCTTTGCCCAAACAATTAGATATAAAACGCACATCGGCGCCACTTATCAGAATGTAATTATACCACAAACTTATACGCCTGTCAAATAGACTGCCGATTTATTGCTTTTTTTATCAGTATTTTACCCTATCTGCACAGCCGGCGGAACAGAAAGCCCGATTTCATTACGCAAAATCCATATTGCGTCCGTGCCTGTGACATAACCGTCACCGTCAACATCGCCTGCGCTGATATCGCACCCTTCGGGAATGGAAAGCCCGATTTCATTACGCAAAATCCATATTGCGTCCGTGCCTGTGACATAACCGTCACCGTCAACATCGCCCCGGATAATATTTCCCGAATCTTTTCTTATTGTTACCGTATATGTTCTTTCGATTATGCCTCCCGACGACACAACGCGCACCGGTTTTACCGTAACCGTATCTGAAAGTGTTATCGGCTCCGACACGTCCTCTGCCGACGCATTGCTGTCCGATTTCCGCACGCCAAGCGTTACCGAATTTGTCCCCTCGGGCACTTTTATTACATAGCTGCCTTTTTCGGCGCTGAAATTCTCAATATCTTTTTTCTCACCGCCGTCACATGAATACGTAATTCCTGTCAGCGAAGCGTCTGTACCGCTTATTTTTCCGTTGCCCTTCCATATGATAACAAACGCCGGCGGATCATACAATACCGTATTTCCCTCGGGCCAGCCTTCCTTCATTCCATAATTCGGTATGTTTACGGTTTCACCGGCAAGAAACTCTTTGTAGTACAAGTTCTTTCCTGTTGCCGTTGAACCGCCGTTCACATGTCTGACAACCAAATTTGAATCATTCTTCCATGTTCCGTCATTGTTCGGCCAGCCAATTTTGTGTCCGTCCGCCATATATACGGTTGCATCGGCATGTACCTTAAAGCTCATCCAATAAGGCTCGCCGTTTCTGCCCGAATATGCGCCTCCGTAATACGCCCTTTTCCTCACATTCGCAAATTTGCCCGTGCCGTTATAATCATCTCCCACAAAACCGCCGGCATCGTTTTTCGCGCGTTTTATCTGTGTTGCGCCGTTGAATATGCCCGATGACTGTGAGCTCCAGAAAGTGTTGACTCTGTCATTATACACAAGAGAAGCATTGTCTGTTGATGTGCCGAGCTTTATATCATACTCTACCTCACATTTTCCGGCGAGCGGCGCTGTCTGCAAATCGGATATGCGTTTTTCACCTTCACCGTCAAGCAGCAGACTGTACACATCGCTCGTCCCGTCCGTATATTCTACGCTCACCTTCACCGCGCACGGTACTTTTGAAAGTTTTTCGGGATTAACCGTAACCTTCGCCGTTTTATCCGCCGCAGCTATATCAAGAACGGGCATAATGTCTGTTTCTTCTCTCAGTATCGCCGCAAATGCGTATTTTGTGCTGTCAAAGCTCACTCTTCTTCCGTTCACCGTAAAACATGAGAATACTTTTTCCGCACCGAGCGGCGCCTCGGGACGCGCTATTTTAAAATACCTCTTTTTCCCTTCGGTTCCGCCTTCTGCACCCACCGTTATTTCGTATGTCCCTGCCTCAAAAGAGGCTGTGCTGAAATTAAATATAAATTTTCCGTGCACATCGCTTTTTGCCTGTCTTATGTATACACACTTTGATGCATCGTCCGCAGCATTTACTCTGACAGCAACCTCCGACTGCACAGGTATCACAACCCCCACAATAGTTATAACCGCGCCGCGCTGTGTATATGAATCAACCACCGCCGCGTCGGATGCAAGGTAATTGCTGCCGTCGCCCGCCTGCAAAACGCTCACAGATGCCGCACCTGCCGTATAGGGAGATGATATAATCAAAAGCAATACCACACAAAAAAGAAACAAAACCCTTCGTATGCCTTTTTTATGGACGGATAAATTATCAAATAAAAACATCTTTTTCCTCCGCTTTTATCGCTTTTATAATAATGGGCAAAATATTCTATTTATAGAATAAACCTTTTTTTCTTTAAAGTCAATAATAAGATAAAATAATACTTCGGTAAAAAATTACATATATTTTTTGGCTTACACGTACATAGCCTTTTGAATATTGACATATAAACGCACTTTATGATATAATTCATATTGATTGTGTAGGTATTATAATTATTATATTAATATTTTTGAGTAAAAAAACAACTTTTCGGAGGAAATATGCTTAACCAGTTTTCAAGAACAGAGCTTCTTCTCGGCAGAGAGGCAATGGAAAAACTTGCGTCATCGCGCGTTGCCGTATTCGGAATAGGCGGAGTCGGCGGATACACCGTGGAGGCTCTTGCAAGAAGCAGCTTAGGTACGCTTGATTTAATCGACGACGACAAAGTTTGCCTTACAAACATCAACAGGCAAATATATGCGACAATGGACGCTGTCGGAAAATACAAGGTTGATGTTGCAGCAGAAAGGATTGCAAAAATAAATCCGCATGCAAAGGTTAACACATATAAAACCTTTTATACACCCGAAACGTCGGAACAGTTTGACTTTTCGGAATATGACTATGTTGTGGACGCAATCGACACGGTTACGGGCAAGATAGAGATTGTTATGAATGCGGACAAATCCGCCACACCCGTCATAAGCTCAATGGGTGCCGGAAACAAGCTCAATCCCGCCGCATTTGAGGTTTGCGATATTTATAAAACCTCAGTCTGTCCGCTGGCGAGAGTTATGCGCTGCGAACTGAAAAAACGCGGTATAAAAAAGCTGAAGGTGGTTTATTCAAAGGAAAAGCCGCTTGTCCCCATTGATGATACCGCTCCGAGCTGCAGGTCAAACTGCATATGCCCTCCGGGCACACAGAGAAAATGTACCGCACGTCGCCAAATTCCCGGCAGCACCGCCTTTGTGCCGTCTGTCGCCGGGCTTATTATCGCCGGAGAAGTCATAAAAGACCTGTGCGGGATAAAATAACAGACAACAGACATACTTTAACCGCAAAAAAAGGGAACACAAAGCCGTTTACCAAAAGACTGTAAACTTCGGACAGACGGCTTTTTATTTTTACTCATTTCGGCTTCAACATTCCACAGCAAGCTGATTTCTTTAAATTTATTTAGTCAAAGAATAAAAATACATAAAAAAATAAAGTATATAAAACGTATGGTATCACCGCATATTGCAATTTTTTCTCCTAATGTGTCAAAAAACAAAAAATACATATGCCGCACCCCAATGTATAATGCAATTACAGAGAGGCGCTGCGGAAGTGAAAGGAGTCTTTCGGGCGATGAATAAAAGACAGACTGAAATCCTGAAAATTCTTTACAAGAACCGAAACTATATCACATTCAGCGAAATTGCTTCACGGGTCAGCGTATCGGTAAAAACTGTGCGCAACGACATTGCCGCGATTAAAGAGACGCTCGCCTCAGCCGGCGCCGGTACAATCGAATCAAGACCGCATGTGGGCATACGTCTTGTTTCAATAAAAGAAAATCTCGAAAAGCTTTCTGTGAACGATAACGACAGCGACAGAGAAATTATCTTCTTTATTATACGCCATCTGTTCCGGAAAAATGAGCTTACGGCACAGCGGCTGGCGCAGCAATACTACCTCACACGCGCACAACTCGAAAAGATTCTTGAAAAAACCTCAAAATGGTTTTTTGACAACAGGATTGTATTTGAGCGCAAGCGCGGCAAAGGAATATCAATACGTTACAGTGAGTTTAACTACAGAGCGGCTTTGGCAAACTTCTGCATGGAATATACCGACATGTATTCACAGCTCACACACGAAAGAGACGCTCTGTATTCGCTTGCATCAAACAGGGATTACACAGCGGTATGCGCGGCACTTGACGGTTTTGACGTATCTTTTGCCGCAAAAGCAATTTCCGAAATTGAACAGGATTTCGGCTTCAGCTTCAGCTGCATATCTGGTGCAAAACTGCTTTTCATGCTTTCACTCGGCATACTGCGTACAAAAAACGGTTTTAAAATTGAAATGCCCGTTGTTGCGAAATGTGTATCGGACGGAAAATCGGATTTAAAGATTGCCGAAGCAATTGCCGAAAAATTAAAAGTCAGCATGGGGATTGATTTTTCAGAACAGGAAATTTCATATATCGCCTTTTGTGTGGCAATTTCGGAAATTAATGAGTTTGAAACTGAAAAATCGAGGCACAATATAGAAGTAATGAATGTTGAATTATGTGTTCTTACGGTAAAGACCGTAAATCTGCTCAGCGAAATAACCGGCATTGACCTTCGCGGCGACAGGCTTTTTGTTTCGCAGATGTTCATACAGCTCAAGGCATGCATTTCAAGGCTTAAATACGGCATTGCATATGAAAACAAGCTTCTTTCCCAAATCAAATCAAAATATCCCAATATGATGGCGGCAGCATGGCTTTTGGGAAATGTTTTTGAAAAGGAGCTCGGACTTGAGATAAATGAACACGAAGCGGCAGGCATTGCTCTGATTACGGGCGGCAGCGCCGAACGGCACACCTCGGGAGTAAGTGCATGCATTGTGTGCGACTACGGAATAGGGGTGTCACGGATTATACGAGAAAAGCTGAGCAGAGCCCTTCCCGAACTGAGGATAACAGATATGTTTTCCGGACGCGACATGCGCAGAATAAAAAACGCGCAGTGCGACTTCATTATAACGACAGTGCCGCTTGACGGCTACCGTCTCAGCCGCGGTATAATCGAGATAAAGCATTTGCCCGATGAAGACGACATCAGGCTGCTTGAAGAGCAGATGCGAAAAATACGTCTCGGCAAAAAAGCGGGCATAAAAGAAATCATGCCTCGCAAAAATCTTTTTAACAAAGAACTGATTTTTCCGCTGTGCAGTGTCCGTACAAAAAAAGAACTTCTGCAAATGATGTGTGCAAGGCTTGAACTCCTCGGATATGTCACGCGCAACTTTGAGAAAAGCGTTTTTGAACGCGAACACACAACCTCTACGGATATCGGAAAAGGCTTTGCAGTACCGCACGGACTCGGCAAATATGTAAACCGTTCGGCGGCAGTGTTTGCAAGCCTTGCGGAACCGATTGAGTGGGGTCCCGGCGGCGAAACGGCAGACATAGTTTTCCTGCTTGCTTTCGACTTGGACGATGATAAGGAGTTTAAAAACGAAATAATCGCTTTTTACAAATCCATAGTAACATTTATGGAGGACGGCAAAAAATGTGAAAGCCTGAGAGAGCTTTCGGACAAAGAAAAAATCATGGAAATATTCAACGCATGGTAAAAGTACATGAAACGGAGGTTTTGATATGGTACAGATAAGCTATACAATCAAAAATGAAGAAGGACTTCACGCAAGACCCGCGTCGGATTTCTGCAAAACAGCATCAAAGTTCAAAAGCAACATCGCCGTAATTAAGGACGGCGAGGAATTTGAGGCAAAAAGTATCCTTATGGTGCTTTGTGTCGGTGCGGTAAAAGGCGACACAATCGAAATCAGAGCCGAGGGTGAGGACGAACAGGAGGCCGTAAAGGCTTTGACTGCGGTTCTGGATATGGAGTGATGAAAGATGAAAATATATAAAGGAATTGCCGGTTCACCCGGCATAGCACGCGCAAAGGTTCTTTATTTTGAGAAAAAGTCCGGCAAAAAACGCGATATGACAATTGACGAGGCCGCAAAGCACGCACTTGCAAAAGTGAGGGAGCTTCAGCAGAAAACGCTTGAAGATTTCGGCGAGGATAAGGCAAAAATATTTTCGGCATATGAAATGCTTTTGGAGGACAACAACCTTATCGATCCCATGAAACAGCTTGCAGATGCCGGCGAAAGCGCCGAAAACGCCATACGCGGCGTAACCGAAAAAATGGCGGCGGTTCTTGCGTCAAAGAAAAGCGAATACATGCGCCAGCGTGCCGACGACATGCGCTATATCGGCGAGCTGCTTATTGATGTTATAAACGGCTCGGACGAAGGCTTCTCCTTCCCCGATGACGGCGAGAAATATATTCTGGCGGCACATGAGCTTACGCCTGTTGACACAATGCTTTTTGACCGCGGCAGACTTGCAGGACTTGTGTGCGAACTTGGCGGAGCCACCTCACATACGGTTATACTTGCAAAATCGATAGGTATTCCGGCGGTTGTGGGAGCAGACGGCATAAAGGAAGCCGCCGGCGAAACACATGCCTACCTTGACGGTTACAACGGCATTTTTGTAACATCGCCCGATGAGGAAACAGAGAAGAAATATGAGCGCCTGTTCAAAGAAGAAATGCAGCTTAGCGAAAAGCTTGCACAAATCAAAAAAACAGACGCATACACAAAAGACGGCGTCAGAGTGGCTGTAGCGGTAAACATAGGAAAGCCCTCGGATTTAAACGGCGCTGATGAGGAAAATTTTGACGGTGTGGGGCTGTTCCGCTCGGAGTTTTTGTATTCCTCCGCCTCAGAACAGCCGTCCCTTTCACAGCAGTATGAAGCATATAAAAAAGTTATCGACACAGTTTATCCGAACCCCGTCACCATAAGAACAATAGATGTCGGCGGCGATAAACAGCTCAGCTATCTTCATATGAAGCACGAGGAAAATCCGTTTCTGGGAAACCGCGGCATAAGACTGTGTCTGAGCAATACCGAAATTTTCACCCGTCAGCTTGAGGCAATCATGACGGCAGGTGCAGGCAAAAGCGTAAAAGTCATGCTGCCTATGATAACATGCATTGATGAAATCAAAAAAACAAAGCAGCTCATTTCCGATATACAAAAACGCCTCAAAAGCGAAAATACGCCGTATTGCAGCGACCTCCGGCTCGGCATAATGATTGAAACACCGGCGAGCGCAATCATGGCAGACACTTTTGCAAAGCGCTGTGACTTTTTCAGCATAGGCACAAACGACCTCGTTCAGTATATCATGGCTGCCGACAGAGGCAACGCCGATGTTGAGAAACTGTATAACCCGTATCATCCGGCAGTAATAAAAATGCTTGCAAATGTTATACGCGCAGGCAACGACGCTGAAATTGAGGTCAGCGTATGCGGCGACCTTGCGGCAAATACAAGCTTTACCGCACTGCTGGTCGGGCTTGGGCTCAGAAAATTCAGCGTGCCGCTCCCGATGGTAAGCCGTATAAAATACAAAATAGCATCAACGGACTCATCAGAGGCAAAAAAGCTTGCCGAAGAAGTTCTTTCGGCAGAAGATGAAAACGAAATTATGCAGATATTAAGGAAGGAGTTTTAAAAATGAATATTTCGGAAGTATTGAAAAAAGAAAACATTGTGCTCGGTGTTTCGGCAAAAAACAAAACAGACGCAATAGAAAAAATGATTGCAGTACTTTATTCCGGCGGCGTTCTGACGGATAAAACAGCCTTTACGGAGGACGTTATGGCAAGAGAAAGGGTATCCTCCACAGGTATCGGCAACGGCATAGCCATTCCTCACGGCAAATCCCCGAATGTGCGTGAAACTGCGGTTGCGGTTGCAAGGCTCACCGACACAATCGACTGGGGCGGCGAGGACAGCGAACCCGTTAAATTTATTGTACTTCTTGCCGTAAATGAGAATGATAAAGGCAACACGCATGTAAAAATTCTCTCGCAGATGGCAAGAAAGCTTGCCTCACCGCAAACCTGCGAGCGTCTTATGAACGCATCGGGTACGGACGAAATTGTTGATATTTTTTCAGAATAAATAAATTTTTTATAAATAAGGAGGCGTTCAATATGAAAATAGTCGGAATTGCGGCATGTACGTCGGGCATAGCCCACACCTACATCGCCAAAGAAAAACTCGTTACGGCAGCAAAGGAACTCGGACATGAGGTTCACATCGAAACCCAAGGAACAATCGGCACAGAGGACGAGCTGAGCGCGGCAGATATCGCGGCGGCAGATGTTGTCATCATAGCTGCCGACATAAAGGTTGGCGGAAAAGAGCGTTTCAAAGGAAAGCGCGTCGTTGAAGTGCCGACACACATTGCAATAAAATCGCCAAAAGCACTTATAAATAAAATCCGAGAGGAGCTCGGTAAATAAAAATACAAGGAGGAAAACACAATGCTTAAAAAGCTTCAGCTAAAAAAACACGCTTTAACAGGTATATCTTTCATGCTTCCCCTCGTTGTTGCGTCGGGACTGCTGATTGCAATAGGTAATATTTTCGGAGGCAACCCCTCAACAATCACAGATTACAAAGCCGGCTACAACGTATGGCAGGCAGCAGTAACGCTCGGCGTATACGGCATGGGACTTCTGCCCGGAGTTATGGGCGCGGCAATTGCGTACTCAATCGCCGACAGACCCGGTATCGCGCCCGGTCTTTTGATGGGTATGATTGCACAGAACATGGGCGCAGGCTTTCTCGGCGGTATGCTCGGCGGCTATCTTGCAGGTTACTTTGTTGAATTTCTGAAAAAATATCTGAAGGTCCCAAAATGGGCACAGGGGCTTATGCCAATGATGATTATTCCGCTCATTTCATCGGTTGTTATCGGTCTTATAATGTTTTTCGTAATCGGCGGTCCGATTGCATGGGCTTCCGAAGCTCTTGAGGGCTTTTTGGTAAGCATGCAGACCGGCTCGCGCGGCATATTCGGCGCAATCATGGGCGCTATGGCTGCCTTTGACTTCGGCGGTCCCGTGAACAAGGTTGCATCGCTCTTTGCCGACGGACTTCTTATGGACGGCATATACGGACCTGAAGCA
Source organism: uncultured Clostridia bacterium (assembly GCA_934456295.1). Lineage (GTDB taxonomy): Bacteria > Bacillota > Clostridia > UBA1381 > UMGS1253 > Aphodoplasma. The sequence goes on along the minus strand of CAKSHB010000020.1, from coordinate 17,144 downwards.
GTAAAAATCTGTGCTTCCATGATACCGCCCTTCGGCGTGGCTCTTTCATGGCTCATCAGAAGAAAAAGATACACCAAGAGTGAAACGGACAACATTAAAATCGCTTTCCCGATGGGAATTTGTATGATTACCGAGGGCGTTATTCCGATTGCTGCAGTTGACCCGATAAGAGTTATTGCATCATGCTCAATCGGCGCTGCTGTAGGCGGTGCGCTGATTATGATATTAAACGTTGGCTCAATGGTTCCCTCAGGCGGTATGTTCATAGTACCCGCCATGATTAATCCTTGGGGTTTCATGCTCGCACTCACCGTCGGCACGGTTATAACGGCTCTGCTGCTGGTGCTTCTGAAAAAGGACGCAAAAGAAGAGGACACTGTTATACTTGACGAAGAGGAAGAGGAGGCTGATTTGTCGGACGTAAAGTTTAACTAAAACGCCGCAAATCTTCATAACACTGCAAAAATAAATTTCAGACATCTGCCGCGAAAGGAGAGCAGGCTATGTATGTTTCAATGAAGGAAATGCTTAACAAGGCAAATGCGGAAAAATATGCCGTCATGGCAATAAACTGCTTCAACCTCGAAACCGCGCGCGCCGTAATAAATGCCGCCGAAGAGGAAAATGCACCGATAATTATAAACATCTTCCAGGACCATCTTCTGACCCACTGTGACAGCGAAATCATAACGCCGATTGTGCGCACGCTGGCAAACAGAGCAAGCATAAATGTTGCGCTTAACTTTGACCACGGTCAGGAAAAGGAATATCTTATTAAAGCGATTGACGACGGTTTTTCCTCAGTAATGGTTGACATGTCGCGCTACGAACTCGAAGAAAACATCAGAAGAACGAGAGAAGTCGTTGATTATGCTCATGCGCACGGTGCAAGTGCGGAAGGCGAAATCGGCTGCCTCGGGACAACCGAGGACGGAAATTTTACAGGCGGCTCCATGTATACCGACCCTGCACAGGCAAAAACGTTCTATGAGCGCACAAATATAGACGCACTTGCGATTTCAATAGGCACATCGCACGGAAATTATCCCGACGGACGCGTGCCCGAGTTTGACATCGAAAGACTGAAGGAAATCAAAAAGCTCACAGGCGCGCCGCTTGTACTTCACGGCGGCTCCGGCTCGGGTGAAAAAAATATTTTAAATTCCGTCAGAAACGGCATAAACAAAATAAATGTCGGCTGTGACTTTATGAATGCCAACCGTGACGCGGCAAAAAAACTTCTGAACGAAAACGGGGGCATAAATTTCTTCGACCTTGTGCACAATACAGAAGAGGAAAGCAAAAAGCTTGTAAAATACTATATAGAACTTTCGGGTTCAAAAGGCAAAAACTAAACCAATCTGTTTGCATAATCTGATTTTAATTAAAAAGGAGTTGTTTGTTATGTTAATAAATATGAAGGAAATGCTCGCAGTTGCAGACAAAAACGAATTTGCCGTTCCTGCCTTTAATATCGGCAGCGAAGCTATACTGAAGGGCGTTGTGGAGAGTGCGAATGAAAAAAATGCCCCCGTAATTCTCGCAATTCACCCCACAGAGCTTGAATTTCTCGGTGACAGCTTTATAAAGACATGCATTGAGGAGGCGTACAAATCAAGAGCGCCCATGGTAATTCACCTTGACCACGGCGGCAAATTTGAAGAAATTCTCCGTGCCATACGCTGCGGCTTCACCTCTGTCATGATTGACGCGTCGCATATGTCTTACGAGGACAATGTTGCAATTACAAAGAAGGTCGTTGAAGTTGCAAAACCGTCAGATGTGTCTGTTGAGGCCGAACTCGGCACAATCGGCACAACGGGCGACTCATATGAGGGCGGAACAAGCAGCATTATCTATACCGACCCCGCACAGGCGAAGGATTTCGTTGAAAAAACAGGTATTGACTCGCTGGCTGTCGCAATCGGCACCGCCCACGGAATATATCCGAAGGACATGAAACCCGAATTAAAGCTTGATTTGCTCAAAGTAATCCGTGACACTGTTGATGTGCCTCTTGTACTGCACGGCGGCTCAAGCAACCCCGACAAAGAGATTGCCGAATCCGTAAAAATCGGTATTTCCAAAATCAACATTTCGAGCGATATCAAATTTGCGTTTTATAAGAAATGCCGCGAGGTTCTGGAGCAAAATCCGAAGTGGATTGAGCCGAACGCTATCTATCCTCCGTGCATTGAGGCAATGCGCAAGGTGGTTGAGTTCAAAATGGAACTGTTTAACGATATCGGCAAAGCTGATTTGTACAGATAAAACTTCCAATTATATTGCATTATATCCGGCAGTTTTCCCCTCTGCCGGATATTTTATGCATTTCTCATTATCTGCAATTGGCATATAATAAAGCGACCTATGGCATTTTTCGTCTTTTCCGCGCATATTATACTAATAAATTTTTGCATATAAAATACGCTTCGATACATCTCACAAAAGGGTAGGATTTATAAACGCTTTCTATGTAACAACGACAACATAAATGTTGACTTACGGGAGATAAATGTATTATAATTAATTATAAGAAGTCGGTGAATTTATATGGCAGATTTATTTGAATATCTGGAATGGCGCGGCGATCTGACACTTGGCTGCAGTCCGTTCAATGAGGTTGACGCCATGATTATTTCCAGGCTGTCATACCTCCCTTTTGAAAGCATTATTGAAAAAAATACCGCCCTCGGCGCATCTGTGGCGGAGGCTTGTGCAAAAATGCGCGCACTGCCCGACATAAAAAGCAGGCTGCTGCTCGAAGATGATGCAAAGCTGCTTTTTGCCATGACGGAAAGCATGCGTTTCGGCAGCATGAAAATCTTCGGCTACATAAACCGCGTTGATGACAGTACACAGACGCAGTTTTCCGCAATAACGGTCGGGCTCGGTGACAGCAGGTATTATATCTGTTTCCGCGGTACGGATAACACGCTTACCGGCTGGAAAGAGGATTTTAACATGTGCTTTGTGTACCCCGTACCGGCACAAAAGCTCGCCCTGCGCTATCTTTCCGACATGGCGGCGCGTCTTGACGGAAGGCTTATCGTCGGCGGTCATTCAAAAGGCGGCAACCTTGCCGTATATGCATCATCATTTTGCAGCGAAGAAATCCGCAGCCGCATAGATGTTATATATAACTTCGACGGACCGGGCTTTGATGACAAAGTGCTTCATTCGGCGGAATTTACAAGCATGGCGGAAAAGATAAAAACATTTGTGCCTCAGTCATCGGTTGTCGGCATGCTTTTCGGGCACGAAGAGGACTACATCGCCGTACACAGCACGCAGACAAATATGCTCTGGCAGCATGATACGTATTCATGGGAGGTTTCAAAATACGGTTTTATACGCCTTGAAGATGTTGACAGCGGCAGCCATATTATTGATTACACGCTGAAGGAATGGCTCTCAAAAATGAGCTATGCCCAGCGTGAAAAATTCGTTGATGCAATTTTTGAAATTCTTTCGGAAACGAACATAAAAACCTTTAAAGAAATGGGTTCAAATAAGCTCATGAGCGCAAAAGCTCTTCTGAAATCAGCGACAAACCTTGAGCCGTCCACACGAAGAGCGGTCATTAAAGCGCTGACGCTTCTGGCAGGCAGTGCAAAAAACGGCATATCGCACGTTATGCAGAAAAAATAGCGGTCATGCCGATACCGGAGTTATAAAATTTTAAATATACGGAGGGATAAAAATGTTGTCTTTATTGGTTATGCAGCGAAAAAGTTTAAAATCCAAAGCAATTATAACCGTATTCGGAGTTGTAATGTGCGTCGTGCTTCCGCAGCTTTTCCATATTCTCGGCGCAGTTTTAAACCTCGGCGGCTCACTCGGCGCATTACTTCTTCCCATGTATCTGCCGGTACTGTTTGTCGGTCTGTTCTCGGGAACATGTGCCGGAATGATATGCGGTGCGCTCAGTCCCGCTATAAGCTTTGCTCTGACCGGTATGCCCTCGGCAGCTATGCTTCCGTTTATGACAATTGAGCTTGCTGCGTTTGGATTTGCGGCAGGTTTTATGTCCGAAAGAAGGCTGCCGTGCATATTAAAGGTTCTTTCAGCCCAGCTTTTCGGACGCACAATACGTGTTATCAGCGTTATATTTGCAGTATACGTTTTCGGCTTTCAGACAGACGGCATTATGCAGACGTTGCAGCTGTTTGTGCAGGGTCTGCCGGGAATTGTGCTTCAACTTTGCCTGCTGCCTCTGATTATGCACAGATTGGAGAGTTTAAATGGATAATAATTTAGATAAAGCAAAAAGGCTGCTCGACAGCAAAAATGTCACACTTGCGCTTGTCGGTGCGCGTGAATATGCGTATATAAGCGATTTGCGCGGTATTGCTCCAATGGTAAATTTCATATCCGAAGAAAAAAATCTTGAGGGGTTCTGTGCTGCTGATAGGGTTGTCGGAAAAGCCGCCGCAATGCTTTTTATACACGCAAAAATAAAAGAAGTTTATGCGCAGGTCATAACGCACGAGGCCGCAAATCTGCTTATTTCACACGGCATAACGGTTTCATACGAAACAATTGTCGATAAAATCCGAAACAGAGCAGGCGCCGACATATGTCCGATGGAAAAATGTGTCCGTGACATATCTGACCCGCGTGAAGCATTTGAGGCAATCAAAGATACGCTGGATAGGCTGTCAGCCGGTAAATAAAAAACAAATAATGCGCCGTCGGAATATGATGGCGCATTTCTTATTTTTACGGTCTATATATGTCAAATCCAAATTCATTTACGAAATCAACGTTTTTAATGCTGAAAACTTTGCCGTCAAGATACGACAGTATGCCTGCATCGGTCGAAAAATCAAACGCCAGCTTATACGCACAAAGCGCCTGAACATTTCTGCCGGCTCGTTTATTGTCCGCATTTCTGCCATATTTTCCGTCCCCGACAAGCGGATGTGACAAATATGCCATGTGCGCGCGTATCTGGTGCGTCCGTCCCGTTATAAGTTCCACCTCAACAAGGCTTATACCTTCACGGTATGCCAGAACGCGGTATTTCGTCGTAATCGGCTTTGCACCGCGCGTCGGCGACTTATATATTGTAACCTGTTTTTTGTTTGTATCTTTAAAAAGAAATGCCTTTTTAACTGCCGTTTTTTCTTCAAAACGCCCGAATGCAAGGCACAGGTAAAACTTATGAAGCTCTCTGTCCTTGATTTTTTGGTTAAGTATGCGCAGTGATTCGGCGTTTTTTGCCGCAATAACAATCCCCTGCGTATTACGGTCGATACGGTTGCACAGAGCAGGTGCAAATGTGTTTTCCTTTTCGGGCTCATATTCCCCTTTGCGGTACAGATAGCTCTGTATGCGTGCAATAAGCGTGTTCGCGCTTTTGCTCTCATCTTCGTGCACAACAAGCCCTGCCGGCTTATTTACAAGCATAATATTTTCATCTTCGTATATTATATCAAGCTTTGCGCTGACGGTTTTATATGCCTGTTCGGGTTCGGAAGATGAAAAAAACTCATCTTTAATATAAAACGCCAACACATCGCCCGCATTAAGCCTGCAATCGGCATTTGCATGCCTGCCGTTCACACGCACGCATTTTTTTCGTATGTATTTGTACAAAAGACTCTGCGGCATCGATGGGAAAAATTTACCCATAAATTTATCAAGCCGCTGCCCTGCGTCATTTATGCCAATTTTCACAGACCTCATTTGTTTCTCCGCCCGACTTGCTTTTTATTTTTCTCAGTCCTCGTATACCTGAACCGGATTTTTAAGATGATAAAAAATCGCCAGCGTGCCGGGCCCTATGTGTGTGCCGACCGTAGCGCCGATTTGAGCGCTCATAACAAGCTCTTTATCCTCACCAAATTCTGCCCTGACAGCCTCCCACAATGCCTTTGCCTTTTCGGGAGCCTGTGAGTGAACTATACAAAATCTCGGGTCTGACAAATCGATGTCCGACGCCTTAATTTTCTTAATCATCTTTGATATGATTGTTTTACTGCCGCGGAATTTGTCAATTGACTCCATAACGCCGTTGCACACCGACAAAACGGGCTTTAAGTCGAGCAATGTTCCTGCAATAAGGCTCGCTTTATTTATTCTGCCGCCTTTTTCAAGGTATTTGAGCGTATCCACAACAACCAGAACCTCCGTATGACAGCGGCATGCCTTTGCGCCCTCGACAATCTCCTCAAGCGTCTTTCCCTCTTTCTGCAGCTTCATCGCCTCATCAAGCATGAGTCCGATAAAAAGCGAATATGCCATAGAATCTATAACCTCTATTTTTGCGTCGGGAATATCTTCAAGCACATTTGCCTTTGCAATGTTTGCCGACTGATATGTTCCGCTCCCCTTTGAAGAAAGCGTGATATATATAACCGCGTCATGCTCTTTTAGTCCGTCGCGCATCATCTGCTCAACTTCGCCGAGCGGTGGCTGTGAGGTTGACGGAATTTTGTTTGACTCCGCAAGCTTTTTATAAAACTCGTCATGACTCATTTCGGTCCAGTCGCGTGCAATTGTCCCGTCCTCAAAAATTATCGGCATACCCAAAACAGTCACATCATGCTCTTTCGCGTACTCCTTCGGCAAATCCGAGGTTGAATCCACAATATATTTAATATTTAACATTTTTCTTCCGCCTTTCGTTTTTTATGTGAAAAATAACTTTACAAAAAATCAGTCCCATGAAAACTTTGTAAGCCTACCATGCTCATTCAGCGACTTAAACCCCGTCTGACGGAGAGCCTCATACAGCACCACCGCAACCGAATTTGACAAATTCAGGCTTCTTGCCTCTTCTATCATGGGTATACGTATGCACTGCTGTGCATTATCATGCAAAAGCTTTTCATCAAGCCCCGCCGTTTCCTTGCCGAACATTATGTAATCGCCGTCCTTAAAAGAAACTTCACTATGTGCACGCGGCGCTTTTGTGCTGGCAAAATAGCACGTTATACCTTTGTTTTTACAAAAAAAGTCATCAAGATTTTCATAATAGGTTATATCGAGCAAATACCAGTAATCAAGCCCTGCTCGCTTAAGGTTTTTATCCGTAATCTCAAAGCCCGTCGGCTTTATTATATGCAGTCTGCTGCCCGTTGCGGCACAGGTTCTTGCAATATTTCCCGTATTCTGAGGTATTTCAGGCTCATGAAGTACAATATTAAAGCTCAATCCGAAACGTCCTTTCCGTATTATGTTCTGTATTATTGTGCCATAGTTATTATAGCAATATAAACGTTGGCTGTCAAGCCGCAGCGCCGTGCAGACTTTTTTGCGCCGGATTTTAATTTTATTGCTCTGCGGTTGACTTTTTCCGATAATATTATATAATATTTATATAATATTTGACTGCGGAGGTATGGGATTGAAAGGTTATATAAACGCGGACGCTCTGCTGACTCCGATTTTTGTGGAACGTGAAAGACGTGAAAGCCGCATGCAGACGGTAAAAGAACATGTGCATAATTTCTATGAGATATACTTTCTTGTGGACGGCAAAATCGATAAATTTATCGAAAGCCGTACATATCACCTGAAACCGTTTGACTTTGTTATAATACCGCCGAATGTTTTGCATAAATCCATACTGTGCGATGATTACCGCCATGAGAGAATTGTGGTTTATTTTGATAACAGAAGCGTCAATAAAAACATATTGGACGCTCTTAATGAATATAAAGGTGTTGTAACGCCTCCCGCCGTTTCGGCAAAACGTATTTTTAAGCTGCTTAATATATTGCTGCGCGAAAATAATTCCGACGAGTGGCACGATGAGTATGTGTCGGGAGTTCTGAGTGAAATGCTCGTCATAATCCTGCGCAGCAGCTGTGTTGCGCCCACAGTGTCTTCGGGTATAAAAATAGAAGGCATAATTGACTATATCAGAGAAAATTGCTGCGAACATCTTTCACTCGAAGACGTTGCAAAAAAGTTTTTTGTAAGCTCGGCACATCTGAGCAGATTGTTTCATAAACATACAGGCTTTACCTTTACACAATATATTAACTATCAGCGCATAATTCACGCACAGGCGCAGCTCTCGGGCGGTATGGCTGTCGGAGAAGCCGCCACAAAGAGCGGCTTTGAAAACCTGACCCATTTCGGGCGTGTTTTCAAGCAGATTACCGGCTGTTCTCCGCGTGATTACCGAAAAAATATCTTAGATAAAAATAAGCTGTAGCTCATTAGTTATAAGCAAAAAAGCAGTTCATTTTTCACTGCCTTATAATATTTTTCGTACAGCACTTATAAAGTATAATTACCGAAATTGTCATTGACAGTTGCGGTAATTGTATTTACCTGAATTTAAGCCTATGGTATAATAATTACAGTATGGATAGATTTCACACTGTTGTGTGAAATCTGCTTATGTAATTATTGAACCCGTGTGCAGCAAGCCGACTGCGGCTTGCACTGATGGTATAATAATTACAGTAATAATGCAGTAAAATACATCAAAAAAGAGAGGGATATGTTTTATGGGGCTTAAAAAAATTTTATGTACAACTCTCAGCGCGGCAATGCTGTTTACATCGGCATTTGCTTCGCAAGCAAACGCATGGAGCGTTTATGACACGGACTATGGTATGGAATATTATGAACAGAGTAAAACTGCCGTAACCGAGGATATGGAGGAATTTCGGCAAAATGATTCGCTCGAATCATTGGTTTATACTATTCGTGATGACGGCTCGGCAATGATTACAAGTTATTCAGCGAAATTCTGGTACGACCCCGATCCTAATTTTACGGTTGAACTTAATATTCCGTCCGAGATAAACGGTCACACGGTTACAGCTATAGGTGACGGAGCACTTCGTGAAAGCGCAACAAAAATTTCCGGTATCACGCTCCCTCCTACAATAAAGGAAATCGGAAACAGAGCCATTGACTGCCGGTACTTAAAATATCTTAAATTAAACGACGGTCTTGAGGTTATAAAAGACTTCGCCATAAACTGCGGCGACATTCTCGAAACTCTTGTCATCCCTGATAGTGTAAAATACATAGGAAGTGAAGCAATCAGCGGTGAGGCGCTTAAAAATATTACAATGCCGAAAAACCTTGAATACATGGGCAAGAGAATTTTCTACGGCTCGGCATATGATAAAGATGCAAATAACCGTGTGGACGGAATCCAATATCACGGGCAATACTTAATCGCCGGAATCCGAATCGGCTATGCCACGATAAACAATCCTGATCCGTCCGCGCCGACCGAGAACAGGCAAATCCATGAGTGGGAGGCTGTCGGCGATATTGCGATACGCGAAGGAACGACTCTTATGGGTGTGGACGCTTTCGGAATGTCTGATATCACTTCGGTCAAGCTCCCGTCAACGCTGAGATCTATTTCAAAGCTCGGATTTTACTGGTGCAAAAACCTTAATAACGTTGTAATTCCCGGCACAGTTAAGGAAATCGGCGACAATGCCTTTTCGTGGAATGAAAGCCTTTCAAATCTCACGATCGAAGAAGGCGTTGAGCATATCGGTCAGGCGGCGTTTTTCCGCTGCAACAACTTAAACGAGGTCACAATTCCGAGAAGTGTAACGCAGATTGATATGCATGCCTTCGGCTGGGACTATGTAGACGATTATGATGTGAGAAACGAAAACCTTGTGATTAAAGCTTATTCAGGCACGGCTGCCGAACAGTATGCACGCGACAACGGATTTAAGTGCATTTTGATTGATACCGGCGAAGTGATTGAAAAAGGCGATCCGACAGCCGCCGCAGACGACAGATATGTATGTGAAGAAAAGGGCAATAATTGTGCCGTTAAACGATTTAAGGATATAAAGAGCGCCGACGGCGACCCCGATCACAGCGGAATTGAATTTTGCCTTGATAACGGCATTATGACGGGAACGGGTTCGGATACTTTCTCTCCCGATGATACTATCACAAGAGCACAGTTTGCAACAATGTTTTACCGTCTTGCGGGTCAGCCCGAAACAGACGAAAACTCGAAGTTTACGGATTTGACACAGGATTGGTATAAAAAGCCTGTTACATGGGCTGCGTCAAACGGTGTGTTAAACGGTACGGGCGACACAACGTTTTCACCAGATGACACCGTGACAAGAGAGCAGATTGCGGCAATATTTTACCGCTATGCACAAACCAAAGGACTTGATGTATCGCAGGTTTCCACGGGACTTGACAGCTACAATGACTATGATGAAATTGCTGACTATGCAAAAATTCCCGTTGAATGGTGCTTTGATGAAAACGTTATGTTTATACATTCGCTCAACGGATATGAATATGCAATCTACCCGAAGATTGCGCCGTCGAGAGCCGATACGGCAACAATGTTTTGGAAGTTTTCTTATGTGCTGAATAATAATTAACGCATAAAAGGGTGGTGCAAATTGGGAAAAAGAATTTTAGCATTTATAGTTTTGATTGCGGTTTTGTGCATGGCAGTTCCGGTTTTTGCCGAAGAAACAAACGGCGGAATATTCGGTGATAATCTGACATGGGAATATAATGTCGAAACAAAAACTCTCACAATAAGCGGAAACGGCGCAATTGACAAAATGCTCTCCGTGCCGTGGTCAAGGCATACGTCAGAAATTGAAACGGCGGTGTTTTCCGACGGCGTAACAAGCATTCCGAATGATATTTTTCTGTTTCATACAGCGCTTAAAAATCTGCATATCGGAAAAAGTGTAAAAGAAATAGGCGACTATGCGCTCTGCACCGATTTTAGTTTTGACCGCTATTGTCCGATACTTGAAAGTATAACGGTAGATGAAAACAACGAGTTTTTCTGTGCGGAGGAAAATGTACTTTTTAATAAGGATAAAACAAAGCTCGTTAAATATTCCGGCGGCAAAACCGAAACGGAGTATACTCTCCCGGAAACGGTGACGGAAATCGGTTATAAAGCCTTTTTGGCAAGCTCTGCTCTTCAGACTATCGGCTTGAATGACGGGCTTTTAAAGATATCCGATTATGCTTTCAAGGACTGCACGAGCCTCGTATCCATTGTGCTGCCCGATATGCTGACAGAAATCGGCACGGATATTTTTAATAATACCGCCTATACAAATAAGGACACAGCAGATTATACAGGCGGTGTTGTATACAGCGGAAACTGGGCTGTGAAAGCAAAAGCAAACGCTGAAAATATTCAATTAAAACAAGGAACGATTGGACTTATTGACGGTTGCTTCTTGTCAAACCTTTATCTGCAAACGATTTACATTCCCGAAACGGTGCGCATGGTTTCGAGTGCAATTTTTGAAAAATGCTTAGATTTGGCCGACATAAACGTAGATGCAAACAACCAAGATTATACATCAATTGACGGAATTTTGTATGACAAAAGCAAAACTGAGCTTTTGAAAGTTCCGCCAAAATCGGCAGTTACCGACCTTGATTTGCCGGACACTGTTACGGCGATTTCAAAAAGTGCGCTCTCAAAATGCAGCTCGCTTAAAAATGTTACAATTCCGTCCTCGGTTACAAATATAGAGAAAACCGTGTTCACCGACTGCAATAATCTGGAAAATATTAATGCAGCCGCCGAAAATGAATATTATACATCGATTGGCGGAATTTTGTATGACAAAAACAAGACCGTACTTATGGCTGTTCCGAAAAAGTCGCCGGTTACAAAATTGGATTTGCCGAACACGATTGAAACAATCGGCGAGGATGTTGCTGCAAAGTGCATAAATCTTACCGAGGTTATATTCCCCAAATCGCTTAGGGTGATAGAGGACAATGCTTTTGACGGGTGCAGCAATCTCGAATATGCCGACTTAAACGATGGGCTGACGCAAATCGGCAGCTTTGCATTTAACACTTGCGAAAAGCTTAATATGACGAAAATTCCCAAAACGGTTACGGACATCGGAAGCTTTGCATTCTGGGCAACGCTTGCTGAGCAAAATCCCGAAAACTGGCAGGACGGAGTATATTTCTATTTGGACGGCTGCCTTCTTCACGCGAAAGAGGACAAATTATTTACGCCGGCAAAAATTGAAGTCCGAAACGGAACAAGACTGATTTCGCAAAGTGCATTTCTCTATGCGCCGTCAACGATTACCGAGATTGTTATTCCCGAATCATTAAAGTATATAAACGATTATGCATTCAGCTCAAGCCCGTCCGACCTGAAAACGGTTTCATGCTATAAAACACCCGAAGAATGGGCGATGGTAACTGTAGGAGAATGTAACTTCAAACTTAATGATGCTGCGGTTAACTATATACCGTTTACAAGAAGCGAAATCGACAAAACCGACAGCGGCTATACGGTGAAGGTTACGGCATTGAATATTGAAACGGGCAAAACCATAATCGTTGCAGGCTATAACGGAGAGCGGCTTTCAGATGTTAAGACCTTTGAATATGCCGGAAAAGCGGAAAGCGTTGTTATCGATAAAAACTCAGACAGGATATCTGTGTATGTATGGGGCGACAATTTGACCCCGTATGCACTCAGACCGGAAACAAAAACATTTTTAAAATAATAAAATAAGCATGCTGCGTCAAGAAGCGTAAAAGACCGCGCACAATGCTTACGGCAAATTTTGCGGCTAAAAACTAAGGTGCAAAGCTTATAAACATGCCTTTGCAGAACCGTCCGATATAAGAGGGTTGTCTCTTAACATCGGGCGGTTTTTCGTATTTTTCGGGTTATCGATTTATCCGTTTCTTTTTTATTGTTTTAACACTTCCTGCGTAAGAAACTGTTGTGATACAATTGAACAAAGAAAATTTATAAAATTGCAAAAAACACTTGACATATCGCTGCTTTTAATTTATAATAAATAAGTCATCGAAAAATATATCTGGGTGTGGCGCAGTTGGTAGCGTGCTTGAATGGGGTTCAAGAGGCCGGGAGTTCAAGTCTCCCCACTCAGACCAAAACAGCCAAGCCTTATATATCAGCAAATGCATTGATATATAAGGCTCTTGTCATGTTTTAGGATATCAAATAAAATTAAATAATATCATTAAAAACTAAAAAAGAGGTAGTCAAAAAGTAGTCAGAGAATTGTTTTTCACTTTCTGTTGAATATTGTTTTTATCTGCGTTTCGCTTATGTTCTTATTTCCCATTAACCACTGCAAAACAGCATTTTTATCGCCCTGCAATATGCTAAGGTTATTAACTACATTATAACGCTGTTTCTTCTGTTCTTTGCCAGAAGATGCAAACCACGCAAATAACAATCTCTTCTGTTCTGCCGGCAAATCAAGCGTATTAAGATAAGCATTTATTTTTTTATTTTGACTTCCGCTCACGGTTTTGCCCTGACTGTTTTTGTCAGCCTCAATTGTACTGATGCTGCCGTATACCTTGCCGAGTAGTTCGTCTGTCAAGCCGATTTCACGGGCAAGCAATGCATATTTGTCATCTGTGCTGTTAAAAACACAATTTTTATAAACGGCTGCTTTTTGAGTGGAGGTGCAATATATCAAAATATACGCTTTTTCTGTTTGTGCTTACACTTTATATATATAATTCCGCTTGCGCGGCTTTTCGGGCGTTTTTTCACCGTAACCGAGCACACAATGTCCTATGCCCTCATAATCGCCCTCTATGCCCCATTTTTTCAAAAGCGCTTTTCCTTCTTCACTGTCAAACTCCTCTTTTGCGCGGTGTATCCAGCATGACTCAACACCAACCGCCTCTGCCGCGTTCATCAGATTTCCCATAACAAGCGCACCGTCATACAAATATGTCGCCATACTCCTGTCCGCAAGCACCACTATCACGGTCGCTGCTCCGTAAAACGGGTCACCGTCGGTTCCCATAATTTTCGCATTCATTTCCGACAGCTTTTTTATCGTTTCCTTATCACGCACCGCCACCATAATCGGCGACTGTCTGCCCATGCCTGTCGGCGCATATGTTCCTGCCTCCAGAATTTCATCAAGCTCTTTTTCCGGTACAACTCTGCCGTCAAACTTTCTACATGAACGGCGTGATTTCAATACTGTAAGTGCATCTTTCATCTGTAAAAACCGCCTTTCGCCAAAAATTTATCTATATATATTGTACCACATATTCTGCATATTAATCAACCTGCTTTAATCAGCCGCCTTTTTCCCCACAACACAAATCCACCTTCCGTTCGGATTGCAGTATTTTTTTATCTGCACAAACCCCGCCTGCTCCATAAAACCGCCTATTTCATCGGCAGTATACACATGCATGTCCAGCGCCTCAGCCGTTTCGGCAATATCGTCCTTGCTGCAATCCTCGTTGCATACCATAAAATGTCCGCCGCCGCGAAGCACACCGCGCACATTCTCAAAGCACGAAACAATATTTTCCCAATAATATACGGTTTCAAAAGCCGTCACTATGTCAAACGAATTTTTTTCATAAGGCAGATTTTCCGCCGTGCCGTAGCGCAGCTCCACACGTCCCGTACTTATGTTGTCATAGTTTACCTGAGTCGATTTTTCGATACTTGCCTCCGAATAATCAACACCGTATACCTTTGCTTTCGGCGCAGTTTTTGCCATACGGTAAATATTTTGTCCGCCGCCGCAGCCAACGTCCAAAATATCTGCCGCACTGTCCAGCGACAGATGTTCAAGTCCCCACAATGACAGCGATTTATGGCGTTTATTCATTCTTTCAAGCATTTTATATCCACATTCGTCACGCTTCGGTCTGCGTGCATTTAATGTAACTTTATCAATCACAAAAATCCCTCCGTTTTTGTTAGTTCAATCTAACCCAAGTATACTCCCATATTTTCACTCTGTCAATACCTGCCCAATATCAAACGTCGCCTTTCATAAGTTCTTCATATGAAACCTCAAGCGCCTCACATAAAAGCGCCACTTCGTAATCAGGTACAAAACGTGTTCCCTTTTCGATACGCAGCACCGCCAGTCTGTCAAACTCATACCCTTTAAGCTGCAAAAGCGATGCAAGTTCATTTTGCGTCAAACTCTTCTGTGTTCTTATTCTTTTCAAATTTTCACCGATTATGTTTTTTCTTCCGTTATACCAATATATTTTCATTTCTTTTCCTCCGATCGAAGCAAAAGTTATAAAGATGAACTTATGTATTGATTTTATGCTAATATTGCGTTATAATGTGTTCTAAAGATGAACATTTTGGGAGAATTATTATGTGTTTCTATCATATATTCAAAAAAATCGCATCAAAAGCGAAAATTATGTTCCGTTTCATAGGCGAAATATTCTCAAAAAAAGCCCCCATAATTGATATAAGCGGAATAAAACTGACACCGGGCAACCACGGAAAAGACTGTCGCGGAAACGGATTTCATACCAATTTCCGCGGCAAAACAATCGAGTGTTGCTGCGACGAATGTGATTATTTTCTCTATTGTTTCGGCGATGATTTTTTCAAAAATGATTAAAATTTTTTTGAAAAACCCGACATGCAGTGTTTCGTATTGCTTTTATGGCTTCTTTATGATATACTTATCCCGATATGGTTAAAAAATACATATGACATGATATAAAGGGGAGAAATAAAATGGTAAATACCGCAATAAAAAAGCTTGTTACATACGGCATACGGACAAACCTCATATCGGAAGAGGATAAAATCTGTGTGACAAATCTTTTGCTTGACGCGCTGGGACTTGACTCATATGAAGAGCCGAAAGACGAGTACAGCGAGGTTGACCTTGAGAGCGTTCTTGGAGAGCTGTGTGACTATGCGGTAAAAAACGGGATAATCGAGGACAGCGTTACATACCGCGATTTGTTTGATACGCGCCTTATGGGAATTATGACGCCGCGGCCGCACGAAGTGATTTCAAAATTCAGCGGGCTGTATAAGCTCTCACCCGAAAAAGCAACAGACTTTTATTATAAATTCAGTCAGGATACCGACTATATCCGCCGCTACCGTATAAAAAAAGATGTAAAATGGGTTACAAAAAGCGAATACGGCGATATCGACATAACAATTAACCTTTCAAAGCCCGAAAAGGACCCAAAAGCAATTGCAGCCGCAAAAAACGCAAAGCAAAGCAGCTACCCGAAATGTGCGCTTTGTCCCGAAAATGAGGGCTATGCAGGCAGAATTAATGCCGCAGCACGCCAAAACCACAGAATAATTCCCGTTACGATAAATAACACTGACTGGTGTTTCCAGTATTCGCCGTACGTGTACTATAACGAACACTGCATAGTGTTTAACCGTCAGCATGTACCCATGCGGATAAACCGCGCAGCCTTCTGCAAGCTGCTTGACTTCGTGAGCCAATTTCCGCATTATTTTGTCGGCTCAAACGCAGATTTGCCGATAGTCGGCGGTTCCATACTCAGCCATGACCATTTCCAGGGCGGCAGATATGAGTTCGCCATGGCAAAAGCGCCCGTTGAAACAAAAATTTCATTTGAAGGCTTTGACGATACCGAGGCAGGCATTGTAAAATGGCCAATGTCGGTTATTCGCCTGCGCAATTCTGACAAAGAACGCCTCATAGAGCTTGCCGACAAAATACTTTTATCATGGAGAGGCTACAGTGACAAAGACGCGTTTATATTTGCCGAAACTGACGGCGAAAAGCATAATACAATCACGCCGATTGCAAGAAAGCGTGACGAAAAATTTGAGCTTGATTTGGTGCTTCGCAACAACATCACTACAGACGAGCACCCTCTCGGCGTATTCCACCCCCATGCTGAGCTGCATCACATCAAAAAAGAAAACATCGGACTTATCGAGGTCATGGGGCTTGCCGTTCTTCCCGCGCGCCTCAAAGGCGAGCTTGCCGCTCTCAGCGACAGCATTGTAAACGGCGGCGACATAAGGGCAGACGAAGCGCTTGCAAAGCATGCCGACTGGGTCGATGAATTCAAAGGAAAATATGATGAAATAAACAAAGATAATGTCACCGATATCCTGCGCCATGAGGTCGGATTGGTATTTTCAAAGGTGCTGGAGCATGCCGGCGTTTATAAAAGGACAGATGAAGGCAAAGCTGCATTTATGCGTTTTATTGATTTTGTAAACTCTGAAAAATAATTTTAATTACACACAAAAAACCTGTACTGTCTGACAGTACAGGTTTTTTATATTTCGTTTTAGTTTTTATCAGTCGTTGACTTTTACGCGCAGCTCTCTTACCGCATTCCAGTCACTTATGTCGGAGCCTTTTGCGAAATAGCGCACATATTTTGTCTTTATC
>CAKSHB010000019.1 GCA_934456295.1 uncultured Clostridia bacterium | reverse complement strand
CGCAGCATAAGAATAAAGGAGATTTTTGCAGTATTTCAAATCCGCCTCAGGCTTACGCAAAAAAGCTTTCACGCATCCGACGCTATTTTTCCGTATTTTTTTAGTGCATGCACGATTTTTCGCGTATATACGACAAAATCAGCTCCACCGACTGTTCAAAATCACACTTTGTCGTATCTATAAGTTTAGCGTCGTCAGCCTGTCTGAGCGGTGCAAATTTTCTCGTCGAATCATTCAGGTCGCGTGCTTTCATATCTTCAAGCACTTCCTCATATGAATTATTCACCCCTTTTGCCAAAAGCTCACTGTGCCGTCTTTTCGCACGCTCACGGACATCTGCCGTGAGATATATTTTCACCTCGGCGTCCGGCAGCACATATGTGCCGATATCGCGTCCGTCCATGATGACGCTCTGCTTCTGCGCAAGCATACGCTGAATCTCGACAAGCTTTATGCGCACGCAGGGAACCGTCGCAACAGCCGACGCACCCATGCTTACCTCAGGCTCGCGTATCGCCTCCGATACGTCCTCTCCGTTCAGGTATATATGCTGTGCGCCGTCTTTGTAGGCAATGTCTATATTTATATCGTCAAGCGCTTTTTCCAGCTTTCCGTCACTGTTTTTTGTATCAATGCCGTTTCTTATTGCATAAAGCGCCGCCGCACGGTACATTGCACCTGTATCAACATACACAATCCCAAGCTTTTTTGCCACGATTTTTGAAATTGTGCTCTTCCCCGCTCCCGCAGGTCCGTCAACAGCTATACTGATTTTTTTCATCTTAAAGTATCCTTTCGAGCATATAATTTACCCTGTGCATAATGCGGCTGTTCCGCCGTTTCAAACTGCTCTGTGTCCCATGCCCATTGCAACCTCGTCCAAATTCAAAAGCCCTACGGCAAAAAATACCGCAACGCTTATGTGGTCTCTATGGCGCGCAATCCCGATTTTTCCGCCGACACTCAGCCCCATCGCCTTTGATGCAATCTGTGACAGCGCCTCATGTGCCGCACCTGCCACAGCGCCCTGCTCAAGATGCGAATCGCCTATGACGCCCTCTCTTTTTGCAGACACAACCGCACGCTCGACTATTTTTGTAACCGAGTTCAGAAACTCGCCGCCATAATCCGCCGCACATGTGTACACACCGTGTTCTCTATACTTTTCCTGAAGCTTTTTTTCCTCGCTTCTGCCGTCCGACACAGCCATTTCTATTGCAGCCCTTGCTATATCCTTGCTTCCGTAGTCATGCTCGCTCATACTATCTCTCCTCTGTATTTTTTATTATGAACGTTCCTATATTCTGTATGTCTCCGAACCCCGTTACCACACGCCCCGTACAGTCGGGATACACATTTGCCCCCGTCCCCGTAACGCGCAGCATCACAGGCTCCTTCGCGCCGCGCGTGTCAAGCTCCACAACGCAGCCGTCAAACACATCGAGCACTTTCTCGCTCTGTGTGACACCTTCGCCGCTCGCACCGTTTACAAGCAGTCTTACCTCATTGTCACTGCTCGCACCGTCAATATGCAGATATATCTGTCCGTGCTTTTGCGCATTGTCAACAGCACTCTCTACCGCGCCGCCGTTTTGCATATAAACCTCTTCGACAACAACCTTGTTCACACTTGCAAACATTCGCAGTCCGTATACAAGCGCAAGTGCGCAAAGCAGAATATATACCTTGCTTTTTATCCCCTCAAATCTGTTTTTCATAAATCCGCCTCCTTCACAAAATTATATGAATGAGGCACAGATTATATGAAGATACAGCATACCGCCGCCTATGCGTTATCGCCCGCAAGATATCCCGTCGAAAACGCAATCTGCAAATTAAATCCGCCCGTATACGCGTCAACATCTATAACCTCGCCCGCAAAATACAGTCCGCATAAAAGCTTCGACTCCATGGTTGACGGGTTTATCTGCTTAACGTCAACTCCGCCCGAGGTAACAATTGCCTCTTCTATGGGGCGAAATCTCACCGCCGTAAGTTTAAAGTCCTTTACAGCCGACACCAGCGACATTCGTTCCTGCTTTGTAACGGCATTTACCGCCTTATGCATCTCAATGCCGCTGCGGCGTATAACCTCAGGTATTACAGCCTTCGGCAGAAGTGCGTCCAGCGCATTTATTATGTGCTTGTTGCTGTTTTGCTCAAAATCACGCAGTATTCTGCGGTCAAGCTGTTTTTCATCAAGCGCCGGCTTTAAATCTATATGAAGTATATATTTTTCCTTTTCAATATTTCGCATATGAGAGCTTGCCGAAAGTACCATCGGTCCGCTCACGCCGAAATGTGTGAACAGCATTTCACCGAAATCCTCGCAAACCGTTCTTCCTTTTGAATTTTCAACGCTGAGCCGCACATTTTTAAGCGCCAGACCCATCATATCCCTGACACAGCGCTCTTGTGTTTCCACGGGCACAAGCGAAGGCTTCGGTGTGATGATTGTGTGTCCTGCCTCTTTTGCAAATTTGTATCCGTCGCCGGTTGAGCCTGTGAGCGGATATGAAACGCCGCCCGTCGCCACAATCACACTGTCGCACATGCACCGCGTGCCGTCTTTGTATATGACGCCGCAAACCTTTTTGCCGTCCGCGATAAGTGACGACACCTCTTTTTTAACTGTGCGCACATTGCTCTTCAGTGCATAGCGTTTCAGCGCCTCAACAACATCGCGCGCATTATCCGATACAGGAAACACCCTCATGCCGCGCTCAACCTTTGTTTCAAGCCCGTTCTTCTTCAGAAGCGCAATCAAATCATCATTTGTAAAAGTATAAAAGGCGCTGTAGAGGAAGCTTTTGTTTGTTGTAACATTTTCGAGCATTTCCTCAACATCGCATGCATTAGTAACATTGCATCTTCCCTTGCCTGTTATACGCAGCTTTTTGCCGAACATCGGATTTTTTTCCGCAAGCGTCACATTTACTCCTCTTTCGGCAAGCCGCCCTGCCGCCATAAGCCCTGCCGCCCCGCCGCCAATGACAACGGTGCGTCTGTTTGCATTATCGCCCATAATCCTATAATTTATCCTCCGTATTACCCTCCGAGGCAAACTTTTCGTATACGTCATATTCGTCCCATATTTTTTCAAGACGCTCAAACGTGTCAACAACCTCTTTTTCCTTTTTCATGCTTATCGATGCTATAAGCGCATTTATGACACTGAGCGGCGCCGCAAGAGAATCGGCAAACGATGCCATATCACTCTTTGCCGTAAGCGACATATCTGCCTCCTGCGCAATCGGCGAGTTCCGGCTGTCGGTAATTCCCACAACAGCGGCGCCGCGGCTTTTTGCATAGTTGATTGCTTTGCGCGTCCTTTTTGAATACCGCGGAAAGCTTATTGCAACAAGCACATCGCCCTCGCCTATCCTCAAAATCTGCTCAAACAGCTCGCTCGCAGTGCTTGTCTGCACATGGCGCACGTTTGGCAGTATAAGGTTTAAATAAAAGCTGAGAAACGACGCCAGTGACGCGGAGCTGCGTACGCCTATTATATACACTCTCTGCGCGCACACCAGCGTTTCGGTAATTTTTTCAAATTCTTCTCTGTCAATCTCCGCCAGCGTTGCACGTATGTTTTCAATATCGTCGTCAAGCACCTTCTGAAGCACATCGCCGCCGCCAATTCTGCCCGATGCAACCTCTATGCGCTGTGCCGCCGTAAGACGCGTTCTTATCATTGAGCGCAGCGCTCTCTGCATGCCGGGATAACCGTCATATCCAAGCTCTCCGGCAAACCGCACCACAGTCGATTCGCTGACTCCGACCGTTTTGCCGAGTTTTGCCGCCGTAATATATGCCGCTTTGTCGTACTGTTCCGATATAAACTGTGCAATCCTGCGCTGTCCCTTGCTGAAAGCGTCCATTTTTTCCTGTATTTTTGTAAGCAGATTGTCCGGCTGTTCCATTTTAACCTCTCTCCCTGCATTTTGGTTATTATCTTTTCATATTATCCTTTTTCATATTAATTTTAATATACCACAAAAAAACCGTTTTTGCAAGAAAAATATCGCAGCTTGCAAAAAAGAGCCATGCATATCATATGCACAGCTCTTTTCCCTTATTATTCCGCCGCGTTATTCCACTGCATCAAAATCGCTTGACGGTATTTTCTCGCGCGGTATACGCACCATAAGCGTTCCCGTCACGTTTCTTACTTCAATATACGTTCCGCTGTCATCTGTTATATACTCCGATTTAAAATCGTCGCCCACATAACCAAATTCATCGTCAAGCGGATTTACCGTAACTTTCAGATTATTTGCAGTATACATGGGTCCGAAAATACGCACTGTTGCATTTTCAAGCCCCGTAATTTTAAGCCTTCTGTTCGCAAAAAAGCTTGCCGGCGTTATTTCATGACAGCTGACTATGCCGCCCTTCTGCTCGATAAACACACGGCACTCGCGAAGCTCTGCCTGAGTGAAATAATACTGCGCACTGCCGTCGGGCAGAATTTTTGTTTCTCCGCCGACAAACACGGGTGCGCCGCAGGGAAGTTTAATCGCGGTTTTTGTTGTGGTGTTTTTTGAGCATACGGCAAACATATATGCATTGTCATGTCTGCTTATCATAATCACAGGTTCCCTTGCATTTACAATTTCCTTTTCAAAAGCAATATGTATGCCGAGCTTATCAAGCGCAAGCCGCATAAGCGTTTCGCCGATAAAATACTTCTGCGCGTCGTCGGGCGTGATAAGGCTTTCCCCTTCAAGAAAATCAGCGCTGCATGTTCCTCTCAGCCATACGATGTTTTTGCCGTATGTGCCGCACACGCGTCCGCCTATGCTCACAAGCGGCTTTACATGATTGCCCGAAATATCCGTTGCAATACCTCCGCCGCAGGTAATGCGCCTGTGATTGATTGTTTCCGGTACCTTACCGCTGTTGACAGTATCAAGCGTTTCGGCATCTATCATCATTTCGCCGTAAAGCTCATCTCCGAGCAGCTTTATGCCGGCTATATCAAGAAATTCTCTGCCGGCATTTTTTACACTGCCGTAAAATATCGCCTTACCGCCGTTTTTCACAAAATCCAGCACATATTTTTCATATGCCGAGCCTGCGTCCGGCACGACGGATACAATTATGTTCCCATTATACAAACCGCTGTTTTTCTCTCTTCCCTTTATGAAATTCGCAGTCGAAACAACACTGCTCAAAGGGAAACCGTGATTTATCGCCTCACATATGAACCAATCGCCGAAAAACATTTCGCGTATCGACTCTTCATCGTTCTTTTCATGATACTCGTCAAAAGGATATACCCATATAACCGGCGACGGCTCATCGGGCGCGTATCTTTCCGCTTTTTTGATATACACCGAAGGCTCATATGCACAAAAATCGGGCATTTCGCCGAAGGAGTTATCCGCAGAAAGTATGTTTAAATTTTCGGGCAGCTGTACATCGCCGTTTTCATCAAGCCTGCACACCATCATCGGCAGATATATGTCATGCGGCAGCGAGTCATATCTGTCGGTCCACGGCGTATTTGCCCACCACGGGTCATGCACATAATATCTGAACAAATAGCTTTCATTTTTCGGCAACTCGCTTATGCGCGACATGTAGCCTCCTATCTCAAGCCCGAAATTTCCGTTAAGAGGCGCCCACGGTGAGTTCGGCGGCGGCAGAAAGTTAAAGTTTCCGTTATATATGTCCCTGAGCGGCACACCGTCCGTTGCAAGGTCAATCCCCACACTGAGGTTTGTTCCGCGCGTTTCAACGCGGAAATCGGGGCACTCTTTTCTGAATAAATGCCAGAAGCCGAGAATTTTTTCCTTTATCTCGTCAAATCGCGACACGTCAAAATTTTTCCCGTCAAACACGGCCCCCGTTGTTTTCCATGTTTCCATTCCGAAACCGAAACCGTTTGACAGCCACAGATAATCAAAGCCCATACTCGTCAGAAATTCCTGACACTGGCGCCCGAAAAATGTGCCGAACGGCGTTTTGTCGGGTATGCCGTTCGGAAATCCGGCATATGAAACATCATCGCCGTTAAGCTCCGAATAGCAGCATACCATGGATTTTTTGCCCATACTTTCGCCTGCGCAGCATTCGTTGTGGCGGTTATATTTAAAGTCAGACTTTGCAAACTCAGGCCCCGAGTCAAACGTTTCTCCCACACGTATTCTCTTTCCTACGAGCATCTCTGCCCCAACCTCTTTTATGAGCGAAACAAGCTTTTTTAATATTGCGTATGTAAACTCGGGAGGGTTATCCATATACAGATAGCTTCTCGTATGAAGCCCCACTCCCTTCGGGTCAAGACTTGATGTGTCGCCGCGGCGATTGTTTGCCCCTCCGACATATTTGCACCATTCAAATTTCTCGTCCAAATTGCCGTGCCAGTCAAGTATCTCGCTGCCGTCGGCAGTCCACAGAAGAACGCTGACCTCCTCAGCGTCATCGCACAATATGCTCCATTGCTTGAATAAATGTTTCAGCACACCGCGCATATAGTCCTCATCTGTGCTCTTAAACGGCTTAAGACTCAGCTCAATTGTCACATTCTTAAACATTTCCCGTTTCCTCCTCATTTTTTAATGTTAATATGCTTTAATCACTTTGTGATTTTTAACTATGGAAAACCGCACAGGCAATTGTTTTCAGCAGAAAATTTCATCTCATAAAAGAACGGGCAAACAAAACGTTTAATCGGCGGAATTAATTATCTTATAAAGTTCGTCCGCAAACAATGCATGCATGCTCCGGAGCGGATGGTTTATTTTGTTTGCAAGAAGTGCGGTTGTATCGCAGCCGCCGTCATACATTGCGCGCCATATCTTATAACAGTCGCACACCGTCACGCCGTTCTTTTTTGCAGTTTCCGCCGCCGCCTTGACATATGCGTCCATTCTGCCTCCCGTCTGATACTCCGCGGTTTTCTCCGCATACTCATGAAGACCGCCCGAAAGCGAACTGTCAACATATGTATTCAGCATATTCGGCGTCATAAAAATCGTTTCAATTTCTGCCTCATGCAGTCTTTTAAAAATTTTTTCAAGCGAACCCGTATAATTCTCAAGTGTGCCGTTTACATCGTTTAAGCCGAACATAACCACACACAAATCCGGCGAATGACATATAACGTCGCGTTCAATGCGCCCGAAGCCATGTGCCGCATTTTTCCCCCCAATACCTGCGTTAATTATATTTACGGGCATCGGTTTATATTTTTTGTTCAGCCTTTTTCTCAGCACATTATGATACACAGCCTCAAAGTCAATTCCGCTGTGCATATCCTCCGACGACTCAAAAAAACCGTGCGTCACACTGTCGCCCAAAAAGGCAATCGTAACCGAACCGATATCATTTACATCAGAACAAAGCTTTTCTTTTATTTTCATATTAAATCCCTCCGAATAAAATATATTAATCATATCAAAGCGCCCTGTCAAGCCGAAAAAAAACGCGGTCCGAAAGACCGCGTTTTTGTATATTTACTTTAATTCAGCTCACGCGCTTTGCGCCGTTTTTAATACCGCTATGTACATTGTCAAATACTGCACTCAATGCATGTACCGAGCTCTACCGATTTAAACGCTGCCTCAATTACGCGCAGAACACGCATCATCTCGTCATGTGTAACGAGCTGTGTTTCTCTGCCCTCAATTGCAGCGCATATATTACGGTAAAAATCGTGTACATCCGAATGAGGTATCTCGAGTTCATAGCTGTCAAGCGTAATTTCATCGCGCGGCGCCATCGTCTTTGTAAGGCCGGCTGCTGTCTGTACCGGAACAACATCGCTCTCATGCCAAGCCTTGCATTTTGCAACCTTGCATTTCTCGCGCCAGTCCGCAATAAGCGCCGAACCTTTCTTTGCCTGCATATAAAATCTCGGCAAAGCTATAAAATTAAATGTTCCGACCTCAATATACGCCTGTGCTCCGTCCTCAAACGTAAGCTCCAGCTTAAATCCGTCGTCAACCTCAAAATTTGTCGTATGCTCAAAACGGCAATAAAGCTTTGTTATCTTCTGTCTGAAAATCTGTAACATCTGGTCTATAAGATGTATGCCCCAGTCATAGAGCATACCGCCGCCATAGCGTTTTTCGCCTCTCCAGTCGCTCGGAATACCTCTTGAACCGTGTATTCTCGACTCGATATTTATAACATCGCCTATTTCTTTGCTGTTATAAAGCTGCTTCATTGCAAGAAAATCAACGTCCCAGCGTCTGTTCTGATGTGCGGAAAATATCTTGCCGCATCTGTCCGCAGCCGCCAGCACATCTGCCAAATCCTCACATGAGAGCATAACGGGCTTTTCGCAAATAACATTCTTTCCCGCCTCAAGACACTTTATCGAAATCTCTTTATGCTGATCGTTCGGAATTGCTATTGTTATAAGGTCAATGCTCTCATCGCCCAAAATCTCTTCAAGCGATTTATAGGCATGTATTCCGTCCTTCTCGGCAGCGTCAAGACGTTCCTGCTTTATATCATATATGCCGGCAAGCTCCACAACGTCGCTTTCCAGCGCGTGTCTTACATGCCAGCCGCCCATACCGCCGTAACCGATAACTCCAAGCTTATGCATAACTATCCCATCCTTTTGGTATAAATATATTATTGGATATAAATCCATTTCCTATCCAACGATATTATAATAAATAGTTCTTACAAAATCAAGCCCCAATACCAACTTTTTATATGTCTTTTTGGTTACATCGTTACCGTTTACTCTGTAATTATACCGATACCGCACGACGCACACAATGAATATAATACAGTTGTTTTTGCACAAACTACAGATTGGGGCATATTTTTTGCAAATTTATTTTCTACTCGCCGTTCTTTTTCCCCTGTGTCGCCTTCAGCATTATGCTGACACATATATAAATTGCTATAATAACAACAAAAATTGCAGCCATGCCTTTTAACGTAAGCTCAAGGGCAAGCATCAGAGTCTGCATATCAAACATACAAAAACTTCCTTCCTTGTAGAATTAACTTTTACACTTTATACAGCAACCCGCTCCGCATTAGTGCACCATCTGCAAAAGCGACGGCATAAGGGCAAGTATAACGCCGCCGGCAATAACCGACGCAATCTGTCCCGACACATTTGCGCCAACGGCATGCATAAGCAGAAAGTTCTGATTATCAGCCTCAAGCCCAAGCTTCTGCACAACACGCGCCGACATCGGGAATGCCGATATACCTGCCGCTCCGACCATCGGATTGACTTTATTTTTCGTAAACAGGTTCAGAAGTTTCGCAAACAGAACTCCCGAAATCGTATCAAACACAAACGCAACAAGCCCAAGACCCATAATCATGATTGTCTGCGTATTTACAAAGCTTTCCGCCTTCATGCTAAACGATATCGTAATTCCCAGAAACAGCGTGATAAGGTTTGCAAGCTGTTTCTGTGCAGTGTCGGAAAGCGACTCGAGTACGCCGCACTCACGGATAAGGTTGCCGAACATCAAAAATCCTACCAGCGCAACCGACGCAGGCGCCACAAGTCCGGCAATTATCGTCACAACTATCGGGAACAGTATGCGTGTAAGCTTTGATACGCTCTTCGGGTTATACGGCATTTTTATAGCGCGTTCCTTTTTTGTCGTAACAAGCTTTATCGCAAAAGGCTGTATTATCGGCACAAGCGCCATGTATGAATATGCCGCAACCGCAATCGCTCCGATATAGTTGCTCTTGAGTATCTGTGATACAAGAATTGATGTAGGACCGTCCGCAGCGCCTATTATGCCGATTGATGCAGCGTCTACAAGCGGAAATCCCAACAGTACGGCAACTATGATTGTAATAAAAATGCCGAACTGTGCCGCAGCTCCGAAAAGCAGCAGCTTAGGATTTGACAGGAGCGGACCGAAGTCAATCATCGCGCCTATTCCCACAAACAGCAAAAGCGGCATTGCCTCAGACGCCTCAATTCCTATCTCAAACAGCCACTGCACAATTCCCGTAACCTCGCCTATGCCTTCCATCACCTGATTAAGCGCTCCGCTGAGCGGCAGGTTTACCAAAATCGCGCCAAAGCCCATCGGCAGCAAAAGAGCCGGTTCAAGCCCTTTCTGTATAGCCAGATATATCAAAATTCCTCCGATAACCCACATCAAAATCTGCTGCCATGTAATTAACATTATGCCTTCCCATAAAAATTCCAACAGAGATTCTCCCTCCCGTTTTTTGTGCCGGATAAATACCGGTATGTGTTTATTTTTCCCTATCTAATGAATAATATCATATTTTTGCTGTTAAGTCAACTTTTTACAGCTAAAAATAAGAGCATATGAGCATTTTTTCTCTCTTTTGTCACATTTTGGCTCACATTTTTGAAACATCGCGCCGAATTTGCCCCCCCTTCGGGCTTGAAACGGAGGTGTTGAAATTACTTGACAGTAATTTCTTCCGTTGTTATAACCCCTTCGGGCTTGAAACGGAGGTGTTGAAATTACTTGACAGTAATTTCTTCCGTTGTTATAATAAACATAATACATATAATAAGGAGAAAAACATGACTGCTAAACGTTGGGACTACATCGAAAAAGCGGGAACTGAAGGGTTGGTTCATGAAATTTCCGAAAAATACAAAATTTCGCCCGTAGTTTCCCGTGTGCTCGTAAACAGAGGATTTGAGAGTGAAAGTGCGGTAAAATCCTATCTCGGCAAAAGCATAAGCGGTGTACATCACCCTTTTTTGCTCAAAGATGCCGAAAAAGCCGCGCTGCGGATAAAGTCGGCAATTGATTTGCACGAAAAAATCGTAATTTACGGAGACTATGATGTTGACGGCATAACGGCAACGTCGATTTTGTACAAATTTCTTTCCGAACTCGATGCAAATGTGGATTTTTATATTCCGAACCGCTCCGATGAAGGTTATGGAATAAACATGCCGGCGCTCGGAAAAATAAGCGCAGGTGGCGCATCTCTTCTGATAACCGTTGACTGCGGAATAACCGCTGTCGGAGAGGTCGAATTTGCAAAAACGCTCGGACTTGACGTTATAATAACAGATCATCACACCTGCAAAGATGAGCTGCCGCGCGCATATGCGCTCATTAATCCGAAACAGCCCGAATGCACATATCCGTTCAAAGACCTTGCAGGCGTCGGCGTCGCATTCAAACTCATTTTGGCGATTGCGCTGACGCTGGGCAAAAACGCGCGCGAATATTTTGACAAATATATCGACATCGTTGCCGTCGGAACAGTTGCCGACGTAGTATCTCTGACAGACGAAAACAGGATTTTTGTTGCAAACGGAATTAAAAAAATACAAAATACCGATAACCCCGGTCTGCGCGCACTTTTTAGTACGGCGCAGATTACGGACAGACCCGTAAATACCGGAGTGATAAGCTTTTCCGTTGCACCGCGCATAAATGCCGCCGGAAGGGTCGGCAGCGCAAACACTGCTGTCGAACTGCTTGTAACCGACTCTGCACAGCGTGCCGACGAGATTGCTCTTGCGCTTGAAGCCGAAAATAAAAAAAGGCAGCAAACCGAAACGGAGATTTTAAAAGACGCTCTGCAAATGATTTCCGAAATGGAAGATGCGGAGAAAAAACATGTCTTTGTGCTCGCAAAAAAGGACTGGCACCATGGCGTCATAGGCATTGTGGCGTCGAGGCTTGTTGACCGTTTTCATAAGCCCGCCATACTGATTTCTTTAAAAGACAACATCGGAAAAGGCTCGGGGCGCAGCATAAAAGGTTTCAACCTGTTCAATGCGCTTACGCATTGCAGCGACATACTTCTGAAATACGGCGGACATGAGCTTGCAGCAGGACTTGGGTTAAATTATGCCGACATAGATGAATTTGACAGACAAATCAACAAATATGCCGCTGAGGTCATGAATCCCGAGGATTCAATTCCCTGCATATGTATTGACGGCGAGCTTGTACCAAGCGCTTTGACGATAGAAAATGCAAATGCGCTTTCCATGCTTGAACCGTTCGGCATGGACAATCCCCAGCCGATTTTTTCGCTTTGCGGCGCCCAGCTTACGGCGGAGCGCACAATGACCGAAGGCAAACACTGTAAGCTTACGGTTATAAAAAACGGAAAAGCATTCAACTTTATCGGTTTCGGCATGGGTTCTCTGACAGAACATTTCGTTGTCGGAAACAGGATTGATTTGGCATTTACGATGGGAATAAACGTATTCCGCGGTGAAAGAACACTTCAGCTTATTATAAAAGATGCGCGCATGAGCATAAAATAAAAAGCAAAAAACGTATCTGTTAACACATTATTATTACGGAAAGAGGACTTGTTTATGTGTAATACAGCCGATGCTGACAAAATACTCCAAACCATATTCGATAATATAAAAAAGTATGCGCCGAATGCAGACACTTCCGAAATAACGCATGCGTATAACTTTGCCAAAAACGCTCATGAGGGTCAGTTCCGCAAGTCTGGCGAGGCATATATTTTCCACCCCCTTGAAGTTGCAAAGATAATGACGGAGCTTGAAATGGATGTGCCTTCCGTTGTTGCTGCCCTTCTCCATGATGTTGTTGAGGACACAAAATACACATATGAGGACATCGTGGCAGAGTTTGGAGAAGATGTTGCTCTGCTTGTTGACGGCGTAACAAAAATCGGTAAAATTCACTACACAAGCCAGGAGGAGCAGCAAATCGAAAACCTGCGCAAAATGTTTCTTGCCATGGCAAAGGATATACGCGTAATCCTCATAAAGCTTGCCGACAGACTACATAACATACGCACGCTGAAAAGCATGCCCCCCGAAAAGCAGCGCAGTATCGCGCGCGAAACGATGGAGGTTTATGCCCCGCTTGCTCACAGGCTCGGTATTTCTACAGTAAAGGGAGAGCTTGAAGATTTATCGCTGAAATACCTTGACCCGATTGCATATCACGAAATTGCGCAGAGCATAAATGAAAAAAAACGCGAACGCGAACAATATATAAAATCAATCATCGATGTCCTGACGGAAAAACTTGAGGCAATTCATATAAAAGGTCAGATAAGCGGACGTGCAAAGCATTTCTACAGCATATACAGAAAAATGTATAATCAGCACAAAACGCTCGACGAAATATATGACTTGTTCGCCGTGCGTGTAATTGTAGATACGGTCAGCGACTGCTATGCCGTACTCGGAATGGTGCATGAGCTGTATAAGCCGATGCCTATGCGTTTCAAGGACTACATCGCCATGCCGAAGCCAAACATGTATCAGTCGCTTCACACAACGGTAATAGGTCCGTACGGCAGACCGCTCGAAATACAGATACGCACATGGGAAATGCACACGGTTGCCGAAAAAGGTATCGCCGCGCACTGGAAATACAAAGAAGGCATAACCGCAAATTCCGAGTCCGACACAAAGCTCGCATGGGTGCGCCAGCTGCTTGAAATGCAGAAGGAAACCATGGACGAGGACGATTTCATGCGTACGCTGAAAATCGATTTGTTTGCAGACGAGGTTTTTGTGTTCACACCAAAGGGTGACGTTATAAATCTCCCTGCCGGCGCAACTCCGGTCGATTTTGCGTTTGCAATCCATTCGGCTGTCGGCTGCCGCATGATGGGCGCAAAGGTAAACTCAAAAATAGTTCCTATCGACCATACCTTGCAGAACGGCGATATAGTTGAGGTTTTGACCTCATCATCAATACACGGGCCGAGCCGCGATTGGCTGAAATTTGTAAAAACCTCACAGGCAAGAAATAAAATCAACCAATGGTTCAAAAAAGAACGCCGCGATGAAAATATTGTGCGCGGAAAAGAACTCATCGAAAAAGAACTGCGCCGCCACAGCCTTTCGTTTACACAGCTGTTCCGCGACGAATGGATAGCGCCGATACTGAAGCGCTACAACCTCAACTCGCTCGATGATTTGTACGCATCTGTCGGCTACGGCGGACTTACGGCGCAGAAAGTCATAATACGTCTGCGCGACGAATACACAAAGGTTGCAAAAACCGAAAGACTTGACAGGCTTGATAAAACAGACAGCGAAAAAGCGGTTCTGCCGAAAATATCGCCCATAGAACCCGAACAGACAGCCGGCGGCGATTTGTCAAAGGTATCCTCACACGGTATCATTGTGCACGGCATAGACAACTGCATGGTGCGTCTTTCAAAATGCTGCACGCCCGTACCGGGTGATGACATAATCGGCTTTATAACGCGCGGACGCGGTGTTTCGGTGCACAGGCGCGACTGTCCGAATATCTCGCCGAAAGCACTGACGGAGGAGGATTTAAACCGCTTCATAGGCGTTTCATGGGAAACAAATAAACCCGTCGGCGAATTTCTCAGCGAGATACAGATTGAGGCAGATGACCGCACGGGAATACTTGCCGATATTACTATGGCAATTTCCGACGCAAAAGTTCCCATGCGTTCATTTAACGCAAGAACCGCAAAAGGAAATGTTGCAATTATCACGGTTACGCTTGAGATAAAAAGCACGAGCCAGCTTGAAATGATTGCAAAAAAACTGCGCGGTATCAAAAATGTATATGACGTTACGCGCTGCACACAATAACACCAAACAATCGGCAAAGACTGTATGCACAAAAAAGGTCACAGAAATACCTAAAAAATAACACACAAAACACATACATCAAACAGAAAGGCTGCTGACAATTATGTTTTTTAAAATGCTTTCACTCGGAAACATGGACAATAACTGCTATATACTCGGTGACGAAAGCTCAAAGCATGCGCTTATTATCGACGCTCCGGCAGAATCGGGCACAATTCTCGATGTGCTTGAAGATGAGGGTTTAAAGCTGAAATTTGTTCTTCTTACACATGCGCACTATGACCATATTGGCGCACTTGACGAAATATGTGAGGCAACGGGCGCAGAAGTTTTTATCCATACCTTTGAGGCTGACGCGATAAATGACCCAACGGTAAATCTTGCGCTGTATTCGGGCGCACCGTCGCCGAAAACTCCCGCCTCAAAAAAGCTTGTGGACGGCGATATTATAACTTTGGGGAATATTGAGCTGAAAACTCTTTATACCCCCGGTCATACTGTCGGAAGTGTCTGCTATTATACCGACGGCTGTCTGTTTTCCGGCGACACGCTGTTTCTGCGCGGTGTCGGAAGATGCGATTTGCCCGGCGGCGACTTTAAAATCTTAAAACAGTCTATCAAAAAGCAGCTCTATGTCCTCCCCGACAGCACAGACGTATACCCCGGGCACGGACGTGCCACAACTATCGGCTACGAGAAAAATCACAACGAATATATACGTACAGACTGGGAATATAAATATGACGATGAATAATAATTCAGGAAAAAACAATTTAAACAAAAACAATCAGCCCAAAAATACCTCCGGTATAAAAATCATCACCGAAGGTCATGATTTTGAGCATAATGTATGGCTTGTTGCGTCATTGTTTTTCCGCCCCGATGAAAACGTAAAAATAGTTTCCGGCGCAAAGCATGAAAACGGGCTTATACATTCCGATACATCAATTGAATGTGATGAAGGCACATTTTTTGCATCACATGAGTTTGAGTGTGCCGATAACGCAGACTCTCACACAAAGGGGCGCATAATCTCCGCTGTATGCGGCACAGCGCTCTATAAAGCCGCACAGCAATTTCGCAGAAAGCGGCTGCCCTGGGGCGTTATGACGGGCATACGTCCGGCAAAACCGATACGCACAATGCTTGAGGAGGGTGTTTCGGGCGAAGATGCAAAGGACAGGATAATGCGGCTGTACTGTCCCGAGAAAGCAAAACTTGAGCTTGCTTTTGAGGTTGCAAAAAACGAACTTGAACTCATTGCAAAAAACTCAAAAGACGACATGGGGCTGTATATCGGCATACCCTTCTGCCCCACACGCTGTCTGTACTGTTCATTTATTTCAACGGATTTGCGCCATACAAAAAAATATGTAAGCGAGTACCTGAAATGTCTGATAAAGGAGATTGAATACAGCGGCGCTCTGACAAAAAAGAGCGGCAAACACATACAGAGCATATACATCGGCGGCGGCACACCGACATCGCTGTCGGCTGATGAGCTTGACATGCTTCTTTGCGCCGTTGAAAAAAACTTTGATACGAACAGCTTGTACGAATACTGCGTTGAGGCAGGCAGACCCGACACGATTACTTATGAAAAGCTGTGCGTACTGAAAAACCATGGGGTAACACGCATAAGCATAAACCCGCAGACAATGCACGAACGCACACTTGAGCTTATAGGCCGCATGCATACCTCGGGCGATATTGAAAATGCATTTAGTCTTGCGCGCAAAGTCGGTTTTAAATCGATAAATGCCGATTTAATTGCCGGACTGCCCGGCGAAAATGAGACAGATTTTTTATATACGCTCGAAAAAATCGACAGCTACAAACCCGAAAACATAACAGTTCACACAATGTCGGTCAAACGTGGAAGCGCACTTCATCAAAGGCTGTCGGACTATAACCTGACAAATCCCGAAACGGTTTACAATATGCTTGACATGTCGCATGAGTTTATGACGCGCACAAACCGTATGCCGTACTATCTCTATCGTCAGAAAAATATGCTCGGCAACCTTGAAAATGTCGGTTACAGCATAAAAGGGCACGAAAGTATATATAATGTGAATATTATGGAAGAGGTACAGAGTATCCTCGCGCTCGGATGCGGCGGTTCATCAAAAGCGGTTTCAGATGATTTTTCAAAAATCGAGCGTGTGTTTAACTTTAAAGCGCCGTATGAATACATAGACCGTTTTGATGAAATACTGGCAAAAAAGGACGAATTTTTTAACCTCATCGGGTAACTGAACAGACAGGAGGTTTGGTTTGTGATTTATATTAACGGAAATGAGTACAAATATGAAAAAAATAAGAAAATATGCGAATATATCGACGCACCGTACGCGGTATGTTGCCTCATAAATAACGCCGTACGTCCGCTCGACACAGCGCCTTCGGACGGGCAGAGCATACAACTTCTCGACGTAAACAGCCGCGGCGGCTTTTTCTGCTACCGTCA
Organism: uncultured Clostridia bacterium; assembly: GCA_934456295.1. Taxonomy (GTDB): domain Bacteria; phylum Bacillota; class Clostridia; order UBA1381; family UMGS1253; genus Aphodoplasma. The sequence goes on along the minus strand of CAKSHB010000019.1, from coordinate 12,320 downwards.
GAGCCTCATTCTGATGTTTCTGACAGCCGTGCACGCCGTTTTCGGGAAAGCCGCATGCACCGTGCGCCATTCAATCGGGAAAACTACCTATTGTGAGGTTGAGCTTGCGCCCGACATGAGAGCCGGCGCAGGCAAAAAGATTTACTCATATATGCGCCGCATGCACAAAGCAGCTCTGCCAATCGAAAGAATAAATGTATCTCCCGATGAGGCGGCGCTGATTTTTGAGCGTGAGGGCGATATGCGCAGCGCAAAAGCAATGCGGTGTATTGCGCGCAAAAGCGTAAACCTCTATAAAATCGAAAATTCATATTTCCATCTTTTCGGCACAATTGCCGCAAATACTTCATCAATCGGAACTTTTGATTTGCGCCGGTACAAAAACGGATTTCTGCTGCGTTATCCGAACGATTCCACCGGCGGCAAAATCCCCGTATTTGACAGCAAAGCGCAGCTCTCAAAAATGATTGAGCAGTTTTCTTTGTGGGAAGATGTTTTGTCGATAAAAAATGTGTCAGACTTAAATTACCACATAAAAAATTCAAATGCCTACGACATGATATTAATGCAAGAGGGGCTTCATGAGAAAAAAATCGCAATGATTGCCGATATAATAAAAAAAGGTTCTCCGCAGACAAAAATCATACTGATAAGCGGTCCCTCATCATCGGGCAAAACAACTTTTGCAAACAAACTCGACATACAGCTTCGCATAAACTCGCTTACCCCGATAAAAATATCGCTTGACGACTACTTTTTAAACGTTGAAAATGCATTGAAACATGAGGACGGCACAAACAATTTTGAGGATTTGGAGTCGATTGACTATAAGCTTTTTAACGAGCATTTGTGTGCGCTTATTGACGGAAAGGAAGTTGAAACACCTGTGTTCAGCTTTGAGGACGGTCACAGAAAACCCACAGGCCGCCGCCTGAAGCTGAGCAAAAACAGTGTGCTGATAGTTGAGGGAATACATGCGCTCAACGAGCGGCTTACCGCATCGGTTGATGACAAAAACAAATTTAAAATTTACGTATCTCCCATAACCGACCTGTCCTTTGACGGCTATAACCCGATTTCGCCGACCGACACGCGCCTCATACGCCGTCTTGTGCGCGATTTCAACTTCCGCTACAGTTCGGCTCAGAATACCTTCGACATGTGGCCGTCTGTGCAGAAAGGCGAAGTCAAAAACATTTTTCCGTATGAGAAAAATGCCGACATTTTGTTCAACTCATCAATCATATATGAATTTTGTGTTTTCAAGCGTTACGCGGAACCGATTTTGCGCGACGTGGAGCGCAGCAGCACGCATTATGCTCTTGCACAAAGGCTTTTGGAGATACTGTCATATTTTTATGTAATGGACGATTACAAAATACCGTCAATGTCGCTTATACGCGAATTTATCGGCGGAAGCATATTTTATTGATTTGGCTTTCAGACTTATAAATAAAAAATCTGCTGTCATATACAACAGCAGATTTTTTAAATTTCCGTCATACCTCAATTTTTCTCACGTTAACATCCATCTTGCATACGTTTATCGCCGTATATTCATAAACTGCCTTATAGACCGCTTTCCGCACTGCCGCCGCCACAGCTCTCACGTCATATCCGTACTTTACCGATATATCCATATTTATGTATACTCCGCAGGGCTTCGACTCAACGCCGCAGCGCATATTTTTCCCCGTACCGTCAATCTTTTCCGCCTCAATACGGCATATCGACACTATTACGTTGTCCGCTATGTGGTAATCACCGCGATAGCTGAAATTCGGTCTTACAACCGATTTTGTTTCACGGAACTCGTTTCTGCCGCGTTTTCCGAGGTTAAATATCTGAAGTGTGTCGAGAAGTACGCCCGAAAAATCCTTTTTTATCTCAAATGTCGGCACGGGAATTACATGCTTTCCCTGAGTTTTGCGAACATATTTCGCCTTTTCGATTTCCTCTTTTGACGCAACATCGCTTATCCTTATAATGCGCCCAATCGGACCTATATCAAGCATTTTTGCAATTCTGTCAGCCATCTCGTCAGATGTCGCTAAAATCATAACGCTTTCGGGATTTTCGCGTTTAAGCGCAGCCTTTACCTCGGCAGCATGAGCCGGATTTAAAAAAATCGCCCTGCGCACCGACGCAATTTTTGTGGTTTCGCGTTTTGCCGACCTTCCGGCAAGAATTTTGTTTCCCCGTATCAGCAAACCGTCATCAATAATACACTCTATATTGTTTTCACCGGCAACCCATGCCGCACGGTAGCTTTTTCCGCTTCCGCTCTCACCGACAAATGCATAAACCTTCATCGTGTCCTCCTCTTCCGGTCATATTCAAAAGCACATTTTCAGCCAAATTATCGTTATCTGTTTTCGGATTGCTTACCGCTGTTGTTGCGAATTTGATATGACAGCGTCATTATGCTGTCCGACAAATGCACATTTTCAACAACAACGCTGTCGGGAACCTTTAAATCCATATATGAAAAATTCAGTATGCCCTTTATCCCTCCGGCTGCCATTATATCTGCAATTTGGGGTGTGCATGTGCGCGGCACGGCAAGAATTCCTATCGATACATCGTTTTTGTCCAGAAAATCTTTCAGACCGGCAACATCGTATACCTCTACGCCGTTTATAAATGTGCCTATTTTTTCTTCGTCATTATCAAATATTCCCACAAGCTTAAATCCGCGTTTCTCAAAACCGCCGTGGTTTGCAAGCGCATGTCCAAGATTTCCCGCTCCCGCAATTATGGTTTTATGCCCGTCGCGCAAACCCAGTATTCTGCCTATTTCGCTATGCAGCTCCTCGACATTATAGCCGTAGCCCTGCTGTCCGAAGCCGCCGAAACAGTTTAAATCCTGTCTTATCTGCGATGCCGTAACGTTCATTTTTTCGCTCAGTTCCTTTGAAGATATGCGTTTCACATTTTGGTTCAAAAGCTCGCCGAGATACCTGTAATAGCGCGGAAGTCTGCGTATTACCACAAGCGAGATTTTTCTGCCGTCATAACTCATTTTTATTACCCCGTTTTTATTTTTAATACCTGTTTTGCCGCAGCTTCAGATACAGCCGCTATATGAGCATTTCTCTGTTTGTACCGTAGAATATGTCGTCTTTATTGCTTATCATTTTGCAAAATTCTTCAAACATTTCCCAGCGCTTGGGATAAATGTCAAACTCATACGAATGACCCCATATATAAAACACCTTCGGCGTATCCGCCTGCAATTCCAAAAACTCTTTCCCCATATCAAACAATATGTCCCAGTTTGCATGGTGATACAATGTGCCGCAGTATTGGTACAAATCATCAAACGGCTCAAAGCTTTTTGTAACATCGCTCGAACGCGCATACCTGACACCCGTATTGTTTTTTATAATTTCGGCAACGCGCTTATCGCAGTTCTTTCCGCCGCCCGGATAAGCCATGCCCACTACCTCATACCCTGCAAGCTCGGACAAATTAATTCTGTCCTGCTCAACCTGGCGCAGAACCTCATTATCATCTTCGGTTTTATGAAGATTTGGGTGCGTCAGTGTGTGAACGGCAACCTCATGTCCGTCATATATATGCTTTACGTCCTCAGGCTTATTTTTTGTATGATTTACAACGCGCCCCTCACGCACCAGACTTCCGTCTGTGCCCAAAAGCTCCGAATTAAGATTAAATGTCGCTTTCAGCCCGTATTTATTAAAAATCTCAATAAGGCGTATGTCCTGTGTCACACCGTCATCATAGCTGAAGGTTACAGCCTTGTTTTTTTTACCGAACATTATCTTTCCCCCTTGCTTTTCGGGCAGTTTTTGTCTGATACCGCCGCTGTGTTTTTATTAATTATACTACAACCGTTTTTATAAATCAACCGCTGTGTTTTTGTTTGGTTCTTTTATTGCTCTTCTTTTTTCTTTCTTTTTCTGCGTATTACGATATATACTGCCAAAATCCCCGCCAAAAGCACCAATGACCACACAAAGCGCGGTGTTTGTCTTTCGAGGATTTCTCTGCCTTCGCTTTTCTGCGGTGTATCGCCGTTGTTTTCAGTATTATCGGATTTGCCGCCGCTCTCCTGCTGCGTTTCATTCTTCTGCTCAAAGCCGGCAACATAATTCTTAAGCGCCGACATATCAATGCTGTATGTGCCGATAATTTCACCGTCATACTCCGCCGCTCCCGTTTCTGCAAGCGCAAGTGTGTACAGCTGTCCCTCTTCTGCCGCACTGCCGCCGATGTTAATGCTGTCTATATGCACGTCCGTACTGCCGCCGATTGACTTTGTGAAAATAACCTCCATACCCGACAGATACACCTCGCCGCCCTGCGAAATAATTTTTCCGGTTTTTTCGTATATTTCCTTTCCCGTCACATTTTTCACCGTTACAATGCTCATCTCGCCGTTTTGCGCCGACTGTGCCGCCTGCTCATCATAAACCGTTATCACCGCCGCATCGGCAGATGTATTTTTGCGGCATGTATCAGCCATTATCTCCCCCAGAGATGACGCATGTGCCGTAATACAAAGCGCCGCCGAAAAACACAGCGCGCACATCAGCGCCGTATATATAAATCCATTTATGCTTTTTCTCACCTGTTTTCCTCCTCATTATCCTCCTCGCCTGTCGTAATGCCCGACAAACAGCCGATTACGCGTTTCGGTGCGTCCTTTGCACTGCCCCAAGGCATGTCCTTATTGCGGTAATCAAATTTCAGCGTAAATTTATGTATGTCCTCCTGCAAACCGTCCAGAAATGCGCACTGTTTTTCATAGAGCGACGCCGAGAACCTTCTTGCAGCGTCCTTTTTTAAATACTGTGCGCTTTTTTGTACGGCGTCTTTATAATGCGGCAGACACAGCCCCTCGCATTTATCGAACTTTGTGCGAAATTCCTTATCATTTTCCCACATGTAGAAAAACACATCAAAATATCTTTCCATCGTCGAATTCACATGGCTGCATATCGCACAGCCCGAAACAGCAAAATCAATCGCGGTACACAATGCTTCCGTTTCGGTGTTTTCCTTCTTTTTAAATATACCGCCCTTTTTTGTGTCCTCTTTCAAAAGCCCCGCTCCGGCACAACCGATTTTTCTGCGCACATCATCTAAATGTGTTTCAAGCACAAGCGCAAGGCTAAGCTTGTTCGGACGCTCAAAAATCATCTCAAAATGCTTGTCGCAAAAACCAAGCGTATTCGTGAGCATTCGCGCGTCAGGCTCCATCATCGACGCGCCGAGAGTGTATTCGGCACGTTCCCTTTCAAGCTTGTTCTTCAAACGGCAGAACGGACAGCCGTCAGAAGTTTCAAAAGCCTCATTTACGGGAATTGTGTATATTTTTTCCTTCATACCTTCTCCTTTGCGTCATTAAATTTTTTATTATGATATATTTTGCATTATACCATATTATATGTTATAATAAAAGTAAATTTTTTATTAATTTGATTTTTATTAACCTTAAAAACGGCGGTGAAAACATGTATACAAAGTCATCGGGTAACAACATTATACTTACCGGCTGCGACAGCTTTGACCTTGTGCACACATTTGAGTGCGGTCAGTGCTTTCGCTGGAATATGCTTGCCGACGGCTCATATGAGGGTGTACATGCCGGCAAAGCCCTTCGTATTGCGCACCGGAGCGGGGACATAGTTTTTTTTGACACGTCCGAGGACGATTTTGAAAATATATGGAGAAAATATTTTGACCTCGACCGCGACTATGCCGGCATAAAAAAACGGCTTTCGTCGGACAATGTGCTGAAAGAAGCAGTACGCGAAGGCAGCGGCATACGTATTCTGGCGCAGGAGCCTTTTGAGGCGGTTATTTCCTTCATCATATCGGCAAACAACAACATAACCCGCATAAAGCTTATAATTGAACGGCTGTGCGCCATGTACGGCACAAAAATACACGCATACAAAAAGACATATTACTCTTTCCCCGATGCGCAAACTCTTGCCGCGCTCCCAAAGGAGGACCTCGCACCCATAAAGGCAGGTTTCCGCGATAAGTACATTATTGATGCCGCGCAAAAAATCGCCTCGGGCGAAATAGATATAGACAGCATATACAAAATGGATTATGAAAGCGCAAAAAATGAACTGAAAAAAATAAAGGGAGTCGGCGAAAAGGTTGCAAACTGTATACTTCTGTTCGGTTTCGGCAAGCTTAGTGCATTTCCCGTTGACGTATGGATAAAGCGCATAATCGAGCGCTGTTACTTCGGCGATACGGCAGCCGGCTGTGACATAGGCGAATTTGCAAAAGAGCGCTTCGGCGAGCTCGGCGGATTTGCACAGCAATATTTGTTCTACTACGCACGTGAAAGCAAAATTGCAAAATAGCGGCTTTATTTTGGTTGATTTTTTTTACCGCATACTGTATAATAGTAAAAGATTACCTTTGGAATAATAAGCAGACAATTAAATCTAATAATATGAATTTGGAGTGAGAACAAAATGGAAAATGTATTTGATGTACTGAAAGCGCGCGGTCTTATCGCACAGACAACTCACGAGGAGGAAATACGTGAGCTTCTCGGGCGCGAAAAAGTTACTTTTTATATAGGCTTTGACCCCACAGCTGACAGCCTTCACGTAGGACATTTTCTGCAGATGGTCGTTATGCGTCATATGCAAATGCACGGTCATCGTCCGATTGCTCTTGTCGGCGGCGGCACGGGTCATGTCGGCGACCCCTCGGGCAGAACCGACATGCGTTCCATGATGACAAAGGAAACAATCGACCACAACTGCGAATGTTTCAAAAAACAGCTTTCGCGCGTTATAGATTTTTCTGACGACAAAGCAATCATGGTTAACAATGCCGACTGGCTTTTGGATTTGAACTATATCGAATTTCTGCGCGATATAGGCTCATGCTTCTCAGTAAACAAAATGCTTACGGCAGAATGTTTCAAACAAAGACTTGAAAAAGGGTTATCGTTCCTTGAGTTTAACTATATGCTCATGCAGAGTTATGACTTTTTAATGCTTAACCGCAAATACGGCTGTAAGCTGGAGCTTGGCGGAGATGACCAGTGGTCAAACATTCTCGGCGGTATAGAGCTTTGCCGCAGAAAAGACCAGACGCAGACCTACGGTATGACCTTTACTCTGCTTACAAACTCAGAGGGCAAAAAGATGGGCAAAACCGCAAAAGGCGCATTGTGGCTTGATGCGGATAAAGTTTCTCCGTACGAGTTCTACCAGTACTGGAGAAATGTTGATGACGCCGATGTAATACGTTTCCTGCGCATGCTTACCTTCCTTCCGCTCGAACAGATTGCAGAGCTTGAAAAGCTTGAAGGGCAGGAGCTTAATGAGGCTAAAAAGATACTCGCATACGAGCTTACAAAGACTGTTCACGGCAAAGATGAAGCCGATAAAGCAAAATCGGGCGCCGAGGCAGTATTCGGCGGCAGCTCCGACATGTCAAATATGCCGTCAAGCACCGTAAGCCCCGAGGACATCGGCGAACAGATTGCAATACTTGATTTGCTTACATCAGTATCGCTCATTCCGTCAAAAGCCGAAGGACGCAGACTTATACAGCAGGGCGGTCTGTCGGTAAACGGCGAAAAAATCACCGATACGTCATTTGCCGTTACTGCGGACATGCTTTCCGGCGACGGAATTGTTATAAAGAAGGGCAAAAAGGTATTTCACAGAATTTCTTTTTAACAAATTTTAAGACAGCATAACAGACTTTAAAACAGCATTTTACAAATAATAATTCGGAGAGGCGGTAAATCATGAGCCGTACAGATGATATATTCATAAATATGTGCCGCGACATTCTGAAAAACGGTACTTGGGAAAAAGGCAATGTGCGCCCGCACTGGGACGACGGCACACCTGCATACACAATAAAAAAATTCTGCGTTGTGAACCGCTATGATTTGTCACAGGAATTTCCGCTTCTGACACTTCGCCCGATTAACCTTAAAGGCGCGATTGACGAGATACTGTGGATATGGCAGAAAAAATCGAACAATATACATGACCTCGACAGCCACATATGGGACGCATGGGCAGACGAAAGCGGCTCTATCGGCAAAGCATACGGCTATCAACTCGGAATTAAGCACAGCTATAAAGAGGGCGTATTTGACCAGGTTGACAGAGTTATTTATGACTTAAAGAACAACCCTTCAAGCCGCCGTATTATAACAAATATGTATAACCACGCCGATTTGTCCGAGATGGCTCTGTATCCGTGCGCATACTCCATGACCTTCAATGTATCCGACGGACGGCTTAACGCAATACTGAACCAGCGCTCACAGGACGTTCTGGCGGCAAATGCGTGGAATGTGTGCCAGTACGCGGTGCTCGTGCTCATGCTTGCACAGGTATGCTCGCTTAAAGCGGGCGAATTTGTGCATGTAATCGCCGACGCACACATATATGACAGGCATGTGCCGATAATTGAGGAAATTATCGGGCGCAAAACCCATGAAGCCCCCACATTAAAGATAAATCCCGATGTGAAGGACTTTTACGGCTTTACAGTAGATGACTTTGTGCTGGAAAATTATGAAACGGGCGATAAAATCGGCAGATTTCCCGTTGCCATATAGAAAATGCGGCAAAGCATAAAAAGCATGACCGATTGTTGTATTAAGAGAAATTTAATTACTGTTTATGCCGTCACAGAGCGGCGGAACGGAGATTATTATGAATTTGATTGTTGCGGCGGATAAAAATTTCGGTATAGGAAAAGACGGCACAATGCCTTGGCACATAAGTGCGGATTTAAAATATTTTAAAGAAAAAACGCTTGGCAAAACCGTCATCATGGGCAGAAAGACGCTTCTGTCGTTTCCAAAGCAAAAGCCTCTGCCGAACCGCGAGAACATTGTGCTTTCACACGATAGGAATTTTGCGTCCGAAGGGGTTACCGTTTTGCACTCATTTTCCGACATAAAGCGTTTTGCCGAAAATGACGATGTTTTCATAATCGGGGGAGGCAGCATATACAAAGCTCTTCTTCCCTTCTGCAAATACGCATATGTTACAAAAATAGACGCAGAGTTTGAATGTGACACATATTTTGAAAATCTCGATAAGCTCAGCGACTGGCATATGATTGACCGCAGCGAGCCTTATGAGGAAAACGGACTCGGATTTTGTTTTACCGTATATGAAAATACCGCTGTTTCAGATATTGAAAAGATATAATGCCCGTGCGGATTTTTTGAGTTCAAAAGACTTCAAAAAAACACACGGCGGAATGGAGATTTTTATGACTGATTATAACAAAAACACACCATCACCCGAGGAAGTTGATTTTGATTCTCTGGAGCTTTTGTGCGAAGTCAGTGACGATTTTGACGCAGATGTCAAAATTTCGCTTTTGCGCTCATGCTCAATACTCGCATACAAGCGGTATTCGCAGTACAGCGCTGTCGCAAAAATCTACTGCGGAAATTCAAATCTGGGCGTTATGATATATGTGCCGAAGGATAAGCTGAATGAGGCACGCGAAATTCTTGACGCACCGTTTGATACGGACGAAATGCAGCCGTAACAGCTTTCGGCAAAACATATCTTACAGCCGCAGCCGCGGCGGAAAACGGGGCTTATAATGAAAAACATACTACTTTTTACCGACGGCGCATGCAGCGGCAATCCCGGCAAAGGCGGATACGGCGCCATTTTGCAGTATAATTCCTTTGAGAAGGAAATGTCGCGCGGATTTGTGTGCACAACAAATAACCGTATGGAACTTATGGGCGCAATCGTCGGTCTTGAGGCGCTGAAAGAGCCATGTCACGTTGATTTATACAGCGACTCGAAGTATTTGGTTGATGCTATAGAGAAAGGCTGGGTTTTCGGCTGGAGGAAAAACGGCTGGAAAAAGAGCGACAAAAAACCTGCGCTTAACGTCGATTTGTGGCAGCGGCTTCTTGAACTCATGGAAAAGCACGATGTCACTTTGCATTGGGTCAAAGGGCATGCGGGACATAAGGAAAACGAGCGTTGCGACAGGCTTGCCGTTACGGCGTATATGTCCGGCAATCTCTATGAGGACAGCGGTTTTGTAAAACAATGCTTTTATGAATAAAATGCATAAAAAAGCCTCTTTTGTAAATAATATTTTTACAAGGGAGGTTATTTTTTATGGTTGTAGCAATACAGAACGGGCTTGAAAATATGGCGCAGCAGCTTCGCGGATACGGCTTTGACGTTGTAACCTACGGTGAATACCGCCACAGCATTGACGCGCTTGTGTATACGGGAGCACATATGCCGTTTGTGTCGTCTGTGAGCAGTTCGCCCGAAAGACACGGTGTTTTTATGGTAAATGCATCGGGCAAAAGTGCAAAAGAGGTTGCGGCAATTTTGAGCCGCCGCACTTATACACCCCTTTTTTGACACATTTTGCATAATTTTCATACGGCTTGTTTTATTTTTAACATTCAAGTTATACAAAGTTAGGTAAGTTTTGACTAACCAAAAATATTTTATGTAAAAACTTACCTGATTTCGGTTGAAAAAAAGCGAATTTGGGTATATAATAATGGTTGGAGTTTTATATACTTCAATTTTGTTATAAGGGAGGTCTGTTTTTTGACTGATAAAATATATCTTGACAACTCTGCCACAACTCCGCTCAAACGCGAGGTTTTGGACGCGATGATGCCTTGTCTGACAGAGGAATACGGCAACGCTTCGTCAATTTATGCAACAGGACGCAATGCGCGCAAGCTTCTTGACGAAGCGCGTGAAACCGCTGCGGCGGCGATTGGCGCAAAAACGAGCGAAATGTATTTTACATCATGCGGCTCCGAGTCCGACAACTGGGCAATCAAAGGCGCGGCATATGCGAACAAAAACAAAGGCAAGCACATTATAACTTCATCAATTGAGCACCACGCTGTGCTTCACACTTTGCAGTATCTCGAAAAACAGGGCTTTGAGGTTACATATCTGCCCGTTGACAGCTACGGCATGATAAGCCTTGACGACCTGAAAAATGCAATCAGAGAGGACACAATTCTCATTACAATCATGTTTGCAAATAACGAGATAGGCACTATACAGCCTATAGCTGAAATCGGAAAGATTGCCGCAGAGCACAAAATTCTGTTCCATACCGACGCAGTACAGGCTGTGGGTCATGTACCGATTGATGTGCATGCACTCGGAATTGACATGCTTTCAATGTCGGCACATAAAATATACGGCCCGAAAGGCGTCGGCGCGCTTTATATAAGAAACGGCGTGAAACTCGATAACTTTATTCACGGCGGCGCACAGGAACGCGGCAGACGCGCGGGAACCGAAAATGTTGCCGGAATAGTAGGTCTGGCAAAGGCACTTCAACTTGCGACATCAAATCTTGACGAAAACATTGCGCGCATGACAGCTCTTCGTGACAAGCTTATAAACGGCATAAAAGAAACAATTCCCTTTTGCCGCCTTAACGGTCACCCGAGCAGCCGTCTGTGCAACAATGTAAACTTCTCGTTTGAGTATATAGAAGGCGAATCGCTGCTGCTTATGCTTGATATGAAGGGCGTTGCGGCATCAAGCGGAAGTGCGTGCACATCAGGCTCGCTCGACCCGTCGCATGTGCTTCTCGCAATAGGGCTTAAGCATGAGATTGCCCACGGTTCACTCAGACTGAGCCTCGGCGATTTTACAACAGAGGACGATATAAACTACGTACTTGAGGTTCTGCCGCCGATTGTTCAAAGACTGCGCGACATGTCACCGCTGTACGAAGAAGTGGAAAGGGGTATGCGTAATGTATAGTGAAAAAGTATTAGACCATTTTTCAAATCCGCGTAATGTCGGCGAAATCAAAGACGCAAATGCTATCGGCGAAGTCGGCAACGCAAAATGCGGAGATATAATGAAGATATACATGGACATCGAGGACGATATAATCAAAGATGTCAAATTCAAGACATTTGGCTGCGGTGCGGCGGTTGCAACAAGCTCCATGGCAACGGAAATGGTAAAGGGAAAGAGCATCGATGAAGCTCTTGAACTTACGAACAAAGCCGTTATGGAGGCTCTCGACGGACTTCCGCCTGCAAAAATTCATTGCTCCGTTCTTGCAGAAGAGGCTATCCACAGCGCTATTGAGGACTATTATAACCGCAAAGGCATAAAAACCGATAAGGTTAAAAAGTGCTCCGGCTGCTGCAGCGGCTGCCATGTGCATGACAGTGAATCACAAAAATAAGTTTTAATACACAAAAACAAGGACTTCTGCTCATATGGGCAGAAGTCTTTTTTATATACTATCACAACATGCGCAAATTCGCTTTTCGCATACACAAAAACGGCACGGTATAAAAC
>CAKSHB010000018.1 GCA_934456295.1 uncultured Clostridia bacterium | reverse complement strand
GAGTATGTAAGACCATAGCCGAAATCATAAACAGGTGTGCCCTTATAGAATTTGTAGGTTCTGTTTTCCATCGAATAATCCTCAAATGCAGGCAAATCGTCACAGCTTTCATAAAACGTCACGGGCAGCCTGCCGCACGGTGATACCTTGCCGAATAAAATATCCGCAAGTGCCAGTCCTCCAAGCTCGCCCGGGTAGAAACACTGGATAATAGCCTCACATTCTGCTTTCAGCTTTGAAAGGTTAAGACAGCTTCCGCTCACATTTACAAACACAATCGGTTTGCCCGTTTCCTTTATCTTCTCATACAGTCTTTTCTGTACCTCGGGGAACTCAAGCGTTATCTTATCTCCGCCGTTTGAATATCCGTTATAGTCGTCCGTCTGCTCACCTTCTATCGCCGGATTAATTCCCATGCACATGACAACCACATCGGCATTGCGCGCTGCACAAATTGCCTCCGTCACAAGCTGTCTTTCGCCTTCTATTTCCTCGTCCCGTAAATCTCTGCACAAATCGCAGCCTTCTGCATAATACGGATTTGTGTACTCCTGTATTCCCCTCAAAATCGTATACGGCTTCAGCGGTGTACCGTTATAGTTTGCAAGCAGAACCGAAACGCTGTTCGCATTCGGTCCTATAACCGCAATTTTCTTATTCGTATCAAGCGGCAGTATGCCGTCATTTTTCAAAAGCACAATGCTTTCCTGTGCCATTTTACGGCTAAGCTCTCTGTGCTTTTCACATTCAACAACATCGTAGCCGATGTTGTCATACTCGCAGCCATCATCAAACATACCAAGCTCAAATCTGCTCTTGAACAGCTTGACAACCGCTTCCGTTATCGTTTCTTCGCTGACAAGTCCCGCCGCAACGGCAGTTTTCAAAAATTTGTACGCACAGCCGCAGTTAAGCTCGCAGCCCATGTTTACAGCCAGCGCCGCACTTTCTGCCTCATTTTTTGTGATATGGTGATATTTGTTTATGTCCTTTATCGCTCCGCAGTCCGACACACAATACCCCTCAAAACCAAACTCACCGCGCAGTATGTCCTGCAAAAGTGTTTTGCTTGCACAGCATGCCTCCCCGTTGGTACGGTTGTAAGCCCCCATTACCGCCGCAGGCTTAGCGTTGTCAATGCAGTATTTAAACGCCCACAAATATGTTTCATACAAATCCTTTTCGCCGACCTCGGCATTAAACTCATGACGCAAAGCCTCGGGGCCGCTGTGCACGGCATAATGCTTAATTGTCGCGTCTGTCTTTCTGTATTTTCCGCTGCCCTGCAAGCCCTTGATGAATGATACTCCCATACGTCCCGTCAGATACGGATCCTCACCGTAGGTTTCATGACCTCTGCCCCATCTCGGGTCACGGAAAATGTTAATATTCGGCGACCAGCAGGTAAGCCCCTGGTTGATACATGTTTCGCCAAACTTTTTGTATTCGTTGTACTTTGCGCGAACCTCGTCCGAAATTGCCGCCGCAACCTGATACATCAAATCCGAATTAAAGCTTGCCGCCATGGCGACAGACTGCGGAAATACCGTTGCCGTACCGGCGCGTGCAACACCGTGCAATGCTTCGTTCCACCAGTTATATGCCGGCACACCAAGCCTCTCTATCGCCGGCGCTTCGTAGCGCATTTGTGCAATTTTTTCCGCAAGAGTCATTTTTGATACCAGCTCCCGCGCGCGTTTTTCAAAACCCATAATCCTCATGACCTCCGTATTTTAAGTTTCAAAATCTCCGGCCTTCTGTTTAATGTTTCAGCCTTCTTATTTCATCGCCCCGATTTTTTCAAAATCATTTTTCAGGCTTTGGTACAGCCCCCTGTAAACATCATAATACTTTTTGTACTCATCGGTATTCCGAGCCTTCACAGGCGCAGAATACCCGATAATTTTATCGCATGCACTTTCAACGTCATCATATACCCCTGCGGCAACGCCTGCCAGAATTGCCGCCCCGAGCGCCGCGCTTTCCGACGAGCGAAGCGTCTTTATCGGCGCCTCAAACACCGACGCAAGCATTTCGCGCCATACCTCGCTTTTTGCGCCGCCCCCGACAGCGGTCATATCGTCAACCGCAATATTATTTTCCATGAGTATTTCAAGGCAGTCACGCAGCGAGTATGTCACGCCCTCCATGACTGCACGAAGGAAATGCGCTTTTTTGTGCATTGCGGAAATTCCGAAAAATACTCCCCTCGCGTCCGGGTCAAGATGCGGCGTGCGCTCCCCCATAAGATACGGCAGATACCAAAGCTTTTCCGCCCCTATCGGCACATTTTTTACCTCATCATCAATATCACTGTATGAAAGCTCTTTCGCAAAATTATCCCGAAACCATTTCAGCGACAGTCCTGCCGCCTGAGTGACACCCATCGCATGCCACTTTCCCGGTACGGCACAGCAGAACGTATGAATTCTGCCGTTTTTGTCGATAACCGGACTGTTTGTATGCGCATATACAACGCCGCTTGTGCCTATTGTTGTAAACGCCCTGCCGTCTTTCACCGTTCCGCAGCCTATCGCCGCACATGCATTGTCCCCTCCGCCTGCCGCAACGGGAATTCCTTTATAATATCCGGTAACCTCCGTGCTTTCATAAAGTTTTGGCAGCAATTTTTCGGAAATGTCCAGTTTTTGCAGAATTTCCTTCGACCAGCAGCGTTTTTTTACGTCCAGAAGCTGCATGCCGCTTGCGTCCGACACATCTGTTGCAAACTCCCCCGTAAGTTTATAACGGATATAGTCCTTCGGCAGAAGAATGTGTATGCATTTTTTGTAATTCTCGGGCTCATGCTTCTTTACCCACAGCAGCTTTGATGCGGTAAACCCCGTAAGTGCGGGATTTGCGGTTATTTCAAGCAGTCTGTCCAAGCCAACCTTTTCCGTAATTTCCTCACATTCTGCCGCACTTCTCTGGTCGCACCAGATGATTGCCGGACGTATTACTTCTCCGTTTTCATCAAGCATAACAAGCCCGTGCATCTGCCCCGAAAGCCCGATACCGCAAACGTTCTGTATGCCGACATATTCGAGCGTTTCCTCCACGGCTCTCCACCAGTCATCGGGATTTTGCTCTGCCATGCCGTTTTGGGACTGATACATCGGATATTCAACCGTTTTTGTCTTGATTACATTACCGTCCGTATCAAAAAGCGCCGTTTTTGTGCCCGATGTTCCGATATCGGCTCCGATAAGATACTTTTTGCCGTTCATACAATTCACCTCATGCCCCGAACATAATATCATTTATTATGCTTTCAAGATACTCCTGTCTGCCGCTGTTTCTTTCCGTAACAACATCTGCCTTCAGCGCATAATCCGAAAGTTCCTCAAGCGTAGCCGTTCCGTTTACGATTTTTTCGCCTATGCCATATGTGAAAGAGCTGTATCTTTCTTTAACAAATGAATCTATTCTGCCGTCCTCTATAATCTTATATGCAATTTTCAGCCCGAGTGCAAAGCAATCCATGCCGGCTATATATGAAAGGAAAATGTCCTCTTCTGTCATGGAGGCGCGCCTCGGCTTTGCGTCAAAATTCAAGCCGCCGTTTACAAATCCCCCCGCACGCAATACCTCAAGCATACACATCGCAGCCTCATACACGTTTGTCGGGAACTGGTCCGTGTCCCAGCCAAGCAGTGTGTCGCCCCGGTTTGCATCGATTGAGCCGAATACGCCGTTAACCCTTGCTGTTGCAAGCTCATGCATAAAGGTGTGCTGTGCAAGCGTCGCATGGTTTGCCTCTATATTCATTTTAAAGTCATTTTCAAGCCCGTATTTTCTCAGAAAGCCCAAAACCGTCGCCGTGTCAAAATCATACTGATGTTTTGTCGGCTCCTTCGGCTTCGGCTCGATGTAAAAATCGCCGTCATAGCCTTTACCGCGTGCATATTCAACAGACATTTTAAGCAATCGCGCCATATTGTCAAGCTCAAGCGGCATATCCGTGTTTAGAAGTGTTTCGTATCCTTCTCTTCCTCCCCAGAATACATATCCCTTTCCGCCAAGCTCCATCGTAATGTCAATCGCTTTTTTTATCTGTGCCGCGGCATATGCATAAACCTCTGCATTGCAGCTTGTGCCGGCGCCGTGCGCATAGCGCGGGTGGTTGAACATGTTTGCCGTACCCCACAAAAGCTTTTTATTGTACTTTTTCATGTTTTCCTTGATAAGCGGCACAATTTTGTCAAGGTTTTTCTGAAATTCGCCGAGGCTTTCACCTTCGGGAGCAATATCCTTGTCATGAAAACAGAAAAAGTCAATATCGAGCTTATTCATCAGCTCAAATGCCGCACCGACTTTTCTTTCGGCAATTTCAAGAGGTTCTTTTGCGCCGAAAGATTTATCCATCGTGCCGGCGCCGAACATGTCCGTACCGTCACCGCCGAGCGTGTGCCAGTATGAAAGCGCAAACCGCAGCTGCTTGCGCATTGTGCTTTTGCCTATTTTTTCATTCGGGTTGTAATGCTTGAAGGCAAACGGGTTTTTCGACTTTGCACCCTCATAATATATTTTTTCTACATTAAAAAATTCGCTCATAATTATCATTCCCCCCAATACTTTTTTATAATTATATCGGATAAATAATAATAAAGCTATGCGGTTTGTTGCCAACTTTAAGACAGATATTGCTTTTTTTTAAATATTGTTATATAATGACCGTATTGAACGGAGGGAGAAAAATGTCAAATATATTTTTTGAAAATGTGCATGAAGCGCTGCCTTTTCACCCATACATCAGCCCGGACAGCAGAAATTTTAATTATATTCCCCATTATCACGCCGAATTTGAAATTGTGAGGGTTCTTTCGGGAAGCATATCGATTACAAAAAACGGAGTGCGTCATATTTTGTCGGCAGAAGATTTTCTTCTGATTTTTCCGTACGAAATACACGATTTTTCATCAGAATGTGTAAATCGGGTTCATGTCGTAAAGCTCTATGTTCCCGAATATTTCAGATATTCCTGCAAGCGCTGTGTAATTTCGCCGTCCTCCCCTCTGCATGCCGAAATAAAGAGCATATTTGAGCATATTTCAGAGGAATTTTCAAAAAAAGAAAACGGTTATGAATTTGCAATAAATATGTATCTGAGCAAATGTCTTACGCTCATTGTACGAAATCTTGACCTGCAATATATCTCCGATGACTCAAAGAACATGGATAAGCTCGCTCTGCTTAACAGCGTAAATGATTATCTCGAGCTTCATTACAACGAAAAAATCTCTCTTGACGATATCGCCTCATACTGCGGCTATTCAAAGTACTACTTTGCTCATATATTCAAACAGATAACCTCCGTAAGCTTTGTGGAATTTATGACGGTTTTCCGGCTGAAAAAATCAAAAGAGCTTCTGAAAATTTCGGGCAAAAAGGTGACAGATATTGCTTTTGAGTGCGGTTTTCACAGTTTGCGCTCATTTAACCGCAGCTTTAAAAAATACTACAGTACAACGCCCGGACAGTATATGTCCGTTTCCTCAAAACCAAGACTGTAATTTTTATATATACTATCGCATGGCGGCAGCTGTTTTTTTAAGATGTTTTATACTGCCCATACCGCTGTAAATATTGACAAAATGCTGTTTTTGTGTCATAATTTTTACTGTATGCTTTACATATAATTACGAATGTTTATATTACCGAAATAAGGAAGGCGTATCCGAAAAATGGCAGATTTTCTTTTCAAAATATTCATAAAGGATTACGAAAACACGTCAGACGAGCATGTGCGCGTAAAATATGGCATACTCGGCGGAGCTGTCGGGATTTTTTTAAACATTATACTTTCCGCACTTAAAATTTTCGCCGGAATAATAAGTGCTTCCGTTTCGGTAACCGCGGACGCACTCAACAATCTGTCCGATGCACTTTCTTCCGTAATCACACTTATCGGCTTTAAAATGTCGGGCAAACCTGCGGACAAAGAGCACCCCTTCGGACACGGCAGGATTGAGTACATATCTGCGCTTTTTGTATCAATAGCCATACTTTTGATGGGGGCAGAGCTTGTCAGAACCTCTTTTGAGAAAATTTTCAGCTATGATGCAATCGTGTACACACCCATATCGGTTTTTGTGCTTGTAATATCCATACTTGTGAAACTGTGGATGTTTTTGTTTAACAAACGCATAGGGGTTAAAATAGCGTCACAGTCAATGGCAGCAACTGCAAAAGACAGCCTCAGCGACTCTGCCGCAACCTTTGCCGTACTTATCGGCGTTATTGTCTTTAAACTTACCGGATATACCATCGACGGCTACATAGGTCTTGTTGTGGCAGGCTTTATATTTTTTACAGGCTATCAGACAATCCGCGACTCGCTTGCTCCCTTGCTCGGTCAGGCGCCTTCGGCAGAGCTTGTGGACGAAATAACCGATACCGTTATGGCTCATGAGGGTATACTCGGTATGCATGATTTAATAATTCACAACTACGGCCCGATGCGCTTTATGCTCTCACTTCATGCCGAGGTAAGCGCAAAAGGCGATGTGCTGAAGCTTCATGACACGATAGATTTGATAGAGCGTGAGCTTAAAGAACGGTTTAAATGCGACGCCGTTATACACATGGACCCCATAGAAACGGACAACGAGGCCATAAACCGCACAAAAGAAGCGGTTGTACGCATAATAGAGCAGATTAATCCGCAGTTTACCATGCATGATTTCCGCATGGTTTCGGGTCATACGCATACAAACCTTATATTTGATTTAGTTGTGCCGTATGACTGCAAAATGAGCGACAAAGAGCTTAAAAGGCTGGTACAAAAAAAGGTTACAGAAGCTAACCCCGAGTACTATGCCGTCATAAATATAGATAAAAACTACGTTTAAATCAATTTAACCCAAGGAGAAGATAACGTTGAAAATGAATTTTGCAAAATCACTGAAAATAAAATCCGTATACATACTCATTGCGCTGTGTCTTGTTTTTTCGCAGCAGACAGCGCTGTGCAAGGTTCCTGCCTCGGCAACACTGGCGCGTTTTGATTTCATCGAGGTTGATTACAGCGGCGAAATGTATGACGCAAACGAGCTTTCACAGGGCATGTTTCAAGCGTGCGCAGATGAGCATATGTGCGGCTATATTGATGAAAACGGAAAAACCGCCGTTGACTTTTCTTTTGCATATGCAGGCTCGTTCGGAAACGGGCTTGCGCCGGCAAAGGTTCGCTACGGCAAATTCGGCTATATCGACAAAGCAGGTCTGTTTGCGATTGAACCGCAGTTTGATGAGGCAAATGACTTTTCAAACGGGCTTGCCCTCGTGCGCAAAGGCAGCAAAACAGGCTTTATCGACAAAACAGGACGTTTCACCGACATAATAAAAGACGCGTCATATACTCCCGTCACCTCATTTCGCGGCGGTGTATGCTGGGTTGAAAACGAAAACGGCATGCGCGCGGTTATGAATTCCGACGGCACACTGCTCACAGACTTCAGCTTTGTCTGGTCGGGCGAATTTTCGGACGGCGTATGCTGGGCGAGCAAAGATACGGGCAGCGATTTTAACCATATCAGTATGGGACTTATCGACAAAAACGGCAATTTTATAATTGAGCCGGGAAAATATACCGACTGCACGCAGTTTCACGAAAACATGTGCTGGGCAAAAAAGAACGGCAGTGATAAAATATTCCTTATAGATCTGCAAGGCAATGAAATCTCATCTGTCCCGGGCGGATATATGCCGTCGGATTTTTCAAACGGAATATGTGTAAATGTCGGCGGTGACCTGTTATCCGTCATGAACGTTCAGGGCGTATCCATATGGAGCTCAAAAGCATATCTGCCAATACATTACGGCGGCTTTCATGAAGGCAAAATGCTTGTCAGACGCACAAGTGACGGAAAATACTTCATTATGCGCGACTTATATTACAAACCGTCGGGCGAAGAAGAAAATATAATCAGCGGATACGGATATGAGAAGGAAAACAGCACAGAAAACAGCTTTGAAATAGCGCTTCTTATTAATTCCCCCGAAGCGCTTGTTAACGGCACAAAAACCATGATTGATATAAATGATGCGGCTGTATACCCGTTTGTGGAAAATTCGCGCACACTTCTTCCCATGCGCTTTATAACGGAAAATGTGCCGGATTGCGGCGTTACATGGGACTATCTCACAAACAGTGCACTTGTTCAGGCAAATCATGTATCAATTCTTCTGAAAGCCGACAGCGCCGAAGCAAAGCTTATACGCTATATGCCCGAAATGCGCGGATATGAACAGCACACAAAGCTGCTTGACCAGCCTCCCGTCAATGCCCATGACAGATTGTTTCTGCCCGTACGGGCGCTGTGCGAGATGATTGGTGTAAACGTGTTTTACGATTTGCGCGGACTGGTTGTTATATCAAATACACGCAGCGCTCTCGGATATGACGACGCCGGCGCGCTTATATCGCAGCTGAACCAATAAGTCGGAGTGCAGCGTATTATTTTTTCGCAAAACTTTCAGAGCCACAAAATTATCAGAAAAGAAAGGCGGCGCGGATATGGAGAGTTTCTCAGGAATAAATTCATTAAACAATCTTCCCGAATATGCCCTTACGGCGCTTGCCGCACTCGAATTAAACGGCTTTTACGCAAATATTGTGGGCGGCTGTGTGCGTGATTTGTTTCTGAATAAAATGCCGTATGACTACGACATAACAACAAATGCCCTTCCCGAGCAGATATGCGAGGTCTTTAAAGGTTATCACTGCATAAAGACGGGCATTAAACACGGTACTGTTACCGTTGTCATAAATAAAACCCCTGTCGAGATTACAACCTACCGTATAGACGGAAAATATACCGACAGCCGTCACCCCGACAGCGTAACTTTTACGGACAGGCTTGATGAAGATTTGGCACGGCGCGACTTTACCATAAATGCTATGGCATATAATCCGTCGCGCGGTGTTACCGATATTTTCAGCGGACAAACCGATTTGGAAAAACGGCTGATACGATGTGTCGGAGATGCCGATACTCGCTTTAACGAGGACGCTCTGCGAATTCTGCGTGCATTGCGTTTTGCCGCCGTACTTGAATTTGATATTGAAAAATCAACAGCCATGAGCATACATGCAAATAAACAGCTTTTGAAAAATATTGCCGCCGAACGCATACGCGCAGAATTTTTCAAACTCATATGCGGAAACAGCGCTGCAAAAATTCTTGATGAATACAAAGATGTGTTTGCCGTATTTATTCCGCAGCTCATGCCCATGTTCGGCTTTGAGCAGCACAGCAAATACCACTGCTATGATGTCTGGCGCCACAGCCTGTGCGCACTTGAACACACAGAGCCTTTGCCGATACTGCGCCTTGGTGCGCTTTTTCATGATATCGGCAAACCCGACGTCTTTACGCTTGACGAGAACGGCTGCGGTCATTTCTATTCCCATGCCGTGCGCAGTGTGTCGCTCACACGCGACATTCTCGCTTCTTTGAAGTGTGACAATGCGACCGCTCGCAGTGTACTGACAATCATAGAAAATCATGACATTTGTATTGCAGACTCAAAAAAGAGCATAAAAAAATGGCTCGGCAGACTCGGCGAGAAGCGCTTTTTCATGCTTATTGCGCTCCAAAAGGCAGATGCGGCAGCACATTGTGCGCCATATTGCACCGCCCGTCCGCCGCAGCTCGAGCACATACGCCAAACCGCTGAAAAGATTATCCGTGAGGGTGAATGTTTTTCACTGTGCGACCTTGCTGTAAACGGCAGAGATATGATTGCACTGGGCTTTTCAGGGAAACAAATCGGCTGTGTCCTCGACATGCTGCTTAATTCGGTGATAAACGGTGAAACGGAAAATGAGAAACATTCTCTTACAGAAAAGGCAGAAAAATTTAAAAATACTATAAATATACAATAATTTAAGGAAAAAAGAGGTTTTAAAATGAACAAGCACAAACCCGTGACTGCTTATCCGCATATTCTTCACGGCGGCGATTATAACCCCGACCAATGGAAAAATTATCCCGAAGTTCTTGAAGAGGATATCAGACTGTTTAAGCTTGCAGGCATAAATGCCGTATCTCTCGGAATTTTTGCATGGGCAACGCTTGAACCCGAAGAGGGCAAATATGATTTTTCGTTTTTTGATAAGGTTATCGACAATCTGTACAAAAACGGAATATACACAATTCTTGCAACACCGAGCGGCGCACGTCCGGCATGGATGGCGGAGAAATATCCCGAGGTTCTGCGTGTGACCCCCGACAGACACCGTATACTGTTCTCAAAAAGGCACAATCACTGCCTGACTTCGCCTGTATACCGCCAAAAGGTGCGCGCGATAAATACGGCTCTTGCGGAACATTATAAGGACAATCCTGCAATTATTGCATGGCATGTTTCAAACGAATACGGCGGCGACTGCCACTGTGAGCTTTGCCAGGAGAAATTCCGCGAATGGCTCAAAAAGAAATACAATAACGATTTGGATTTGTTGAATGAACAATGGTGGAGCGCTTTCTGGAGCCATACATACACCTCATGGGAACAAATCCAATCTCCGACAAATCCTTCTCCCATAGGCGAAACAGACGTGCATGCGCTTGTCCTTGACTGGAAACGTTTTACAACCGCGCAGACTGCCGACTTTATAAAAAATGAAACGCAGCCCCTCATGCAATATACCCCGAATATCCCCATAACGGCAAATTTTATGCAATACTACAAAGAGCTTGATTACAGCAAGCTCAAAGACTGCGTTGACTTCATATCGTGGGACAGCTACCCCGAATGGCACACAAGTGCACAAAGCAATGAAATGGTTGCATGCGGAACGGCATTTCTGCACGATTCCATGCGTTCATATCTGCATAAGCCGTTTTTTCTTATGGAAAATACCCCCAGCATGACAAACTGGAAACCGATAAACAAACTGAAACGTCCGAATATGAATAAAACATCATCGCTTCAGGCAATTGCGCATGGCTCCGACAGCGTACTGTATTTCCAGCTTAGAAAAAGCCGCGGTTCCTCAGAAAAATTTCACGGTGCGGTCATAGACCACGCAGGTCATGAAAACACGAGAGTTTTCAGAGAAGTTGCCGATTTGGGCGCATGCCTGAAAAAACTTGACCGCGTAGTCGGCAGCCGCACAAACAGCGAGGTTGCCGTTATATATGACATTGAAAACTTCCATGGGCTTGACCAGGCACAGGGCTTTCAGATGCATAACACGAAATATGACGAAACGCTCATCAAGCATTATTATCCCTTCTGGAAAAACGGAGTGTGCGTGGACGTAATCGATTCAGACTATGATTTTTCAGCCTATAAACTTCTTATTATGCCTATGCTTTACATGATAAAGCCCGGTGTTGAAGAGCGCATAGAGCGCTTTGTTGCAAACGGCGGCGCTGCGGTTATGACATATGCCTCGGCGATGGTTAATGAAAACGACTTATGCGCACTCGGCGGCTTCCCCTCAGGCAGGCTCAAAGATGTTTTCGGCATATGGGCAGAGGAAATTGATACGCTCTATGAGGATGAGAGCAACAGCGTTGAATATAACGGCAAAAAGTACACCGTAAAGGATTACTGCGAAATTGTACACCCGTCGTCGGCACAGACGCTTGCCGTATATGAAAACGATTTCTATAAGGGCTGCGGCGCGCTGTTTAAAAACAACTACAAAAACGGTACTGCATACTATATTGCCGCACGCGACACAGGAGATTTATGCGTCGATTTCTATGAAAAGCTCATAGGCGAAATAAAGCCCGTACGCGCTCCCGAAATGAAAGCCGAGCAGGGCGTTGTGTGCACAATGCGTGAGGACGATGAGTGCAGATATGTATTTGTACAAAACTATACCGACAAGCATGTGTGCGCGGAGTTTTCCGAAAAAGCAACGGATATGGAAACAGGCGCTCCCGTCTGCGGCAAAATTGAGCTCGACAGCTTTGACAGCCGCATACTTATGTTTGAAAAATAACTGTATATATAAAAACAAAAAATCCGGAAAATATCCGGATTTTTTGTTTTGTGAAGGCCTAATATGTAAGCCTCCCGAAAGCGGGAGGATTTTTGATTAATCGCAGTCGCAGCTGCGTCCGCAGCCACAGCCGCAATTACAGCCGCAGTTGTTGCAGCTGCATTCGCCGCGTTCATCAGATAATGCGGCATCGGAGCCGGAATACATATTCATTCTTACACACTCCAGCGCCTCTCTTGAACAACCGGCAGAAATACGCTCGCAGGCACGGTTATTATTACAGCACATAACGACAACCTCCACATATTTTTTTGCCCGAATTTCTCCGTGCACTATATAAATATGCCGTCATAGCTGCAAACGTGACCGTAAAAATTATTTTATAAACGCTCCAAGCTTGACAGGGTTTGTGTCCGTCAGAAAATTCGGCGTGTTGTACAGTATCAGCACATCTGATATTCCGTTTTCATCAAGATAATCAATGGGATTTGCATTATAGTATCTCAAATCTATCATGTGCAGCGTTTCATAATGGTTTACAAGAAACGGCATAAGCGAATTTGCATAGGAGTCTTTAAAAACAGCAAGCGTTTTTCCGTTATGATTTGAAGTTTTTATCGTAACAATCGGGTGATTTCCGCCGAAAAACACACTGTATTTATCTTTTTTATCAAGCCACGACATATCGTACAGACTATCTGATTTTTTATTTTCAAGCTTATAACCAACTTCATAACTGACTTCAAACTTCGGCTCATATATGCTCACAACATCGCCTTTTGCGGCGGCAAGCGGTGCATTTGACCACATCGTGCCAAAAAATCCCGCCGACAGATTTTTTTTATAAAAATCGCTTTCCTCATATGCCGCAAGCCCCGTTTCGCCGCACAGATACCTGTATGTCAGATAGCTTCCGTAGGAGGTCTGATGATGGTCGGTATAAAAGTATATATACTCATCTTTATGCTTTTTAAGCTCCGCTGTAGGGTCTATAAATTTTACGTTTGTGCCCGAAAATGCTTCAGCGGCAGCATCTGAGGCACGGCGCTGTATATCCGTGTATGCATAGTCGGGCAGTTTTTCCGAAAGAACCTCATATGCTGTCGGCACAAGCATTAAAGATACATTGTACTTGCCCGTTTTTTCCATCTTGTTAATCGCACTAAAGTTTTTTATTGCTCCGTCAAGCTCCTGTGTTTCAGGTTTTTCAATCAGATATCCGTCTGCGGCAAAATATACGCCGTTATTTTCCTTTTTCCCCGAAAACTTCTCCATATGTGCCTTTACAGAAACAAACACGTCCCGAAAGGGAAATCTGTCGGTTATATAATCCTCAAGCTCCTTTGAATATTCGCCCGACATTATGCTCTGAGCGCTCATATCCGGCTGCTGCGCCAGAACACGGTTCTCATTTTCGGAAAATGAATCCGCAGGGAAAATTGCATATGCTGTTGTGACCGCAAGAAGAAACACGCAAAACAAAACCGAAATCAACTTTTTAATTTGCTTGTTCATAACCATAGCCCCCTAAAATCTAAAGTATAAAAACGGATTGTATGATGATGTTGCAAGATATACCGTACATACCGCAAGTGCGCACAGAGCCAATATGCCTCGCAGCGCGCCGCGTCCCTTTACAAGATATTTGTCGCCCAAACGCTTTGCAAGCGGTGTTGATGCAACAACTGCCGCCGCAATAATAAATCCGTATGAGCTTAAATTATATAAAAACACATTATCGGATACAAACGGCGCCCCTATGCCCAGCATTGTACTTATATATGAAACCGCATCGCCGAGGGATTCAAACGCAAATATCGCCCAGCCGAAAAGTATCAGAACCAGCGAATATATATGTGCGATAAAAGCCGGCGCCCTGTCGAGAATTTTGCGCAAAAACAGCTTTTCGGCAATCAAAATCAGCGCAAAATATAAGCCCCACACAACAAAATTCCAGCTTGCGCCATGCCAGAAACCCGTCAGAAACCACACTGTAAAAATATTTAGATACGTCCTTACACTGCCCTTTCTGTTGCCGCCGAGCGGTATATATACATACTCGCGGAACCATGTGCCAAGACTTATGTGCCATCTGCGCCAAAATTCCGTAATGCTTTTGCTTATATACGGATAATTAAAGTTTTCCAGAAACTCAAAGCCAAACATCTTTCCCAGCCCTATCGCCATGTCACTGTAGCCGGAAAAATCGAAATATATCTGCAATGCGTATGCGGCAATTCCGAGCCATGCCCCCATAACAGAAAGCTGACTTGCGGGTATGGCGCTCACATTTCTCCAAAGCTCGCCGACATTATTTGCAATCAAAACCTTTTTGGCAAGCCCTGCGCAAAACCGCACCATGCCGTCATAGAACATCGAAAAGTTTTCGCGCCTTTTATCAAGCTGTGCAGCCACTGTGCTGTATCTCACAATCGGTCCTGCGATGAGCTGCGGAAATAATGTGACATATGCCGCAAACGATATTATGTTTTTTTGAACCGGCGCATCGTGACGGTATACGTCTATCGTATAAGACATGGTCTGAAATGTGTAAAACGATATTCCAATCGGCAGCGCCAGCCCCAAAAGCCCTATGTTCATATTTGCTATTGCATTTATGTTTGAAATGAAAAAGTCGCTGTATTTGAAAAACATTAGTATTGCCAGATTTCCCACAACCGAAACAATCAGCACTGCCTTACGTTTTCTCTCATGTCCCTCAAAACGCTCCAGCAAAAGTCCGTTCACATAGTCGAATACTGTTGAAAACAGCATTATCAGTATATATACAGGCTCGCCCCATGCGTAAAAAAGCAGGCTGAAAATAAGAAGCGCCGCATTTCTGAAACGGCGCGGCACTGCGTAATATACCAAAAGCGCTGCCGGCAAAAAGAAAAACAGAAAAACCACACTCGAAAATACCAAACCGTTACCCCCTCATATCAATTGGTTTATGTCCGTATGAATTGCCCCGGCGCGGCAGTTCCGTCCGCACAGTGTTTATACAAATAATCGAGGCGGCAGACATACCGCCCCGATAAGTCAGGCAAATATTTTTCTATTTAAGCGCTTCATAAAATTCACTTGCGGCAATAGCTGAATTTTCATCTACAACCATCATTGCATAGCAGCCCTTTGTCACAATTTTTCCTGCCTTAACATACTCATAC
This sequence comes from uncultured Clostridia bacterium, assembly GCA_934456295.1. GTDB lineage: Bacteria > Bacillota > Clostridia > UBA1381 > UMGS1253 > Aphodoplasma. The sequence goes on along the minus strand of CAKSHB010000018.1, from coordinate 14,447 downwards.
TGCTGCGGAAGATATCTTCTCCATACCTTGTCAAGAGCATCAAGTCTGTTTTGCAGAGCTGTTTTTGCCGCTGCAATTCCCGCTTCGTCTTTCGTTTTTATAACAATCAGCTCATTTGATTTAACATTCATAAGTGCGGCATATACTGCCACCTCTTCAAATTCGGACACATTTATGTTATATACATCTGAGTACAGCTCACTCGGCATCTGCTCAAAATTATACTCGTTGTCCGGCAATGATGCAACAAGCTTTTTCGCAAGTTCATCGGCAGTATAACTCGGTGCAGGCGCCGGTGTCTGCGCAGGTACAGGTGTTTCTGTTTGCTTCGGCGCTTCGGGAGCCGGTGTCTGTGCCGCCTCGGGAGCTTTTGATACTGCCGGCTTTGAGGTATTCTGGGTTACACCGGGCTTTGACGTTTTTACAGGCTTTGATGTCTGCTGTGCGCCTTCGCCGGCATTGCTGCTTACATCGTCCGTTTCCGTCTTTTCCGCATCTTCTGCCGTATTTTCTCCGTCCGCCGTTTCAGATACCGCAACCGAACTCGGCGTTGCAGAAGGTGACGGTGACGGCTCGGTGATACCGTTTGTGCCGCAGCCCGACATCAACGTAACCATTCCCGCAAGTATAACCGAAATAAGTAAAAGTTTTGCTTTCATATGTTTTCCCCCTGTAATTCGCATTCTCATGCATATTTTTGTAGCTATGTTAATTTTGACGCATTTTGTTTCAACTTTGTTCCATAAAATTTTTTAAAATTAAAAAAACCTATTTTTTATAAAAATTGATTGTTTTTTACACATATTTGCTCATATATTACATTGTTTTTTTATTTTTTTGTTGTTATAATATAAACGTATTGATACAGAATTCATTTTTTGTATCGGTGCATATACAAATTTCTCCTAATTTGTATGTATATAATATAGTATTGCGCAAATGAGCTGTTTCTTTTTGAAACGGCTCATTTGCGTTTTTTTCATAAATCAAAATAAATCAAATTGAAACAAGCTTTTACAGGCAAAAATCAAATGTTTAATTTTGTGTATTCCGCTCTGTACTGTGACGGTGTTTTTCCGTAATTCAAGCGAAACATGCGGTTGAAATATGTCACATTCTCAAATCCGCATTCAAATGCAATGTCAGCTACGGTTCTTTTTTCCGTTCTCAGCAATTTTTCCGCATTATGCAGCCGAACCATGTTCAGATACCTGTGGAAGCTCATTCCCCATGATTTTTTAAGAATACGTCCCAGATATTTTTCATTAATAAAATAAATTTTTGACAGCGACGCAAGGGTCACGGGCTGTTTATAATTAAGCTCCGTATATTCTCTTATAATCTTGCTCATACGGTTTTCGGCACTGATTTTCGGCTGCTTGTCATACATATAAAAATCCGACAGCAGCGTAATAAAGTCGCCTATTATTTCAGCTGTTTTAATCAACTTTTCCGTATCAGTACTTCTCGCGCATGTCAGAGATGCGGTTTTTATATCATTTTTACCGACACCTGTATTTTTGCATGCAAGCTTCGCCCTTTTCACGAAAACATCTTCGTTAGCAATAACATTTCCGACATACACAATGCACTGAACACTGTTTTTTATAACCACCGGATACACCGCCTCAAAAATTCCCCATGCGCAGTATCCGCAGAACGGTTTCCGCGTCTGCCAAGCCTTCCTGTTGGCAATGGATTTGCATGCAATACAGAGATTATAGCCTCGCTGAGTGTTTTTTGCTGTATTGCAAAATTCGTTAAAATGAATTTTGTTTCTTTCGGATAACGCCAGCCTTTCATTCATCAGTATTCCCGAAATGTCATGAATACATATTTTCACATTCGTTCCTGCGCTCAAGTAGTCAACAAGCTCTTGCAGATATAACATAAATTACACCTCTTTGGTTATACTCTACCACAAAAGTTTCGTTTGTTCAAGTCTTTTATATCTTTTCTATAAGACAATCTGTTTTCTATTGATTATAATGTCGGTATACATCAAGCCTGTTTACGGCTTGCAATATTTTTGAAGGGAAGGATTAGCTTGAAAAAGTATGATTTGGTCGTTGTAGGCGGAGGGTTTGCAGGCTGCGGCGCAGCAATAAGCGCCGCAAGGCAGGGTCTTAATGTATTGCTGATTGAACAAGGCAACGCTCTCGGCGGCGCTGCCGTAAACTGCCTTGTAAATCCGTTTATGCCATATTGGACAAAAAAGGACGGGGAAAGATACAATCTCTCCGAAGGATTATTTGCAGAAATTTGCAGTGAGCTTGAAAAGTTAAATCTTAATGCAATTTGCGGCAAGATATTTAACGAAGAATATCTGAAAATATGTCTTAACCGCATGCTCCTGTCTGCCGGTGCAGAGCTTTTGTTTCACTCATTTCTTTCCGATGTTCAAATTTCGGATAACACAGTAAGCTCCGTCGAGGTTACAAGTAAATCAGGCAAATTTAACATCTGCGCCGATTATTTCATTGATGCCACGGGTGACGCCGACCTTGCAAAGCTTGCAGGCTTTCCGTTCAGGCTCGGAAGGGAAACGGATAATCTGTGCCAGCCGATGACTTTATGTTTCAGAGTCGCCGGCGTTGATTTGGACCTATTTTCAGAAGAGCGCAATAATATAAACAAGCTATATAAGGAATTTAAAGCAGACGGTAAAATAAAAAATCATCGCGAAGATGTATTAATCTTCGGCACACTTATCGACGGTGTACTTCATTTTAACTCGACAAGAATAGTAAAGCTCAACCCGACAAATACACTCGATGTCACAAAAGCGGAAATTGAGGCGCGCGAACAGGTATTTGAGCTGTTTACTTTTCTGCATGATAATTTCAAATCATTCAAAAACAGCACGCTGCTTTCAAGCGCCGCATCAATCGGCATAAGAGAAAGCCGCATGATTGACGGTGAATATATTCTCACGGGCGATGATTTGAAAAATTGTGTTCAATTTGAAGATTCCATCGCGCTCGGAAACTATGATATCGATATCCACAACCCCGAGGGCAGCGGAACAAGTCATTACTTTTTTCCTGACGGAGAATATTACACCATTCCCTATCGCTCACTTATCCCGAAAGGAGCAAAAAATCTGCTTGTTGCCGGAAGATGCATCTCAACGGACCATTACGCCCAGGCATCAATCCGCATAATGCCGATTGTATGCTGTCTTGGGGAGGCTGCCGGCTGTGCGGCAAGTGTGGCATATAAAGATAAATGCAGTGTCGGAAATATTGATATAAAAAAGCTTCAGGATATTCTGAAGGCAAATAATGCTAAATTTTAACATATATTTATACATAACAAGCCGCCGCACAAAAAAGCGGCAGCCGTCTTTGAAGAAACAGTAAATATATAATAAAAAATCGGCAAGCACGAAAGTACTTGCCGATTTTTGGTGCTCGAAACCGGGATCGAACCGGTACGGGAATCGCTTCCCACGGGATTTTAAGTCCCGGGCGTCTGCCAGTTCCGCCACTCGAGCATATCGGAAATGCCGTCATAAACATCTCCAAACGCTTTCATACACTCTTGAAAGCACTTAATTATATTACCACATTTTTGCACTGTAGTCAACATATTTTTTACAGCCGCACGGCAATTTTGCAAATCTATTTTGTCGTACTGCCGAAGCCGCCGTTTCTTATTTCACAAACGTCATCGTCATATGTAATCCCGTATTCCACAAATATCCCCTGTGCAAAGCCTTCGCCGCATTTTACCGCAAGCGTTTTACCTTCATTTGAGTCATTCGTGATTTTTATGAATATGTGACCCTCGTTGTCCGAGCCGTAATAATCGCTGTCAATAATCCCCACGGTATTATTCATCTGAAGTCTGTACTTAAATCCCAAGCCGCTTCTCGGATACAGCTTAAGCACCCAGCCGTCATCGATTTTCACGCGTATGCCTGTCGGAATTTTAATCGTTTCGCCGGCTTTAAGCTCAAAATCAAACGGCGCAAAAAAGTCATATCCGGCAGAACCTGCCGTAGCACGTTTCGGCAGCTTTATGCCCTCATATACCGCCTGTGCGTTTTCGCCCTCAAAATCATTTAAAAAACGTTTTTCGCTTACCTTATAAAAATTTGCAATCCTTTTCACACTATATCCCCCTTATCCGCAGTATAACACTATTTTTCCGGATTTCACCGTTTTCGGTATGTCAATTACACGCTGATTAGCACTTCCGCGCCAGTGAAGCTTGGTGTCGCGCAGTTCCTCATCATACCGTCCGTCAACAAGCACATCTATTTTTGAAATAAAATCAAGCGCGCATATGTTATCATAATTATATCCCGTATAAAGCCATATCGTCTTATCCGGAAATTTCTCCTTTATCTCACATATGAGCTTTCCGATTTCGCCCCTGTTCTGTATATGCAGCGGGTCGCCGCCGCTGAAGGTTACCCCCGATATATACGGCTTCTCAATCTCATCAAACAACTCTTTTTTAGCCTCATCATCAAATATCAAACCGTCGTTTATATCCCATGTAATTGGGTTCTGGCATCCTTTGCACATATGCTCACAACCCGACACCCACAGAACAACACGCAGTCCGCTCCCGTTTTTCATATCGTCCTTAGTTATGTCATGATAACGCATCACATATTCTCCTTTTACCGCATAATATTCTACATACTCTTTCTTTCCGCAATCTCTGCCATTTTTGCCGCATTAAGGCGTGTATCGCCCTTAACGCGCGAGTATGACAAATATCCGTTCATGCGGTCGATTTTCGTGAGGTTTCTGCTGCCGCACTTCGGGCAGCTGTCCATTTCAAGCTCCTTATGTCCGCAGTCGTCACAATATGCAAGCGACAAATTCACGCCCTCATAAAATCCCATATCCATCGCACGGCGTATCAATGTGCGCACTGCGTCGAGGTTGTAATCTATAGGATATTTTACATACTGAATTTTTCCGCCGTTTAATAAATCCCAGAAGCGCTTTTCGAGATTTTGCTTCTGTATCGGCGTAATATCCTCAGCCACATGGCAGTGAAAACTGTTTGACACATATTCGCGGTCGGAAACATTTTCGATTATGCCGAATTTCTTTCTGAACTGTGTAACCTGCAAGCCGCACAAATTCTCTGCCGGCGTTCCGTATATCGCATACAGCTTGCCGTCCTTCTTTTTAAACTCATTAACCTTTTTATTTATATGCTCCATAACCTCAATCGCAAATTCTCCGTCCTCAACAAGCGACTTTTTATTATAAAGCTGCTGCAGCTCGTTCAACGCAGTTATGCCGAATGACGCCGTAGCCGACTCAAGTACGGGCTTGATTTTATCATGAATACCGAGATGTCCGCCGTAAAAGCCGCCCTCACAATATGCGAGCGGATTTGTCGATGCGCGCATTTCGCTGAGATAATCATATGTGCGCAGATGCAGCGAACGTATCAGTTCAAGATAGTAATCAAGCACCTCATAGAAATCCTTACTCTCATGCTTTGCCTTCGCATAAATCATTGGCAGATGCAAACTTACAACGCCAATGTTAAAACGCCCCACAAATACCGGCTTATCATTCTCGTCTGCAGGCTCCATTCCGCCGCGCTCATAATAAGGCGACAGAAACGCACGGCACCCCATCGGGCTTACCACTTCGCCGTACTTTTTATATATCGACGCAACATACCCCTCTCCTGTCAGACTGAGCCAGTCGGGATACATTGTCTTTGCGCTGCATGAAACGCCTGCCTCAAACACATCTTCAAGCTCACAGCCCGGTCCGTGCAATGTTTCGTCATACAAAAATACGATTTTCGGGAACAGAACGGGCTTTTTGCACTCTTTTTTTCCCTGACCGCCTGCGCGCACCTTCAGAATTGACTTTGACGCAAGCTTTGAAAAGCGCTTTCTGCCGAGTCCCATCGTCATAGTTATAAACGGATAGTCACCGCGGCTTGACGCAACCGTATTAAACTTGTACTCCCAGCCCTGGAAGCCCTGCTCAAAATCGGTCGTCACATCTTTCATAGCTTCTCTGTCCGCCGCCTCATCATCAAGCCCCATGCTCTTATATCTTTCAAACTGCATTTTGTAGGTTTTTTCGGCATACGGCTCAAGTATAATATCAACCTGCGGCACAGTAAATCCGCCGTACTGTTGGCTTGCCGCCGAAAGCACGATATCGCCGATTACATCAAAGGCAACAGCAAGCGTTTTCGGCTCATTATACCACAGATTGCCCATCTCAAATCCGCCTTTGAGCACACTCTGCACATCAAACAGACAGCAGTTCATTGTATCGCGTCTTGCCGACATGTCATGCACATATATATATCCGTCGCGGCATGCCTGCAATTCATCGGTTGTGAGGAAAAATTTCTGATACAGCTCCTTGTTAAGCTGGTTGAATATAAGCGAACGCTTAGTTGACACAAGCGCACTGTCCGAATTTGAATTTTCTTTGTCGCCGATATACATAATCGACTGGCTCTTTTTGTATACCTCATCAAGCATGTGCACAAAGTCCTGCTTATAGTTTCTATAGTCTTTATAGCTCTTTGCTACAACCGGATTTACTGCCTCAAGCGCACCTTCAACAATATTATGCATCTCGCTTATATGTATCTCGTTTTTGTTCATCTCATACACGCGCTTCTCAACGAAATCGCATATAAATTTTATGTCCTCATCGGTAAATTTCACCAACGCGCGGTATGCGGATTTATTTACCGCAGCAACAACTTTCTGAACGTTAAAATTCTCCTTTGTGTTATCCTTTTTAATGATTTTTATCATCGCTGTTTCCCCTCTTTACAATATTTACCGCTGTTTCGCAAACAGTTATTATCCCCTTTAAACAAACCACATATAGTCATGCATCTGTATCAAACACACTATATTTTGTATTATAACACTGCTGCTTTTATATTGCAATACTTATTTTTAAAAAATTTTGCACAAAAAGTCCCGCACATTTTTTATGCGCGGGAAAGTCGGCATACATATTTTAAATATATACTTTATGCATCTCCGCCATACTCTATCTCGCCTTCAATACTCGTTGTTCTGCTTTTCAAATTGCTTTTCGGCATTATCTTGTCACCAAGCACAAATGCCTTAACCGTCACCGCAGAATTTGCCGAAAGTTCGACCGAAACCGTTTCTTTTTTTCCATTCTCCATAGAAAGTATTTTGCCCTCTACGTCCAGAAGCGTGTTATACTCGTCATACATGGCAACACATAATACAGCCGCGTCGGAAGAATTCGATAATTTCTCAACATCAACGCTTATACTGTCTGATGTAATTTTCATGTCGCCTATCTTATAATCATAGTCAAATGCATACGCATTTACAAAACACATACACATTATAACAGCACCGACCAACATACAAATTATTCGCTTTTTCATAAAAATCTCCATTCTGCCGCTGCGCTCCAGCGTAAATAGTAATAAAATCAAACCTCCCTCAGCGCAAATAAAGGAGTTTTTTGCACAACATCATTTTAGCAGCGCTTTAACCTTGCCGAAAACCGACATAAGCTCTCACGTCAACATGTACATATAACATCTGCTTATGTATATTTTAACCTATATCGGCACAAAAATCAACAGTATTTTTATAAAATACATAAAAAAATGCGCAGAAACAGATTTTCGCATGTCTGTTTCCGCGCACTGTTGTTTATAAACATAATATTATCCGTTTTTACCTCATCGTGCGGATTGAGTTTAAAATCGCTATAACCGCCACTCCCACATCAGCAAATACTGCCGCCCACATATTTGAGAGTCCGAATGCGCCGAGTATCAGTACTGCCGCCTTCACCGCAAGAGCAATTACTATGTTCTGACGCACAATTGAAATCGTTTTTCTGCTGATTTTAACCGTCTGCGACAGTTTTTCCAAATCATCATTCATTATAACTATATCACATGCCTCAATTGCGGCGTCTGAACCCATCGCACCCATGGCAATTCCGACATCTGCACGTGCAAGCACGGGAGCATCGTTTACACCGTCGCCCACAAATGCAACAGTTCCCTTTTTGCCTTTATGAGCCAGTATTTTCTCAAACTCATTCACCTTATCCGTAGGCAGCAGCGATGCATGAACCTCATCTATCGCAAGTTCTTTCGCAACGCTCTGGGCAGCACGCTCGCCGTCGCCCGTAAGCATAACGATATTTTTTACTCCGCATGCATGCAGCTCGTCAATAGCCTTTTTTGCGCCGTCTTTAACTGTATCGGATATCACAATTCTGCCGATACAGCGCCCGTTCACCGCCGTATACACAACAGTTCCCGCGCCCTCAAATTCGGGCGCCGACATGCCGTTTTTGTCCATGAGGCGCTTATTTCCGCAAAGAATTTCATCGCCGTCAAAACGCACGCGCACACCCAAGCCGCTTATCTGCTCATATTCGCCGGCTTTGTCTTTATCCACTTCTTTGCCGTATGCCTCAAGCAGCGAAAGCGCAATCGGATGTGACGAACGGCACTGTGCATATGCGGAAAATTTCAAAAGCTCATCTTCATCAGACTCAAACGGCGTAATTTCCGTAACCTTGAAGCTTCCTTTTGTAAGTGTGCCGGTTTTGTCAAACACAACCGTTTTTATCTGTGCTGCAGCCTCAACATAATTCGACCCTTTTATAAGTATGCCCTTCTTTGATGCACCGCCTATGCCGCCGAAAAATCCGAGCGGTATTGAAATAACAAGCGCACACGGGCACGATACAACCAAAAATACAAGCGCACGGTTTACCCATTCCAAAAAACCGATTTCCGGCATAATCAGAGGCATAACAAACGCAATCACAGCCGCACCGATAACAACAGCGGGCGTATAATAGCGCGCAAACTTTGTGATAAAGTTTTCCGCACGCGCTTTTTTCGCCGTTGCATTTTCAACCATATCAAGTATTTTGCATACGGTCGATTCGCCGAAAACTTTAGTTGTTCTGACCTTAAGGACGCCGTTCATGTTTACGCAGCCGCTGACAACACTGTCGCCCTCAAACACATCGCGCGGCATCGACTCGCCCGATATTGCCGCAGTGTCTATACTCGAACATCCCGACACAACAATTCCGTCAAGAGGTATTTTTTCTCCCGGATTTATCAGAATTTCGCTTCCGATTTCAACCTCATCGGGCGGCACGCGCTTTTCCCCTTCGGCTGTAATAAGCGTTGCATAATCGGGGCGTATAGCCATAAGCGCCGCAATCGATTTGCGTGATTTATTTACCGCAACACCGTTGAACAACTCGCCTACCTGGTAAAACACCATTACGGCAACGCCCTCGGCATAATCGCCTATGGCAATTGCACCGACAGTCGCGATTGCCATCAGAAAATTCTCATCAAAAACCTGTCCGCGCAGTATGTTGCGGACTGCTTTCCATAATATGTCATAGCCCGATATTATATATGCCGCAAGCAAGAACGCTCCTTTTACATATTCGTTTTGAATAAGTCCGAGAGCTGATGCCAAAAGCAGCAATGCTATACCTACACGTACGGCAACAATTTTCTGACGTTTTGTCATAAGCCATTCTCCTTCCGCAAAGTTCTTTTATAAAGTCCCTTTATACTATAAGGCTGCAATCGGGCTCAATCTTCTTTATAAGCTTCTTTGCCTGCTTGATTATGTCCGCATGTTTATCCTCAGAAGCGTCAATCGTCATCTTCTGCGCCATAAAGCTCACGCTCACAGCGTCAACACCCTCAATCTCCGAAACCGCCTTTTCGATTTTTGCTGCGCATACCGCACAGTCCAAATCCTGAAGTATGTATGATTTTTTCATAGAAAACTTCTCCTTTCGCATTTTGCGTTTATTATAATTTTTTATAAATTTATTTTTATTCGGCTATATGTTCAAGTCCCTGGTCAAGTATTGAGCGTACATGCGAATCTGCAAGCGAGTACATTATCGTTTTGCCGTCGCGCCTGTATCTGACAAGCTTTGAATTTTTCAGCACTCTGAGCTGATGCGATATTGCGCTCTGCGTCATACACAGCAGATTTGATATATCCTGAACGCACATCTCACTCTCAAAAAGCACATACAGAATTTTTATACGCGTCGAATCGCCGAAAACCTTATACAGCTCTGCCAAATCATATAATATCTCCTCATCGGGCATACCGTCCTTCAGATTTGATACTTTTTCATCATGCATACAGCTCTCGGAGCCGTTTTTCTCCGCTGTTTCTTCCGTCTGCCCGTCATTTGGCTGTACAGCGTCTTTTTCAAAATTTTTATTTTTTTCAGGCATTTTATCGTTTTCGGATATTTTATCCTTCTTAAACATTTTATCACCTCTTCATATAAACATATGAGTTATTGTTCATATGTTTATTATAATACCGCATATAAGCAATGTCAATACCTTTTTTCAAATTTTTTAAAAAAATAATAGCCCCGCAAACAAAAAAACTGCGTGCCATTTAAAAAATCAATGTTTTCCAAAAGGCAGCGCAATTTCATCATATATCATATTATTTTTGTCAGCATTTCTATTTCTCTATTTTTGCCATAAATTTTTCCGTACTTATACCGCTCGGTCTGTTAAAACGGCATAACTGATATAAGTCCTCCTCATTGCGTGTAATAACATTCACTTTCTCACAGCACCCCAAAGACATCTCAAAACCGAGTTTTTTTACCAAATCAAGCGAGTCGTTGCTTACCGCTCCGTACGGATACGTAAATATTTTCGGCTCTATTCCGCAATGCTGCTTTAAAAGCTGCTGTGTTTTCATAACATCTTCGCTGAAAGCCTTTTCATACTGCTCCCTGCTCTCACTGCGCTTTTTCATGCTGCCGCGCCGCTTATCCTGCTTGTGCATATTATACGTATGATTTCCGATTTCAACTCTGCCCGATTTTATGCATTCATCTATATCCATCCATGAAAAATGTGAATAATTCGGATTATGGTCAGCCTGTGCCGAAAAGCGCTCAGTATATTCGCCGACAATCGAAATTACCGCCTTCATGTCATATTTTTCAAGTATCGGCACAACATATGTCAGATTGTTCAGATACCCGTCGTCAAGCGTGACCATGACCGGCTTTTCGGGCAGTTTTTTCCCGTTCTTCACATAACCTATAACATCGTCGCTCAAAACACATGTATAGCCGTTATCCTTCAGATATTTCATATCAGCCTCAAATGTGTCCGGCGAAACAACATATTTTCCCGCAGAGGAGGGATTTTTAAGTATGCTGTGATACATCAGTATCGGCAGCCGCACCCCTTGCTGCGGCGCTTCCTCGTCACAGCTTGCCGTCAGCCCCGCCGCAAGGCATACCCCGCAGGTTATTGTCAGAACTGCGGCTATGAGGCAAATTATCAGAGTGCGCTTTTTTACTATTATAAATCTGCACATATCAAACTCCGTTCCGCCGCAAGCTTTAAAGCCTCGCGGCAAAATAGCTTTTACAGTTTATTTATATGTGCACAGTCTGCATATTATTTCATAATTAAAATATAACAAAAACAGCTTTATCAATTAAATATCCGCTCTGCATGCTTTTGTATGGCAATTTTTATCGCTGCAACAATTGCTTAAACAATTTTCGGCATAAAAAAACGGCATAAGCCGTTTTTCATTTTAATTTACTCTGTGCTTTAAGTCTGAGCGAATTATTCAGTATGCGTTTGCGCAGTCTGAAATTTTCCGGTGTGACCTCAAGCAATTCGTCCTCACCCAAAAACTCTATCGCCTCTTCAAGGCTCAGCCTTTTCGGAGGTATAAGACGAAGTGCATCATCACTTCCTGCCGCACGCGTATTTGTCATCTGCTTTTTCTTGCACACATTTACGCTAATATCGCCCGTTTTCGGCGACACTCCGACAACCATGCCCTCATATACCGGCGTACCTGGCTCAATAAATAATGTGCCGCGCGCCTGTGCGTTAAACAGTCCGTAACCGACAGCCTCACCCGTTTCAAACGCGATAAGTGAGCCTGTGAAACGTCTTGTTATATCGCCCTTATACGGCTGATAGCCATTAAACATCGTATTCAGTATTCCTTCACCCTTCGTATCTGTCAGAAACTCGCTTCTGTAGCCGAAAAGTCCGCGTGCAGGTATATTATACTCAATTCTCATGCGCGTACCCTGGGGCGACATATAAACAAGTTCGCCCTTGCGCTGACCCATTTTTTCCATTACCGAGCCGACGCTCTCCTCCGGCACATCAACCAAAAGCCGCTCCATAGGCTCATGCAGTTTTCCGTCAATTTCTTTGAAAAGCACGCGCGGCGTACTTACCGCAAATTCATATCCCTCACGGCGCATTGTTTCAATCAGTATAGACAAATGCATCTCGCCTCTGCCCGAAACAACAAAACTGTCCGTTGTTTCGCCGTCATGCACACGGAGCGAAACGTCCTTCAAAAGCTCGCGGTACAGTCTGTCGCGAAGCTGGCGCGAGGTTACAAATTTACCCTCCTGACCGGCAAACGGGCTGTCATTTACCGAGAAGGTCATCTCAACCGTAGGCTCGCCGATTTTTACAAATTCTATCGGTTCGGGATTATCTACCGAGGTAATTGTGTTTCCGATTGTAATGTTGCTCAGTCCCGATACACATACAATATCGCCGACTTTTGCACTTTCCGCAGGTACACGCCCCGTTCCGTCTATCTGATAAATTGCGCCTATCTTGCCCCTTGCCGATACGTCTTTATCATGAAAGTCCGAAACCGCAACCTCCTGATTTACATTGAGCGTGCCGCGCTCTATTCTGCCTATTGCCATTCTGCCGACATACTCGCTGTAATCAATCGACGAAATCAGCATCTGAAAATCGCCGTCCGCATCGCCCTCGGGCGCCGGCAGATAGTCTATGATTGTATCAAACAGCACAGTCAAATCCTTGCCCTGCTCACCCGGCGACATAGACGCCGTACCGTCGCGTCCCGAACAATATATTATAGGACTGTCAAGCTGGTCGTCGCTTGCATCAAGGTCAAGCAGCAGCTCAAGAACTTCGTCGCCCACCTCTTTTAATCTTGCATCGGGGCGGTCTATTTTATTTATTACAATTATAATCTTGTGTCCGAGCGCAAGCGCTTTTGAAAGCACAAAACGCGTCTGCGGCATAGGGCCTTCTGCGGCATCTACCAAAAGTATTACGCCGTTTACCATTTTTAATACACGCTCAACCTCGCCGCCGAAATCGGCATGCCCCGGCGTATCGACTATGTTAATTTTAACACCCTTATAATGTGCCGCCGCATTTTTTGACAGTATCGTTATGCCTCTTTCACGCTCAAGGGCGTTGCTGTCCATAACACGCTCCTCAACCACCTGGTTTTCGCGGTATACTCCGCCCTGTTTCAGAAGCTGGTCAACAAGCGTTGTTTTGCCATGGTCAACGTGTGCTATAATTGCTATATTTCTCAAATCTTCTCTAACCAAAATATCCTCTACCTTCTGTCTTATGTTTTTTATATCTCTAATCCTATTGTTAACCCTATTATTTTACCACATATTATGACAATATGCAAGCAAAAGCGCACCGCATATCAACTTTTCGCCTTTTTGCGGCTTTATATTTCCTATCCGCGCACCTGTCCGCTGCCGTACACAATATATTTTATCGTTGTAAGCTCGTTTAAACCCATGGGGCCGCGGGCATGTATTTTCTGCGTGCTTATGCCGATTTCCGCTCCAAATCCGAACTCAAATCCGTCGGTGAACCTTGTTGACGCATTCACATATACCGCCGCCGCGTCGATACGGTCAAGAAATTTCTGTGACGCACTGTAGCTGTTTGTCACTATCGCCTCTGAGTGTTTTGTGTTATGCGTATTTATATGCTCAATCGCCTCATCAATTCCGCTGACAATTTTTACGGACATGATATAGTCGTTATATTCTGTGTAAAAATCCTCCTCGGTCGCCTTATTCATATCGGGACAAATTGACAAACATTTCTCACAGCCGCGCACCTCAACCCCATTCTCCGAAAGCTTCTTATATATAAGCGGCAAAAACTCTTCCGCAATATCCGCATCAATCAAAAGGCTCTCCGCCGCATTACATACCGCCGGACGGCTGACCTTTGCGTTTATGATTATGTTCTGCGCCATATCAAAGTCACAGTCGCTGTGCACATATATGTGGCAGTTTCCCGTACCCGTTTCAATTACAGGCACAGTCGCATTCTGCACAACAGCCTTTATAAGCCCCGCACCGCCGCGCGGTATGAGCACATCGACATATCCGTTCAGCTTCATCATACGCTCCGCAGTTTCGTGCGATGTATCGCTTACAAAGCATATGCAGTCCTCGGGCAATCCTGCCTCCGCCACAGCCTTGCGCATTATTTCGGTCAGCACGTTATTTGAATTAAGAGCCTCACTGCCTCCGCGCAGAATTGTTGTATTTGACGATTTCAGGCACAGCGCTGCCGCGTCAACGGTCACATTCGGACGTGCCTCGTATATT
>CAKSHB010000017.1 GCA_934456295.1 uncultured Clostridia bacterium | reverse complement strand
AATGCCGGAAAACTTCTCACTGTTTTGCATAACGGCTGTTTTTATGCTGTCAAATGCCGACACACCGTAATTCCATAATATCATCTGATTATAGATAAAGAGGTAAGAATAAATGAAGTTTGGAGTTAGAACACCGTCGTTAAAAAGGGCATTAAAAGCAAGAACAACAGGAAAAGCTAAACGAGCTGTAAAAAAGGCTTTACTTCCCGGATATGGCAAGAAAGGTTCCGGTTGGATTAAGAATCCCAAGAAGGCAGCATATAACAAGGTTTATAACAAGACATCTTTCAGTATTTGGGATTTATTTAAATAAATCATGATCGGATATCTACAAAAGTTACAGCACAAAAGGAGTTGGATAAACTACAAATAAAATAATGCACCGCTTTTGACCTAAAAAGAGGCAAAAGCGGTGCATTATTTTTCGAGGAAAAGTTTCGGAGTGAAAGCACCGAGCAGTAAGTAGCTGAAAATGCTCTGATTTTAGCACAACATCCATTACTCCGAAACTTTTCTTTTTGTAGAAATCCCATTATTAAAGGCTTTTCGGGCAAAAAAACAGAACCGCAATTTCGTATCAAAATTACGGTTCTTATTTGGTGCGCCTGAAAGGACTTGAACCTTCACGTCGGGGACACCAGATCCTAAGTCTGGCGCGTCTGCCAATTCCGCCACAGGCGCATGTATTAAATTGAAAGTTGAAAATGGAAAATGGAAAATTATTGCTTTGAAAGAACATATTCTTTCTTGATATCAATTAAATACTTATACAAATTGACAATCCTAGCTGCAAAGTCAGAGCTTTTAATTTCGATAATATTCTCCATTTAATTGCTCACTTTCAACTTTCCATTTTAAATTGTCAAATTTCCAAGCCTGATTGTTATTATACATCAACATTTCATTATATGTCAAGCACTTTTTGCCGGCACAAGTACGCACATACATTTCCGTATTTTCAAAATCACACCATATTCTTCCGTGCCGCCCGAAATTTGCCCGGCGAAAATCCCGTTTTTTCCTTAAAGCACCTTGAAAAATAATATGCCGATTTAAAACCGCTTTTCTCTGCCACCTCCGACAAACTCACCTCCGATGTCATAAGCAGCCTTTTCGCCTCATTTATACGGCAGTTTATGACATAATGACGCAGTGTTGTGCCCGTATATGCCATCATGAGCCTGTTGATATAATACGGGTGATATCCTATAAGTCTGCCAAGCTCATCATTCGTTATATTTTCTTTATAATGCGTCTGTATATACTCAATTATCGTATCAAGCTTTTCCGGTGTATGCTTCTCCTCAAAAACTGCGCTCCGTGCCAGCTTTCCGAGCAAACTTTTCATCATTCCGCCGCACACAAGCCCGTATTGCACTCTTCTTTTTACAAACTCTCTGACAATTGCCGATATTTCGTCTTCATATTTTGCAGCGTTTTCAGATACAAATGTGTTTTCTGCAAAATCGCAGTCATCAAACGCCACCTGCTCAGTCAGGCATATTCTGTCAAACTCCTCCATTCTGACCGTTGACAAACTGTTTGTTATATCAGCGCTCTGCCTTGTAAAATCAAAGTTAAGCGCATACATACGCAAATTTTTTACCGAAACAAATCTATATTGTGTGCCTGCAAAAAACAGCACAAGAGCGCCCTTTTCAAGCACATGACGCGTGCCGTTCGTTTCAATTTCCCCCATGCCGCCGAGTATATAAAACAAACGCGAATCATATGAGCACACACTGTAATCAACGGACGCAGGAGTAATCTCTCCGGCATATCTCACAAATGGATTTATCTCTTCAAATCTCATAGCTTTCCTCCGCCAAAAGTTTGTTTTATGCAAAAACATGTTTGTTATGTGTATGTATTATACAACATTTCAATGATATAATCAAGTATGGATAGTTATGTTTTTAAATTTCTGATTATTATGTAAAGCAGGTGAATTCATATGAAATTCTCCGTAGGATATCAGATCAGACGCGACAATTCATTTATTGAGGATATAATTTCTGCGGCGCCTCACATAGAAGAGGTCTATTTTTCATGGGGCGATTTTGCAAATGGGCGCAACAGGCAGACCGACCAAAGCGAATTATCGCAGTGGGAGGCACAAAAAAAGCAAGAAAGCGACCTTGATTTACTGAGCGGCGCACAGCTTAAGTTTAATTTGCTTTTTAACGGCAATTGTTACGGTGCAGACAGTCTTTCGCGCGATTTTTACGGCAAAGTCGGCGACTGTGTCGATTATCTTGCATCAAAATATACTCTGAGCAGCATAACGACAACCTCTCCCATAATTGCAAAATTTATAAAAAATAATTTTCCGCAGCTTGAGGTCCGTGCCTCTGTAAACATGAAAATCGGTACTGCCGAAGGCATGGACTATGTTTCCGAATATTTTGACGGCTATTATTTGCAGCGTGAATATAACAGAGATTTCGAGCACATTTCCTCTTTGAAATCATGGTGCAATGAAAACGGAAAGAAGCTGTATATACTCGCAAACAGCGGCTGCCTTAATAACTGCTCTGCGCACACCTTTCACGATAACCTCGTTGCGCACGAAAGCGAAATTGCACGCATGGATAATGCGTATATGTTTGAAGGAATATGTCACGAATATCTGAAAAATCATGAAAAGAGAATTTCTCTCATACGCGACACAAGTTTTATCCGTCCCGAGGACGTACATTTATATGAACCGTATTTCTCATCAATGAAACTTGCAACAAGAGTTTCCCAAAACCCGTCGATGATACTGAAAAGCTACATAAACGACTCATATTCCGGAAATATACTCGATTTGCTCGAGCCGAACCACAGCGCAAGACTGTATCCGTATGTGCTTGACAACAAAAAATTAGGCAATTTCAATTTGTTTTGTTCAAAAAACTGCTGTGGCTGCAATATGTGCCGCAGCGCATTTGAAAATGCTTTC
The DNA here is from genome assembly GCA_934456295.1 of uncultured Clostridia bacterium. Taxonomy (GTDB): domain Bacteria; phylum Bacillota; class Clostridia; order UBA1381; family UMGS1253; genus Aphodoplasma. The sequence continues at coordinate 27,626 of CAKSHB010000017.1, read as the reverse complement.
ATAAATCTTGAGGAGGTATAAAATGCTTACCAGTAAAATGATTAAAGACGCTGCCCTTGCGGCAGGCGCAGACAAATGCGGCATAGCTCCGATGTCACGTTTCGACGGCGCACCGGACGAGATGAATCCGCAGTTTCTTTTTCCCGAAGCAAAAAGCTGTATCGGCTTTGTATTCAGGATCCCGCGCGGCGTACAGCGCGGCATTGAGGAGGGCACACAGTTTTATCAGTACCCGTCAATGGCTTACGGCGGCATAAACGAAATCTTTGCACCTGCCGTTTTATATCGTGTCGGCAGAGTAATCGAGGACGAGGGCTATGAGGCGTTTTTGTACAGAAACACAGGCGCCCGAGGCTGCGTTTCCGACATGGACGGTTCTCCCGGAAACACACTTTCGCCCGAGGAGCAGATTGAGGTAAACGAGAACGCAAAAACCTCCACCGCACATCACAGAAGCGTTCAGTTTACGCGTGCCGCGCGTGAGGACAGCGTTCCGCCCGACTTACAGTTTCAGTTTAGAATTGCGGCGGTTGCATGCGGACTCGGCGAAATAGGCTGGAGCAAAATGCTTCTTACGCCCGAGTTTGGTCCTTTGCAGCGTGTCGCCTTCATTTTTACGGACGCAGAGCTTGAGTATGACGAAATGTACAGCGGCGAACCGCTTTGCAGAAAGTGCGGCGCATGTGTGCGCGAATGTCCCGGAAGCTGCATCCCTGCAATAAACTCCGGAAAAACCGTCAGAGTTGACCTTGACGGCAAAATATGCGAATGGGGCGATATTGACATGTGGCGCTGCTACGCATTCTATACACATGCCGGAAAATATTTCAATCCGTTTGTGCCGAAAGAAGTATGGGACAAAAACGAAAACGGCGACCTTAACCTTATGAACGGAATAACGGACGTTGCCGATGAACACGAAATCATGAAGGTATACGGCGCTCTGGCAAAATATTTTCCAAGCTGGGTCGGATATAATATGGCAAAATGCGGCGGCTGTATACGCGCATGTGTAAGCATGCTCGAAAAGAAGGGCGGCTGCATGGAGGGACGCTTCAAAGCTCCGCTCAGAACAAAAAAGGCGTGGAAGCTTGACAGATAGTATAAGCCGGCAAAGTTTTTGACAGTTTTGGATATTTTTCAGATATTTATAAATACGAATGGAGTGATAAACATGCTCACCGCCGAATACATAAAGCAAAAAGCGGCAGAAATGGGCGCATCGGTTTGCCGTATCGGCTCTCTCGATTTGTTTGACGGAGAAGACATACAAAAAGATCCGAAAATGATTTTGCCTGCCGCAAAATGTATAATAGGTTTTGGCTTTGCAGTTCCGAAGGGGCTGTATCTCACAATGGATATAAAGTCGCAGTTTTATGCATACACCACTCTCGGTGTTAAATACATAGACGAGGAAATGGCAGAAATATTTCTTCTTAAAATGGGTGCATTAATCGAAAACGAGGGATATGACGCATGTCTGCAAAAAGCAATCCCAAACCTTCGCATAAAAGGCGACAAAACAACCAATCCCGAAGTTGTGGACACATACGAACTTGTTTCCGACCCCGTTGAGGAGGGCAAACCTGCCCCCGATGTAATAATCGACTTCGGAAAAGCCGCAAAAGCATGCGGGCTCGGCGAAATGGGGCTTAACGGAAAAATCATAAACAAAGAATACGGACCGTTTATGCGCTACTGCTTTATTATCACCGACGCACCGCTTGAATGTGACAAATCGCTCGGTGAAAACATATGCGACAAATGCGGCGAATGTATAAAAGCATGTCCCGGCGGCGCTGTAAGCAAAGACGGGCTGGATACATGGCAATGCAGCGTCTATTATAAAGGCGCACACAAATCAAATCCGTTTATGACCGATGATTTTCTGAAAGATGACCCTGAACGTGAGGACATTATTAACGGAAACAAAAGGTTTGACGCAGAAAGCGCGCGCAGAATTTACAAACAAATGAATTTTCTGCCGAATACACAGTGGGGCTATTCGCCGTGTCTGTGCGGAAGAAAGTGCGATGTTGCATGCTATAAGCACATAAAGGGGGTAAAAAGCTTATGAAAGACAAGATAATCGAAATCGCAAAGGCAGAATGTGCCGACATCGTAGGCTTTGCTCCCGCAAGCCGCTTTGACGCGGACGATGCAATATTTAAAATCATGCCGAATGTTAAAACTGTAATCGGTTTTGGTTTCAGACTGCTCCGCGGAATGTTCCGCGGCATCGAAGAAGGCACAACATACTATCAGTACACAACCATGGCTGTTGAAAACATGGAGGAAACGATAATGCCTATGGCGCAGCTGAAGGTTTCAACATATATCGAAAGCTGCGGTTTCACGGCAGCGCCGCAAAGACGCCACCAGCAGATAATGAGCGAGCCTGACAGCACAAACCCCGAGGTGGCATATGACGCTGTATACAGGGATAAGAAAGCTGAAAATCAGATGGATTTTCTGAATGCTGCCATACAGTGCGGGCTTGGTGAAAAAGGCTTTCACGGCGCACTTCTGACAGATGAATACGGTCCTTTGGTGCGCTATTGCTTTGTGCTGACAGATGCCGAAATTGAGCCGAGCGATATAGTAAAACCCCATCTGTGCGACAACTGCAAAAAGTGTATGCAGGCATGTCCCGGCAGCGCTATAGATGAAAACGGCGATGTTGATCCATGGCAGTGTGCGGTATATTACAATGGCGCCAACGGCACAAAAAACCCGTTCATGCCATATGATGCCTTCCCCGATTTCAAGGACCGCATGGACATAATTTCAGGTATGGCAAAGGTTGACCGTCATATTGCAGAAAAAATACTTGACTCAATCTATTTCTATCCTCCGGCACAGCATGCATATCAGTGCTCAATATGCGGCAGGGCGTGCGATATGGAATGTTATGTGCATCTTGAGCAGAAAGGTGTGCTTACGAAAAAATACAACACACCATTCAGAAAGCGTGAAAAATGGCAATATTGTATTGAGGATTTTAAAAATCCCGAAAAGCATTAACTATAAAAAATCCCAAACCTTAAACGGTTTGGGATTTTTACTCGCTACAATATTATTTTAAAAATTACTCCTCACTGCCGGTATCAGCCTTTTCTTCGGCGGCAGCTTCTTCGGCATCAATTACCTCACTCTCGGACGCACCTCCCGGCATATCCTCAACCTCATCAGCCTCAACTTCGGGAAGTTTTGCGCCACATTTGTTGCAGAAAACCGCATCTGCATCGTTTTCATTCTCACACTCGGCACAGCGCTTTAAATTGCGCAGCTTTGCATACTGATTGCGCTTTGTGTCAATATCCTTCCTGATTTCATCGATTTTCTCGCATTTTTCCTCAACAAGCTCAGGCTTTCCCTCACCGCTTTTATACGCCTCATATACGAGCTGACCGATTTCGTTTATAATACCGTCTGCCTCATTTTCCGCATTGCTTATAGCGATTTTCAGCTTCGTAATCTCAACCACATCTGTTGATTTTCTGACAACCGCCTTTGTTGTTTTCTCAACATTGCTTACGATTTTTTCGATAATATCCATGACCATCGCCTCCAAATACTTTCTGCTATATTTTTACCCCTTCTCACGCTTTTTAAACACTTTTTCGACATATTTTTTACGCACGCGGATGTGCCTTCTGATAGACTTCTTTTATGCGGTTTTTCAAAAGCTGAGAATATATCTGCGTCGATGATATGTCACTGTGCCCCAGCATTTCCTGTATGGCATGCAAATCAGCTCCGTTTTCAAGCAAATGTGCTGCAAACGAATGTCTGAGCGTATGGGGCGTAAGCTCTCCGCTTATGCCTGCACGGGTCTTATACTGCTTAATAATCTTCCAAAAACCCTGTCTTGTCAGACGGTGACCGTTGCAGTTTACAAAAAGAGCCGTTTCATTTTCATCTTTCACCATGGCGCCTCTTGCGTTTTCTATGTAATCGGCACATGCCTTCACGGCAATGCTCCCGAGCGGTATCACACGTTTACGCGAGCTTCTGCATCGCACAAACCCCATCTGCACATTCAAATCACTTTCATCAAGCAATATAAGCTCACTGACACGTATGCCCGTAGCGTATAGCAGCTCAAGCATCGCTTTGTCGCGGTATCCCTTCAAATCCGAACAGTCAGGTGCCTCCATGAGCCGCTCAACTTCGCCTGCCGAAAGTATATGAGGCAGCCTTTTTTCAACCTTCGGAGCCTCAAGCCCGAGTGTCGGGTCTTTTTTTATCATTCCCATTCTGTTAAGATATCCGTAAAATGAGCGCAGCGACGCAAGATGCCGCGATATTGTCGAAGTTGCCCTCCCCTGCTTCTGAAGCGAAAGAAGATATGTAAGCACGATTGTCTTGTTCGTTTTGTCAATATCATATATTTTTCTTTCTTCAAGGTATTCTATGTACTGTTCTATATCGCGTCTGTAAGAAAGCAGCGTATTTTGTGTGAGGCGCTTTTCCTCATCAAGATACCTTGCAAAATTTTCCTGATATGAGTCCAACATTATATCTATATCCCCTTTGATAAAACAAGTAAAACTTTAATTCTATTTTACAAAATTTTTTTAAAAAAGTATATATCTTTTTTAAATTTTTTCATAAAACATTTTACCTGTTTTTCCATTTTTAATTATTGTTTTCATAAAAAAGAAAACATATCACAGACCCAGTGTCTTCACAAGCAAATACGGCGACACATAGCTCTCAAAAAGCGAACACAGCACAAATCCGCCCAGCAGCATTGCGCAGAATACGCAGTATGATACAAACCGCCTTCTCTTTTCCGCTCCGCCTCCGGCAGCATGTGAATACAGCGCCTGATTTATCGCCGCAACACAGAAAATCTCCATAAGTACAAACATAACGAGCATCTGCGGAAGTATTGCAACCCCTGCCGCCAGCAGTCCGGCAGAGCCGTATACGGCAGTAATTGCCGCAATGCAAAATCCGCATGCAAAGCCTTTGAGCGCAATTATCATCGGTGCAATCGGTATACCGAGCCTTGTACAGCCGCACAACCACATAAAAAACGCAAGCTGTGCCGAATTTGCGAGTGATGATAAAAAAACCGCTTTTGTGTCATAAGGCGATGACAGCATACCGAAATCGCCGATACCGCCGAGTGCGGCGCCGTTTTTGAGCGATACGCAGTATATGCTGCCGGCGCATATCCCCGCAGTCATCATCGCCGTGCATATTATAAGCAAAATTTTGTTATTCGCAATGTATCTTCCGAAAATCTCCCTTGCTTTCACGCCGAATGCACGCCTCCCCTTTTGTCCATACATTAATTTGTATGTTCGGGAAACGATGAAAATGACGGTTACATAAATTATTTATTTTAGCCCATTGCGCGCGTTTTCTTTGTGCATACGTCCATTGCCTCAATTATCGCACTGCGGAAACCCTTCTTTTCAAGCACTGCCACCGCGTCAATCGTTGTGCCGCCCGGTGAGCACACCATATCCTTAAGCTCTCCCGGGTGCTTCTTTGTATCAAGCACCATTTTTGCCGAGCCGAGAACCGACTGTGCCGCCAGCTCATATGACACACTGCGCGCAAGTCCGCTCTGAACCCCTGCGTCTGCCATTGCCTCAATCAGCATAAACACATATGCAGGACTGCTGCCGCTTATCGCAACAACCGCGTCCATCATATTTTCGCCAAGCTCCGCAGTTTTGCCTATGCACGAAAAAATCATATTTGCCGTATCAAACTGCTCATCGCTTACGTTTGTGCCTCTGCACAGCACGCTCATTCCCTCACCGACCATCGCCGGCGTATTCGGCATTGTGCGCACAACATGCGCCCCCATGTCAAAATACCCCTCAATCGTCTTTGTGCTTATCCCGGGCGCAATCGATATAATCAGCTTTTCGCCGATACCCCCGCTTTTTGACGCCTCATCAAGTACAATCGGATACACATTCGGTTTTACCGCAAAAATAATAACATCGCTGTTTTTGTAAACCTCCGAGTTGTTTCCGCTCACGTTTACGCCCGTCTGATTTGCAAGCGCATCAAGCTTTGCCGTGTCCTTATCTGACACATATATGCTGTGCGCGTCTATCTTTCCCGAGCCTGCAACACCTTTTACTATTGCAGATGCCATATTTCCCGCCCCTATTACACCGAGTTTCATAAATAATCCTTCCCTTCCGTTTATTGCTTTTGACTTTGTCCTTATAAAATCAATGCCAGAATTTTCTGTCAAGGCTTCTGAACTGTATCGCCTCCGCAATATGCTTTGCTTTTATATATTCGCTTCCGTCAAGATCCGCGATAGTCCTTGATACCTTCAGTATTCTGTTATATGCGCGCGCACTCAGCCCAAGCCTGTCAAACGCGCTTTTTATAATTGTTTTCTCCGCCTCGCCGAGCTTGCAGAATATGTTCATCATCGCCGGCGTAAGCTGTGAATTTGAATATATATTGTATTCCTTATAACGCTCGCTCTGGATTTTTCTTGCGGCGTCAACACGCTTTTTTATTTCCGCCGAACGCTCCGCAGGCGTATCGTTTTCCAAATCCTTGTATGCAACAGGCGCAACCTCTATATGTAAATCAATTCTGTCGAGCAGCGGTCCGCTGACCTTACTCAGATACTGCGCCACCTGTGTTTCGCTGCATTTGCACCGCCCGTTCGGGTCGCCGTAATAGCCGCAGCGGCAAGGGTTCATCGACGCAACAAACATCACATTGCACGGATATGTCAAAGTCGCGCTCACTCTTGCAATCGTAACGCTCCCGTCCTCAAGCGGCTGGCGCATTACCTCAAGTGCGTCCTTATTAAATTCGGGCAGCTCGTCCAGAAACAATACTCCGTTATGCGCAAGACTTATTTCACCCGGCTTCGGCATACGCCCTCCGCCCGACAGTCCCGTTGCAGAAATTGTATGATGCGGATGTCTGAACGGGCGTGTCGTTATCATCGGCGTATCCGAATCAAGCGTGCCCGCAATCGAGTGTATTTTTGTAACCTCCAAAGCCTCCTCAAGCGTCATATCGGGTAAAATTGTCGGCAGTCTTTGCGCAATCATCGATTTTCCGCTGCCGGGGCTTCCTATCATCAGAACATTATGATTTCCTGCGGCGGCAATTTCGAGCGCACGCTTTACGTTTTCCTGACCCTTTACCTCCGAAAAGTCAAGACTGTTATCCGCCCTGTTTCTGAAATACTGCTCCACATCAACCACGCACGGTTCAATTTTCTTTCGCCCGTCCATATGGTCACACAGCTCGCGAAGACTTTTTGCGCCTATTATTTCAATTCCGTTTACAACCGCCGCCTCACGCGCATTCGCCTCAGGGACAACCGCGGTCTTTGCTCCGCTGTCACGTGCGGCAATAACCATCGGCATAACTCCCGAAATGTGATTTATTTTCCCGTCAAGCGAAAGCTCGCCCAAAAACACATAATCTTCCATGCTGCTTCCGTCTGCCTGCCCCGTTGCTGCAAGAAAAGCCATTGCCATCGGCAAATCATATACAGAGCCTTCTTTTTTGATATGTGCCGGAGCAAGATTTATTGTTATGCGGCGTGCAGGAAACGAAAAACCGCTGTTCTTCACAGCCGCACGCACACGCTCGCGCGATTCCTTTACTGCTGCGTCGGGAAGTCCCACTATGTCAAATGCGGGCATACCCTGTGCAACATCTATCTCAACATCAACAATGTAGCCGTCAAGTCCAATAAGTCCGCAGCTTTGCACCTTTGTAATCATATTATACCGTCAGCCTCCGAAATAATGTACTGTAAATTATCATACGCCATTTTGACCTACTATAAGATTATATACCAAAACATCGCTTTTTTACAACAGTTATTGCAAATTTTCTCACTTTTTATACCATATATCTGCCGTTTGCATGTTTTTTTCGCCCAAAAATTATCTTTTTTATCCCCATACCGAAATTTCTGTAACAAATTCACTTGTGCTTTTTTTTCATTTGATATATAATATATAGTAATAAGGATATTGATACCCGAAACAAAAACGGTTCAATATATTCAAAAAGGGAGGCACAATATCATGGCAGATGAATTCAAGCAGATAGCAAACAGAATAAAGGAGCTGCGCGAGATATGCGGCTACAGCAGACATGCCGTCGCAAAGCTTGCGGGCGTTGATTATGAAACTTATAAGGGCTATGAGGAAAACGGGCTTGATATCCCGATAAGCGTACTGTATAAGCTTGCAGGCGAATACAAAGTTGATTTTACGGAGATACTTACGGGCAAATCTCCGAAGCTCAGTACATACTGTGCCGTCAAAAAGGGCAAAGGCATAAATATAGACCGTTATCCGGGCTATCATTTTGAAAGCCTTGCGTATAAATTCAGGCACAAAATGATGGAGCCTCTTCTGGTAACCGTTTCGCCCGATGATAAAGAACATAAACTCGTCGTCCATGAGGGACAGGAATTTAACTACGTCGTCGAAGGCACCGTAATGGTGCAATTCGGTGATGAGTCCGTTATTCTTGAGAAGGGTGACTCGATATATTTCGACCCCACGCTTCCGCACGGACAGAAAGCTATGAACGGCAAAGAGGCAAAATTTCTTACCGTCATAGCACAGTAAACATATTATGACGAGGTGAAAGAAAGAAATGTTATTACATAAATTTTTAGACAGAGTTGAATTTGACTCATATGAGGATTTTAAACAGAATTATAAACTCAATATACCCGAAAACTTTAATTTCGGCTATGATGTTGTTGACACATGGGCGGAATATGATAAAAACAAAATTGCCCTTGTGTGGTGTGATGACCATAATAACGAGGTAATATATACTTTTGATGACATTAAACGTCTGAGCAATAAAGCGGCAAACTTTTTCAAGAGTCTTGGCATAAACAAAGGCGACAGGGTTCTTTTCCTTCTGCGCCAGCGCTATGAATACTGGTTTTTGGCAACCGCTCTTCACAAAATCGGCGCAATCCTTATTCCTGCATCGATACAGCTTACCGCAAAGGACATAGCTTACAGAAGCAATGCCGCAGAGGTTAAAGCAATCGTTGCGGTAAATGACAGCTATGTAGTCGAGCAGGTTGAGCTTGCCGCAGCCGACGCACAGACGCTTAAACATAAGGTAATTGTTGACGGAGCGCGCAGCGGCTGGATTTCGCTTGATGAAGAGCTTGATAAATTCAGCGAGGATTTTCCGCGCCCGACAGGTGATGACGCAACACATAACGACGACATATTCCTCACATATTTCACAAGCGGCACATCGGGCTGGCCGAAAATGGTTGCACATAACCATACCTACCCTCTCGGGCATATTGTTACGGCAAAATACTGGCAGAAGGTCGTTGATAACAAGCTTCATATGACAGCCTCCGACTCCGGCTGGGCAAAATTCGGCTGGGGCAAAATATACGGTCAGTGGATTTCGGGCGCAGCGGTTTTGGCATATGATATGGATAAATTTATTCCCCATAATATGCTCAGCGTTCTTATGAAATATAAGCCGGCAACCTTCTGTGCACCGCCCACAATTTTCCGTTTTCTTATTCATGAGGACCTTACAAAATACGATTTGTCGTTTATAACACATTGCTGCACGGCGGGCGAACCGCTCAATCCCGAAGTTTACAACAAATGGCTTGAACTTACGGGGCTTCGCATGTGTGAGGGCTTCGGTCAGAGCGAATCAACCGTGCTTCTTGCAAATTTTGACGGTTTTGAGCCGAACCCCGGCTCAATGGGCAAGCCGTCGCCGCTGTATAACATTGATATTATAGACGACGAGGGCAACTCGTGCGACATCGGCGAAGAAGGCGAGCTTGTAGTCCGCGATATCGATAAATATATGCCCACAGGTCTTGTGTGTGCAATTCTCGGCGACGAAAAAGCCACAAAAGAAAAGCTCGGCGGAAAGTTCTACCGTACAGGCGATATTGCATGGCGCGACAGCAAAGGCTACTACTGGTTTGTAGGGCGTGCCGATGACGTTATAAAATGTTCGGGCTACCGTATCGGGCCGTTTGAGGTTGAAAGTGCGCTGATGGAGCACCCGTCCGTACTTGAATGTGCAATAACCGCCGCCCCCGACCCCGACAGAGGTCAGGTTGTAAAAGCCACAATTGTGCTCACGCGCGACTATGAGCCGAGCAACGCACTCGTACATGAACTTCAGGAATATGTAAAGCATGCGACAGCGCCGTACAAATATCCGCGTATCGTTGAGTTTGTGGACGAACTTCCGAAAACCACCAGCGGCAAAATAAGGCGTGTTGAGATAAGAAATAACGATAAAAAATAAAATATATTAAGTAGAATACGTATCAAAAAAGACCGTAAAGTTACGGTCTTTTTTGTACAAATGCATACATCGCGTCACTATAAAATATTTTCTATTTCCAAAAGTGAATATACAGTGTAATCAACAGATACATCATTCTCATTTTTCTTCTTTTTCGGGTTAAACCAACATGTTTTCATGCCGCAGCCGACGCCGCCGCATATATCCGCACTCAGCGAGTCGCCTATCATGATACATTCCTGTGCCTTTGCTATGCCAAGCTTTTTTAAGCATGTATCAAAAAAGCGTTTATCCGGCTTTTCATACCCGATTTTCTCAGATGTGAAAACATGGTCTATGTATTTTAGCATATCCGCACTTTCAAGCCTCATCATCTGCTGATTGTATGAAGCATTGCTTGCGGCGCACACCTCATATTTCCCCTTCAGATATGCAAGCAGTTCCTTTGCGTGCGGAACACATATCGTACTTCTGTTAAGACAATCCAAAAAGATTTTCTCAAACTTTTCCCCACCGTATTCTATGCCGAGCATTGCAAAAATTGTGTTCCATCTTTTGCCGTATACATCGTCTTTTGTGATTATATGTTTTTCAAGCTTTTTCCACAAATCCGTATTAATTTTCGTAAACACATCAAAATATTCCCACCTGAAGCTTTCACCTATTATTTTAAATGCATTTTCCATGGATTTTTCGGCACACTTATCAAAATCAAGCAATGTATCGTCAATGTCAATAAAAACTGTTTTTATCACGCTCTTCCCTCTCACCTGTTCATTGTGCGCTCAAAATGTCCCCATTCCGAAAATCATGATGCGCCGCATAAATTATACACCCAAAACGCGTATTTTGCAATATTTATTTATATTCCGACAAAACCTTTGCAATTGCACGCCCCGTATATTTTCCCGCGGCAACCGCCTCCTCTATTGTGTTGCCGTCGGTCCCGACCTCAATTATCATCGAGCCTTTTGTCGCATGCTGGTTATAGCGCTCTTTTACGAGGTGCAGTGGTCTTGCAAGTCCCTTATAGTCACGCGTCAGTACGTCCTGTATCCTGAGTCCGAGTTTTAAATTTTCGCGCCAGTTCGGATGCGGCAGACCGCCTTCGCTGCTGCCGCATAAAACCATCACCTGCGAGGTTTTCTCTCCACCAACCTCTGCGCACACCTTCAGTTTTGTGCCGTCGCTTTTCGTCATTCCGTCACGGTGCACGTCAAACACAACCTGTATCGAAGGGTATTTATTCAGATATCCCTCAATTACACCGAGAGTTTTTTTGTAAGAGCCGTTATATGAAGGATAATCGTTTATTGTTTCATCATGTATAACCCCTATCCCCGATTTTTCTATTTCTGCTGCAATTTCACTCCCCACGCGCACAACATTGTAATTTTTATCCTGAGTCCTTGTGCTCTCCGAAGGCGAATACGAGCTTTGTCCCGAAGGCGTATAGCTCTCGGTTGTATGCGTGTGCACAATCAGTACAAGCGGACCCTCCTTTTTTTCTATCGAAAGTTTCTCGCCCAAAAGCTCATCTATGTTTATATCAAAGCTTGTTTCGTTGTTTAAATATATGTTCTTGTTGCCGCCGCTGCTCGAAATTCCCCCCACAACACTGCTCGTTTCAACTATAGGGTATCGCTCCGAATCATCGCCGCCGTCAGCCTGATTTTCTGTATTTTCCTGATTTTCATTCTCTTTTTGCGCTGTTTTCATATTGTCCGCATTCACAGCCGCCGTTTTCAGCGCACTTACCTGACTGTATACAATCGTTTCCGGCTTATACGGGTCAAACCCCAGCATAAAGCATAAAATTTTATGCCCGATTTTCTCCTCTGCGCCATTTTGGCATGACGGTACAATATTCTCAATTGCCGCACGCGCCAAATCCCCCTCTGTATCGGTCTGCATTATATATGTACCTATATATCCTGCCGCCATAACGGCAATGCATATCGGCAAAATTGCTGTTAAAACAAACGGCAGCGCCGTCATAACTGTGTGCCTGTCAACTATTATTGTCTTAAATTTTCTTCTTTTTCCCAAATGCATAGCTTTTGTCCCTCTCATCGATTTTGGCACGGTTGTCCTTATTCATATATATGAAAGCGCATATTTTTTTATTACGTCATATGCAATATATGTATAAACTTCCGTCTTTGGGCAAATAATATTACAGCATAAAATCCAAATACGCAAAAAAAGGATTGGGTTTTAAATTATTATAACCAAAGTGAGGAGATTAACGTGAAGGCAATTATTATGGCAGGCGGCGAAGGGAGCAGACTGCGTCCGCTGACATGCACAAAACCAAAACCAATGGTAAAGCTGCTTGACAAGCCTGTAATTGAATACACTGTTGAGCTTTTGAAAAAGCACCGCATTACCGACATCGGAATTACAACGCGCTATCTTTCGGAGGAAATCACCGAATTTTTCGGCGACGGAAGCGACTTCGGAGTTTCCGTGACATATTTTAACGAAAAAAACCCGCTCGGTACGGCAGGCAGTGTCAGAAATGCACTTTCTTTTCTTAACTCCGACCCCGATTCCGCATTCCTCGTCATAAGCGGCGACGCTCTGACCGATATCGACCTGAGCGATGCGGCGGATTTTCATAAAAGCAGCGGCGCCGATGCCACAATTGTCTTAAAAAAGGTTGACTCTCCTCTTGAATACGGCGTTGTTGTCACAGACAAAGACGGCAGAATTACACGTTTTATCGAAAAGCCCGACTGGGGCGAGGTCATAAGCGACACCGCAAACACAGGAATATATATACTTGAGCGCAGTATTTTTGACGTTTTGCCCGACAAAACCCCGCTCGACTTTTCATGCGACATTTTCCCGGCGCTCATGCATGAAAAGAAAAATCTTTTCGGCTATGTCAGCGACGGATACTGGTGCGATATAGGCGACAGCTTTGCATACATGTCGTGTCAGCACGACATGCTCTCAAACAAGGTTTCGGCGTCATTTTCGTCACAACAGATATCCGACGGCATATATGTCGGCAAAAATGTAACAATTGAGCCGGGCGCAGAGCTTTGTGCTCCAGTATACATCGGCAGCAACGTGCATATAGGCGAAAACGCTCACATCGGCGAATATACCATAATAGAAAGCGGCTCGCATATCGGCAGCTTTGCAAATATCAAAAAAAGCATTATCGGCGCAAAAACCCACATAGGCTCCTTCTGTCAGCTGCGCGCATGCATTATCGGCGAGAAAGCAATTCTGAAGCCGTCTGTCTGCGTTTATGAGCAATCCGTCATAGGCGACATGTGCAAAATCGGCGAAGGCTGCGTTATAAAGCCCTCAATAAAGCTCTGGCCCGGCAAGGCTGTCGAAGCTCATACCCAGGTTCACACAAACCTCGTATGGGAAAACGTGCGCCGCAAAACACTTTTTGAGGCAGGACGCATATATGGTGAGGTCGGCGTTGACATTACGCCCGAAATCGCATGCACAGCCGGCGCGGCATTCGGCGCACTTGCAAAAAACGGACGTATCGCCGTAAGCTCATGCGGCAGCGCCTCCGCTGACATGCTTGCAAAATCGTTTATGAGCGGGCTTATGTCGTCGGGATGCGAGGTATATAACTTTGACGCACAGCTCGGGGCAATGACGCGCTTTGCCCTGCGTTTCTACAACCTTGACGGCGGCGTTCACATACACACAGACGAACACGCAGACGGTCATTATGCAAAAATCGTGCTCATGGACAATAACGGCTGCGACATATCCTCAAAGCAGCAGCGAAACCTCGAAAAACTGTATGAACGCGAAGATTTCGTGCGTGCGGAGGGCGGCAATGTCAGAAAAATCGTTGATATAAAAAATTATAAGGAATTTTATATACGCGATATTCTGAAACGTGAAAGCGAAGAGCCTCTCGGCAAAAAAATTCTCGTAAACACACAAAGTCCCGTTGCCTCCGACATAATCTGCCGGATATGCGGCGAAATCGGCGCCGAAGCCTTCATAAGCGCCGAAAATATAATGCCGCCGTCATCAGACGCTTTCAGTTCTTTTGCCGCAAGAGTAAAAAACGAAGGATTTCTGTTCGGTGCAGTTCTTGACAGCGAATGTGAAAATCTACTGCTTGTAGACGAACAGGGACACACACTCAGCAAAACCGATGTTATGGCGGCAGATATTGCGGCATCAATGCGCAGCGCTCCCGAAAAAAACATCGTAATGCCCGTATCGGCGCCGCGCGCACTTGCAAGGCTTGCGGAACAGAACGGCAAAAATGTCATATATACAAAAATCGAAACCTCCGATTTTATGCGTACGGTTGCCGCACAGGGCAGCGAGCAACAATTTGTGCTGCATTTTGACGGTGTCGGTTCACTTCTCAGGCTGCTTGTTTATCTGAGCGAAAAAAATCAGACAATGTCATCGCTCGCCTCGCAGATTGAAGAATATTTTATCACCGACAACAAGATATATTGCCGCAGTGAGCAAAAAGGCTCCGTAATAAAAGCTCTCACAAAACGCTATGAGGACAGTGAAACCGATTTTACCGACGGAATAAAAATCATGAGCGAAAGCGGCTGGGTGCTGGTCGTTCCCGACAGAGCACTCCCTGCCATGAATATAATAAGCGAAGGTGTAAGTATGGAAGCAGCGCAGGAGCTTGCCGCAGATATCACCGACAAGATAAATAAGATACTGAACTCCTGACCGCAATAAACATTTATCCGCAAAACCATGTTGTTTGCGAAAAAAACTCTCCCGAAAAAATACGGGAGAGTTTTTATATTGGGGGTATATCTGTTATTAAACAGCTTTTTATTTTTTTACGTTAAATTCAATCTCATATATAGCATGCCATTCACTCGTGTTGTTTCCTTTTGCTATATATTTGATATATTTTGCACTTACGGAACTCGGCAGAGTAAATACTTCTGTTTCCGTCGTACCGTTTGCGGCATATGAGCCTATTTTTGTAAAGTTTACTCCGTCATTTGAATATTCCAAATCAAAATATGCTATACGCTCCGTCGCCTTATTGAGCCTCAGAAATACCGATTCAATCGTATATTCCTTATCAAATTCGTATACAATCGCCTCACCTATTCCGTTGGTCGCCCAAACCGTCGTCAAATCGCCGTCATATGAGTTTTCGCCTCTGTCATTATCGCCGACACTGTTGCTTGTGCAGCCGATAATTTTTGCTATGCCATCTCTGAACACGCCCGGTTTTGATGCGCCCGACTTTGATACCGTTATGTCAACAATCCGTGCAAACCGGTCCCATTCAACCTTTGCTCCGCTTGCCTCCGCAACAAATCTCACCGGCACAACAAAGCGTCCGTCCAGTATTTTTGCCGGCACATCAAGCTCTGTTGCCCCACCGTTTACATATGCGGTTTTTGAATTTTCCGTAAGCCGTATTGTAACTTCGCCGATTTTTGCCTCGGCAGTTTTGCTTTCTTCGTTCCACGATACCTGTGCGCCGAGCGCCTCAAATATCGCACGCATGGGAAGAAGAGTTCTTCCGTCCTCAAGCACAGGCTTTACGTCAGAGTACAAAAATGCGTTATTTATTCTTATGCCGATATCATCGCTTTCATCAATTACACCGACAATCTCCTCACGCCTGTTGTTTGGGCTGACGTATGTGAGCGTAACAGCGCCGCCGCTGCTTTCAAAATATCCTGCCGCCCCGTCTTTTGTAACTATAAATGTTGTTCCGTCCTGTGTTTTCCATGTACCGTCGCGCAACCCTCCGGCAAATACCTTATATCTGCCCTCCGCAGGTATGTCAAATGTCAGACTTTTACTTATGCGTTCCTTATTTTTTGCAAAAACGGCAACTCTGTCCGAAATAACCGCTCCGGCAATGTCATCATTCTCAATAAGCGCCGACTGTAAATCGGGCGCCTGTGTGTCAGCATCGGAAACAGTCATAACATTCAGGTAGTAATCAAGCGTATTCTTCCCTTTCGGGGAAATCTCAACTCTGCCCCAGCCCTTTGCCTCAGAATCACTCTCGGGCTTATATTTTACCGATGAAGGATAATTTTTTCCGTCAACCCAGCTCTCTTTGCCCTCGCCGCCGATTTTTGTAATTTCAGCCGATTTCGGCAAAAGCGTTTCAACAACCATTCTGCCGTTATACTGCTTCTCGCGGCGCGTCACTATGGTTTTGCTGCCGTCAACCTGCGGCTCCTCCTGCGTATGCAGAAGCCAGCTCTTTTTAAACGATGCATCGCTCGACTCAACTTTGTCCATAACAATCATAACCGCAGGATGATTTTCGTCCTCAAGAGGCATAAACAGCATTGAGCGCAGAACCTCTTTTGCTTTTGACGACGAATATGCCTTTGTTATATCACCGCTTATATATGTATACTCGGGGCGTATCGGGTCGGGCCCGAACTCATGCGCAAGCACTGTTGCACGGTTGTACTCACCGTTCATCCAGACATCCATTTTTGCCGGCTCCGTACCGTTATTCGGTATGCGCTGTCCGCCGTCATTTGCCGCCTCTTTGTTATACATAATAAATTTTTCATTCGGGTCATATATCGAAATCGTATTATGCGCAATCGAACGCTTGTTATAGTTTATATCATGCGCCGTACCGTAACCGTCGCCATAATCGCCCGATTCACTCGCAAGTATGCCCTTATAATAAATCTGGAAATTGCCGGCGTCAAGGTGGTCATGATTTCCGCCCCAAAGCTCGCTTATATTCATAAGCGCCACAACATCGGGCGCTTTAACGCCGTCATTCCAGCCCGTACGCGCAATCATCATGCCCTGCGGCGAAGCAAAATACTTCGTAAGCGGCAGCTGCGAAACAGGCTTGCCGTCATTGTGCGGATTATTCATTATAAGAACCTGCGATGCTGTCATCATTGAATACTGGTTTGAATATGACGCAAGATTTGTGTCCTCACGCAAAAGCTCGCGTTTCTCATAGTCATTGTCGTACACACTCGTCAGCGCAAACAGCGTTGAGTACCAGCCTTTCCAGTAGTTTCCCGCGCCCGATTCCTCATGATAGTCGTCGCCGTCACGAAAACTCTGTCCGTCGGGACGTCTTGCATACAGCCATTCATATGCAAAATATTCCTGTTCGTCCGAAAACGGCGTTACGCCCGACATCGCATAAAACAAATAGTTTGACCACGCCTCACAATTGCCTCTGTATGCACCGTAGGAATTGCCCTGATGGTGATTGTTTGCGGCATACCAATAATTCCTCGTTTCGGTAAATTCGCTGAGTATTCTTCCCGCCACAAAGTTATATATGTCGGGGCGCTCATCATACGTTGCAATACCGAATGCGAGCAAATCGCGCAGAAGGTTCGGCTCTCCGCCGTGTCCGCATACAGCGCCCTGTCCGCGCGGCGGATACCCCATATCAAGCTCTGTTGCAATAACTTCGCACTGTGAGATTATATGTTTTCTTTCATCTTCTGTCAGTATATCGTAACACCAGTCATAAACTTCGGCAAAAGTGAAAATTATTTGTCCTCTTTTGCGGTAATTCAACGAATCGCCGTCAAATACTACCGTATTTGCATAGTCGTTCACCGCCTCAATCGCTTTGCGTCCTCTCTGCTCATTCTTATTCAGCGCATAATCCAGAGCATATGCCTCAATACGGTTGATTACGCTTGAACTGTAGTTTGTGCCGCCCGACTTCGGCTGCGGAAGCTTTCCGTCAAGCTCGGAGTTTAAAAAATTCTGCCACATGTCGTATGACGCCTTATTCTGTTCCTCGTCCATGTTGCTTTTTATCTTTGATATATCCTGCTGCCTAAACATAAGCCTCGGGTGTTCGTTCTGCGTCGGCTTAAGCGTCGGCGCCGGATATTCGTCCTCGGGAAGCCTCATCTCGGTCACGGTCGATGTGTCCTGATTTTCGTCCGTGGGTATAAAAAATTTATTTTTTGTTACAATGAATTTGTCAAACACAACGGAAAATCTCTGCCTTCTTACAAGGCGCACACTTCCCGTTTCTCCTTCTCCTACATACAGCGCTGCAATTTTTGTCCAGCCGAATTTATTCTCTGAGCCTTCAAGGTTTATCATATTGTATGCACCGCCGCTCAGAGAAACCCATGCCGTATCCCCCGACGAGGGACGCGATGTATTTCTCACCCACACTATATAATTTGCCGCAACGTCAGCCTTAAACGAAAAGTCGATATCAGCCTGCTGTGTTTTATCGGGCTTTGTTTTGTGGTCTGTCAGAACCTTCAGCGCTTTTCCGCCCGACAAATCCCCCTCCGTTGTCAGCTCAATGTTCTCCTTGTCATACGGAAGCTGCTCAACCTCCATAATCAACGTTCCGTCCTTTGTGACAGCCTCCTGTTTTTTTGCGGCAAAAGCGGTTTTTGCCGTTCCGAAATCAAAAAAACTGCCGAAAATCATTACGGCCGCAAGAGCCAAACTTACAAAAGACCTTACATTTTTACTCTCCCGTTTTCCCATCATATACACCTCCGTGCATTTTGTAACTTTTTCGTTAAATACACTTTTAGTATATATTATCCGGCACATAATTGCAATAATATTATATTAAAACATATTATCTAAGTTCTGACAATATTTGCCCCAACGTTTTGTAGCTTTTCAACAATATTATAATAGCCTCTGTCTATGTGCTCAATACTGCCGATTTCCGTGTCGCCTTTCGCCGCAAGCCCTGCCAAAATCAGCGCAGCTCCCGAACGCAAATCGGTCGCATTCACACGTGCGCCGCTCATAGAGCGTGTTTCTTCAACTATGGCGCTTCTGCCGTCAATTTTTATATGTGCCCCCATGCGCAAAAGCTCCGGTACGTACAAAAACCTGTTTTCAAATATCGTTTCAACCACAATTCCCGTTCCGTCGGCATTGCTCATGAGCGCCGTCATCTGTGCCTGCATATCTGTTGGAAACCCCGGGTACGGAAGAGTTTTTATATCAACGCTTTTCAGCTTTCCCGACGCATCGATATATATTGATTTTTCCTTTTCCTCAACTACCGCCCCCATCTCCCTCAGTTTTGCACTCACAGGCTTGATGTGGTCTGCAATAACATTCTCTATCGTAAGCGCGCCGTGTGTCACGGCTGCCGCCGCCATGTATGTTCCTGCCTCAATTCTGTCCGGAATAACATCATGGCACACTCCCGTAAGGCTTTTTACTCCCTCAACGCATACAGTGCCGCTGCCGGCGCCGCCCACTTTTGCCCCAGCTTTGTTCAAAAAATCCGCCAAATCAACTACCTCCGGCTCTGTCGCGGCATTTTCGATGATTGTCTGCCCGTCTGTGAGCGCTGCCGCCATTATCAGATTTTCGGTTGCACCGACGCTCGGGAAGTCAAGATAGATTTTTGCCGCACAAAGCTTGTCCGCACGTGCCTCAATATACCCGTTTCCGCGGGTTATTTTTGCTCCCATTGCCGCAAAGCCTTTCAAATGTAAATCGACCGGTCTTTGCCCTATGGGGCATCCGCCGGGGAGGCTTATGCGTGTATGTCCCGCACGTGCCAGAAGCGGTCCCATCACAAGAAATGACGCGCGCATTTTGCTGACAAGTTCATACGGCGCCGTATGGCACTTTATTCTCGGCACAGATACACGCACCTGCATATTCTCCCTCACTGTTTTTGCGCCGAGGCGTTCGAGCAGCATACACATAAGGTTTACATCGCTGAGCGGCGCAATGTTTTTGATAACACACTCACCGTCGCATAAAAGTGTGGCTGCAAGTATCGGCAGTGAGGCATTTTTTGAACCGTTTACGGTTATCGTTCCCGACAGCGGCTGCGATTTTTTTACTATAATTCTTTCATTTTTTTCCAAATTATTTCACCCCGCAGATTTTTATTCGGTATTATTCTTGCCGTTTATTAAGATGAAATACGAAATTTATAAATTATTTATCTGCCGATTTTTTCATCATAAGCACGCACTATCCTGAGAAGATTTTTACACACATATAAATTATGTTTTTGCGCCATATTACGGTTGAGGAGTGTGATAAAATTATGAAAAGCAAAAATAATCCGAAAATACGCGGCCACAGATATGTCAGCGATTTTTTTGATGATGCCGACATCGTGAATTCAAGCTCGGTGAACGACTGCACGGGACTAATTCCGACATCGCCGCAATCGGACGAGGAACTTGATTCATACAAAGATGTATATGATTTCAGACCTCCGTTCGGAAAAAATTAACAGATTGGTTTTTTAAACCGGCTCATAAGAAAGGTCAAATTTGTATTTCCTGCATTTTTGACCTTTTTTATAATTTTTTTGCATTTTTCGTCCCCGCCATGCTTTCTTTTTAACGCTTGACAAAAAAGTGCGCAGTGGTATACTATGTATGAGCGGACACAGCGTAAAGTTTTTTCATGTCTGCCTCATGCAAAATTAAAGCGCCGGCGGAACGGGAGATTATTATGGCAAAAGCAAACTGCGAATTTTGTATAAATTACAGCTATGACGAGGACTATGAGTGTTATACCTGTCTCATGGATCTCGACGAGGACGAAATGTACCGCTTTGTGAACGGCGATTTTTGCGAATGTCCGTATTTTCGTGCAGGTGATGATTATGCAATTGTGCGCAGCCAGAATTAACGCTGTTTTCGATATATTTTACACAAAATCTTTAAATTTTATATCCTAATCATAATGCGGACGTATATAATTCGTCCGTATTTTTTTATAAAAAACCGCCCCGTCTGCATAAACCGTCGCAATATGTATAAAAAAATCATTTTTTATCAACGTCATTTTTATTTTCGTGTGCCTAAAACTACAAAATTTTCATATGCGAGCTGATATACTGTATACATAACAAAAAACCAAGGTGAATTTAAATATGGAACCCACTGTATACATAGACATATTGTTTCTGACAAATTTTATAACGGATTTGTTTTTGCTGTATATGACAAAAAAACTTTGCAAAGCCAAAACCCCCGTGTGGCGGCTTTTATGCGGAGCAGCGGCAGGCAGCATATACTCTGTGTTTATGTTTTATCCGAATGTGTCATTTGTATACAGCGGAATATGTAAAATTGCAGCATGTGCTCTCATAGTGCTCATATCGTTTAAGATACGCAGCAAACGTGCGTTTTTGTCGCTGTTTGTTATGTTTTTTGTTTCATCGGTATCACTTGCAGGCATAACCTTTGCCGTTTTCTTCTGCACCGATTTGGGCTTTAAAACGGGTGCGGCAATGTCAAACGGCATATTTTATGCAAACATAAGCCCGATACATCTGATATTGGGCGCAGCGGTATGCCGCTGTATACTTTTTGCCGGAGAAAAAATATACTCAAAACGTATGACGCACTGTGCAAACATGCACAAGCTTACGATTGCATACCGCGGCAGGACAGTCGATGTATGCGGTCTTACGGATACTGCAAACGCTGTGTCCGACCCGATTACAAGCACGCCCGTTATTATATGTACGCTTGCCTCTTTAAAGCCGCTTTTTAAAGATGAGGGCTTCTATGACAAGCTATGTGAAACGGAGAACAATAATTCCGACAGGCTGAAGGTTGAGCTTGTGTGCAATACGCCGTTCCGTCTTGTGCCCTACCGCGCACTCGGCTCTGACGGCGATGTTATGCTTGCATTTAAGCCCGACAGCATAACCATTGACAACACGGAATATGAAATGAACGCACTTGTGGGACTGTGCCGCGGAAACCTGTCGCAAAGCAGGCAGTACGACGCACTCATACATCCCCGTATCTGTGCAAATTTATAAACTGCAAAATCATGCAACACATAAAATATATGCGGCAAAAAGCGCCGCAGGAAAGGTGGCTGTCAATAATGAAGCTTGCGGAAAAACTGAAAAGAGCGGCGCAGTCCGGATATGCCGGATTTATGATACGGCTGAAAAGCATTTTAAGCGACGAGGTATACTATATAGGAGGCAGCGATGTTCTTCCGCCTCCGCTGTCCGCCGAAGAAGAAGCCGCTCTGCTCTCGCGCATAGACAGTGACGAAAGT
The DNA here is from genome assembly GCA_934456295.1 of uncultured Clostridia bacterium. Lineage (GTDB taxonomy): Bacteria > Bacillota > Clostridia > UBA1381 > UMGS1253 > Aphodoplasma. The sequence goes on along the minus strand of CAKSHB010000017.1, from coordinate 5,345 downwards.
GTGCGCAAAACGCTTATCGAAAGAAATCTGCGGCTTGTTGTTTATATTGCCAGAAAATTTGAAAATACGAATGTGGGAATTGAGGATTTGATTTCCATAGGAAGCATAGGGCTTATAAAAGCAATAAACACATTTAAGCCCGACAAAAACATCAAGCTCGCAACCTATGCGTCAAGGTGTATCGAAAATGAAATCCTGATGCATCTGAGAAAAAACCAAAATGCAAGGACGGAAATATCCATAGATGAGCCGCTCAATGTGGACTGGGACGGAAATGAGCTCCTGTTGTCGGACATATTGTCCTGTGAGGGCGACGTTATAAATCAAAATCTTGAGGACGAGGTTGACCGCGAATTATTGAACCTTGCTATCAGCAAGCTCTCAAAGCGCGAGCAGAAAATCATGTGTCTGAGATTTGGTTTATGCGGCTGCGAAGAAAAGACACAGAAGGAGGTTGCCGATATGCTCGGCATTTCGCAGTCATATATATCAAGGCTCGAAAAGCGGATTATACTTCGGCTGAAAAAAGAAATCATGAAAATGAATTAGCCAAAAATTTTTTTCAGCGGTATAAAATTACTTCTGTACACCAATAATAAATCCGTAACGTTTACAACATATTTTTTGTGTTTACATTGCCGTACATATCTTCTGAGGAGGCGGCATATTATGATAAACAAAGTCGAAATCTGCGGTGTAAACACAGCTAAATTACCAAATCTTTCAAATGAGAAAAAGGTTGAGCTTCTTACAAAAATAAAAAACGGCGACAAACATGCGCGTGAGGAATTTATACAGGGTAATCTGCGCCTCGTCCTGAGCGTCATTCAGCGCTTTAACTCGCGCGGCGAAGCTGCGGACGACTTGTTTCAGGTGGGCTGCATAGGACTTATAAAATCGATAGATAATTTTGACTTATCCGTCGGCGTAAAATTTTCCACCTATGCCGTACCCATGATAATCGGAGAGATAAGAAGGTATCTGCGTGACAATAACTCGATAAGGGTGTCACGCTCGCTGCGCGATACGGCATATAAAGCTCTTCAGGTAAAGGAAAAGCTCACTGCAAAAAACCAGAAAGAGCCCACTGTCAGCGAAATCGCAAAAGAGCTCGGCATGGAGAAAGAAGAGGTTGTTTTTGCTCTTGACGCAATAGCCGATCCGGTTTCCTTATATGAGCCGATATACCATGACGGCGGCGACGCAATTTTCGTTATGGACCAGGTCAAGGACGAGAAAAGCTGTGACGAAAAATGGCTTGAGCAAATCGGACTTAATGAAGCTATGAAAAGACTCAGCAGCCGCGAAAAACATATACTAAATCTCCGTTTCTTCCAGGGGCGCACCCAGATGGAGGTTGCCAACGAGATAGGGATAAGTCAGGCACAGGTTTCACGGCTTGAAAAAAGCGCAATCTCGCACATGAAAAAATATATGTAGGCATTACGGGAGAGCCTCGGCTCTCTCTTTTATCGAAAAATTACACAACTTATTTTTGTCAGCAAGTCTTTGCTTTTTTGATGGGGCAAAAAAGCATTTGGCTTCATATTATAGTACTGAAAGAATATTTTAGCGCGAAGATTTTTTCGCGTTAACCTCCGGCGCAAGGTGACGGAGGCGAGGTTTTTATGAGGGGAGGCGATAAATATGAACAAAAAGATAAACAACGAGGTCAAAAAGCACATTCCGGCATATGGCATGGATAATGAAAACTCTGTTTTATCCGGAACAAATCCGAGAGTTGCGGATATAAAAATCATGGATATAGATGATTTGATATTTGCGGGCGAGCCTGTCAAGCTTCATTCCGAAAAGTAATTTTTCGCTTTGAAACGGCTGCTCGCCGTTTTTTTATTTGCAAAAATTATTGCAACCATGTTTTTTATATGGTACAATTTTTATATAGATGCAAAAATATTTTGGAGGGATAACATGGAACGCCGTGATAAAACAAATTACTATCTTGACATCGCTCAGAGTGTGGCTGAAAGGGGCACATGCCTCAGGCGGAAATTCGGCAGCATTATCGTCAGCCATGACGAAATAATTGCCACAGGATATGCCGGCGCACCGCGCGGACGGAAAAATTGCAGCGATATCGGTATCTGCACGCGCGAAAAGCTGAACATTCCCAGAGGCGAGCGCTATGAAATGTGCCGCAGCGTACATGCGGAGGCAAACGCAATCATCAGTGCGTCAAGGCGCGACATGATTGGTGCAACAATATACATAGTTTGCACAGACCCGTCCACGGGCGAGCTTATCGGCGGAACAAATTCCTGCGCAATGTGCAAGCGCATGATTATAAATGCAGGCATAGCAAAGGTTGTAGTGCGCGACACAAAGGACAGCTATCGGGCTATCCTTGTTGAGGACTGGATTGAAAATGATGAAACTCTTGAGGGAAAATTTGGCTATTAATCAGATTTCATCTTCACAAGAACATTTAATTTTATCCCGAAAATAAAAAGAGCCTTCATTTCCGATACACACCAAACAATATCGTCATGAAGGCTTTTTGTTTGCACAAATTACACAAGCTGACTTTTTGAAAAACGCTTTTCGAGAAATTCCAGCAGCTTTGTGAGGACAAATGTCATCACAAGATAGAAAACCGCAGCAACGATAAACGCCGAAACATTCGCCTCGCGCATTACAATAATGCGCGTCTGATGCATAATATCAGACAAAGCGATAATCGACACAAGCGAAGTATCCTTTACGAGCGTAATCGTTTCATTTCCCACAGGAGGAATTACACGGCTCACTGTCTGCGGTATAATAACGCGCCACATCGTTTGTGCCCCCGAAAGCCCGAGCGCCTTTGATGCCTCAAACTGTCCCGGGTCAATCGACTGAATACCTGCGCGGAAAATCTCTGCAAAATATGCCGCATAGTTCAGCACGAAGGCAATCGTCGCAGCGGGAAAATTTTCAATATTGAGATGAAATATAATCGGAAGTCCGAAATATACAAACAAAAGCTGAAGCAACAGCGGCGTTCCGCGCAGTATATATATGTAAAACTTCACAATCATACTAAGCGGTCTAAAATTGCTTATTGCCCCGAGAGAAATCACAAGTCCGAGCGGAATTGATAAAAGGATTGTGCAGAAAAACAGCCCGAGCGTTACCTCAAGCCCGCCGCATATACTCTGTGACACTCTTAAAAAATATTCCCACATACCTGCAATCTGAGCCATAAAAATCTCCATTCCGCCGCTTTGCGAAAGCTTTTTTGCGGCGCTTTAATTTTTGCCGTAGGTTAACATGAAAAAATCTCCATACCAACCTCTGTCATTTATGAAACAACTATCCCTGTAAAATAAACTGCCGCCGCAGATAACACAGCATCGACGGCTGAAACGGAACAAACCGAAGCAGCACTGTGCTGCCTCGGCTGAACCTCATTATAAAGCTCTCTTATACTTAAATTACAGGATAAGGTCGGGCTGACCGAACCATTTTGTGCTGATTTCAGCACCCTTGCCGTTTGTTTTCAAAGTATCGATTGCCTCCTGAACAGCGTCACGCAAAGCCTTGTCCCCAAGTCTGAAGCCTACGCCGTATTCCTCATCGCCGAAGTCCTCATCAAGAATTCTGTACTTGCCTGTATTCTGCGAGAGGTAATATTTTCCGACAACTTCGTCTACAACCACGCTCGAAACTCTGCCTGCCTCAAGATCCATCATTGCAGTATTGTTGTCATCATACATCATGAGATTGCTCTTAATCTGGTCAAATATTGCGTCTGCCATTATAGCGTCCTCGGCAGTTGAACCCGTCTGCAAACCAACCTTACCGCTTACGATGTCAGCCTTTACCTTTATGGGCGAATCATTTTTTACAATAATAATCTGCTTATTTTTAAGATACGGATTGCTGAAGAGAACTTCTTGCTTTCTTTCATCTGTGATTGTGTAACCGTTCCACAGAAGGTCAACCTTACCGCTCTTAAGCTCAAGCTCCTTTGACTTCCAGTCAATCGGACGAAGCTCAACTTTAACGCCGAGTATTTCGCCGACAGCCTTTGCCAAATCAACGTCAAATCCTACAATTTCGTTATTTTCGTCCTGGAAGCCCATGGGCGGAAATGCAACATCAAGACCTACAACAATCGTTCCCTTATCTTTAATCTTCTGAAGCGAATCATCAGCGCCCGAAGCGGGGACCGATGTGGGGGTTGTTGAAGGGGTTGAACCGCAGCCGCTCAGAACAAGCGACACAGCCAAAACAGATACCAGCATAACAGCTAAAAACTTCTTCATAATAATCTCCATTCCGCCGTCCTGCGCGGCAAATATATTTGTTTGTATTTTATGCCCGCAGGAAAACAAACCGGCAAAAAATACTCTGCCCGAAAAAATGTGCTTTATAAAAGTCATATTTCTATCGGACAAGTACTATTATACTTTACTGTGCTAAAATAGTAAAGTATTTTTTTGAAAAATTTTTTAATTTTTTCAAAAAAATAGGACAAAACACATTCGGTTTTGTCCGTAATTCACGTTATTTTCATATTTCGCACACACTTTTATAGTACGAAAGTGACAAAAAATCCCTCTCCGCACAGCTTTGCAGAAATCTTTCACATATATCCGAAAGGTTCTTTTCTCCCTCAGACGATACGGTAAACGAAAAAATTTTTGAAATATCGTTTTCCAATATGTACTTCATCGCCATATACGCCGCAGGCAGCAACACCGGCATATCAGCGTTCTGTGCGCAGTTTTTGCATACAGTACCGCCGTGCAGCAGCGAAAAACATAAATTTCCGTCTTGCTTTGAGCATATGCAGCATCTGTCGTATGACGGCATATAGCCCGAAAACTCAAGCAGCTTAAGCTCATATGCCGCTTTCACAAGCGGGAGCGGCTGTGGCTTTGTGCAAAGGACATATAACGTATTCAAAAGCAGCGACAATATCTTTCGGTCGGGTACTCCCTCAGGCACAAAAGCTTTTGTTATATCAAACAGGTATGTGCAGAGTGCAAGCTTTTCAAGGCTTTCGGACAGAGCAAAAAAGCTTTCGATTGTGTTCGCGCCGCGGAGAGAATACATATCTCTGCCGCCCGCAAGTGTAAACGAGGAAAAATATAAAAGCTGAGCCGCACCGCCCTGATGGCTCTTATATTTGCGCGCCCCTTTTGCCACAGCGCTCACTATCCCGAAATCCTCGGTAAAAATGTGCAGTATCCTGTCTGCCTCGCCGTAGTTTGTCTGCTTTATCACAAGCCCTTTTGTAACAACAGTTTCCACAAAACTCACATGGCCTTTCTATGTATATGCCCCATAAAACCGCCGTTGGGGCATTTTTATCCTATTATTTTGCCGCGGCAGGCTCG
>CAKSHB010000016.1 GCA_934456295.1 uncultured Clostridia bacterium | reverse complement strand
CTGACTCGTCAAGTCTTGTAAGAACACCGTCGCGGCGAAGCTTTTTCATGGCAGCCAGCGCTATATCCATAAGCGTCACATCTCTGCCTTCCGGATACAGCTCATTTTTTGTGTTTATATATTCGTCGTACGCCTTTTTTATGGGCTGTGTGTATTTGCCCTCTTCAAATTTTACACTGTTGATTTTTGTGCCGAAGGTTGTATGGCGGCAATGATCCGACCAATATGTGTCAATCATGCGAAGTTCTGTAACCGTCGGATTGCGTTTTTCTTCGTTTTTAAAATAATCACGGCAAAAACGCAAATCGTCGCTATCCATGGCAAATCCCATTTTTTGTGCAAAATTTTCAAGTTCCGTATCGCCAAAATTTACAAAGCCGTTTATATGTGCAACATCTTCGGGAATATCAAGCTCGGGTTCGAGGTTTTCGGGTTTCTCGAGAGAAGCCTCTCTTGAATCAACAGGGTTTATAAGATACGCTTTTATGCGCACAAAGTCTTTATCGGCAATATCACCGTCAAGTACTATCAGCTTTGCGCTTTTAACAATAGGACGCTTTTTCTGCGTGAGAATTGCTATACACTCTTCGGCAGAATCTGCGCGCTGATCATATTGTCCGGGAAGATATTCTATTGCAAAAACGCGCGCATGGCCGCTTATATCAATATGTTCATCAAAGCAGTTATCTGCCGGCGGCTCGGAAAAAATCAAATTTCTCGCCTGTGCATACTCAAAATCGCTTATTCCCGAAATATCGTAACGGTTTATTATGCGAACGTTTGTCAATGCTTCAAGCGACAGATTGCTTCGTAAATCCGAAAGCATAACCTGCGCCTCGACGTCAAAGCCCTTCTTTTTCTCAACAAAAATACGGCGTACAGCTTCATTCATTTGAAAAATCCTCCCGAAATTATAATTGTGTCATTTTACAGCAAATAATATATTTATTTTACATCTTTTGCGCCTTGATGTAAAGTAAAATCTTACAAATCGGCATATCATATAATTTCTGCTCTTCGCAATCGCTCTATTTTTCGCTTTTCTTCCTGTTTTTTCTTCTGCCTTTGTCGCGCTCAAGCTGTTTTTTTAAATATTGTCCCGTAAAAGACTTACTGCATTTTGCAACCTGTTCGGGCGAGCCTGTGCAAACGACCTCGCCGCCGGCGTCACCGCCTTCGGGACCCAAATCGATTATATAGTCGGCTGTTTTTATGACATCGAGGTTATGCTCTATAACAAGCACCGTATTTCCTCCCTCAACAAGCCTTTGCAAAACATCAAGCAGTCTGTGCACATCTGCAATATGAAGTCCTGTTGTCGGTTCGTCCAGTATATAAATCGTTTTTCCCGTGCTGCGCTTACTAAGCTCTGTGGCAAGTTTTACACGCTGTGCCTCGCCTCCCGAGAGCGTCGTTGACGGCTGTCCAAGCTTTACATATCCGAGTCCGACGTCATAAAGCGTCTGAATTTTACGTTTCAGCTTAGGAATGTTTTCAAAAAACTCAAGAGCTTCTTCAACCGTCATATCAAGGACTTCGCTGATGTTTTTGCCTTTATATTTAACCTCAAGCGTTTCTCTGGAATAGCGCTTTCCTTTGCACACCTCACACGGAACATATACATCGGGCAGAAAATGCATCTCAATTCTGATTATACCGTCGCCGCAGCACGATTCGCAGCGGCCTCCCTTTACGTTAAAGCTAAATCTGTTTGCTTTATATCCGCGAACCTTTGCTTCAACGGTACTCGCAAACAGCTCGCGTATATCCGAAAACAGCCCCGTATATGTTGCCGGATTTGAACGCGGTGTGCGCCCTATGGGTGATTGGTCGATATTTATAACCTTATCAAGATTTTCAAGCCCGAGAATTTGTTTAACTTCGCCGTGTTTTGATTTTGCGCGGTTCAGCTCGCGTGCAAGGTACTTATATACAATTTCATTTACAAGCGATGATTTTCCCGAGCCGGAAACCCCTGTTACACACGTAAATACACCGAGAGGGATTTTCATATTGATATTTTTAAGGTTATTCTGCGATGCCCCTTTGACCGTCAGATATAACCCGTTCGGTTTTCTGCGCTGTTCGGGAAGCGGTATAAACTTTCTGCCGCTGAGATAATCGCCGGTGGCAGAACCTTCAACCTTTTCTATCTCCTCTGCCGTTCCCTGCGCCACAAGATATCCGCCGTGAACGCCCGCTCCGGGACCTATATCGATTACATGGTCCGCCGCATACATTGTATCTTCGTCATGTTCAACCACTATGAGTGTGTTTCCGAGGTCGCGCAGCGATTTGAGCGTTGATATAAGCTTTTCGTTATCTCGCTGATGAAGACCTATACTCGGCTCATCAAGTATATATAATACTCCCATAAGGCTTGAACCGATTTGCGTTGCCAGCCTTATGCGCTGTGCCTCACCGCCGGACAGCGTGCCTGCCGAGCGCGAAAGCGTCAGATAGCCCAATCCCACATTTTTCAGAAAATTCAGACGTTCGAGTATCTCTTTTAATATCTGAGCTGATATTGTCTGCTCCTTTGGTGTAAGCGAAAGACCGGAAAAGAAATCAATTGCATTTATTACGGAGAGACTTGTAACTTCATTTATGTTCTTTTGACCTACCGTTACGGCAAGCACCTGCGGTTTAAGACGCATACCGTGGCATGACGGGCACGGATGGTTGCTCATGTAACCTTCGAGTTCTGCACGTACCCAGTCCGAGGTTGTCTCTTTATAACGGCGCTGCAAGTTGTTCACAATACCCTCAAAAGCCGTCATATATGTGCTCTGACCGTAATTTTTTGAAAATTCAACCTTTACTTTTTCACCGTTTGTACCGTAAAGCAATATGTTTTTTATTTTGTCGGGCAAATCCTTATACGGTGTATCAAGACTAAAATCATAATGCTTTGCGAGGGCACGGTAATACGCTGCCGCCATGCTGTCCTCAATATGCGGCGCCATCCAGCCGCTTACGGCTATTGCTCCCTCATTTATGCTTTTGTTTGCGTCGCGGACCACCAAGTCGGGGTCAATTTTCATCATAAAACCGAGTCCGTCACATTCCTCGCATGCGCCGAACGGCGAGTTAAAGGAAAACATGCGCGGCGTAAGCTCTTCCATGCTCACTCCGCATTTTTCGCATGCGTAATTCTGAGAAAAAATAAGCTCTTCTCCGTCAATTACATCGATTATAACGGTACCACCCGATATTTTTAATGCGGTTTCAACCGAGTCTGTAAGTCTTTTGCGTATATCATCGCGTATAACCATGCGGTCAACCACGAGTTCTATACTGTGTTTCTTATTCTTCTCAAGCGGCGGAACCTCCGATAAATCATACACAATTCCGTCAACGCGCGCACGTACATAGCCGGATTTTTTTGCATCGGCAAAAATCTTTTGGTGCTCTCCTTTTCTTGCACGCACAACAGGAGCAAGAATGTGTATTTTACTTCTTTCAGGAAGCTCTGATATACTGTCTGTAATCTGGTCTATGCTTTGGCGCGCTATCGGCCTTCCGCATATATGGCAGTGCGGTATTCCGATACGTGCGTATAAAAGTCTTATATAATCATAAATTTCCGTCACAGTTCCGACTGTTGAACGCGGATTTTTACTGGTTGTTTTCTGGTCTATGCTTATCGCGGGCGAAAGTCCTTCGATGTAGTCAACATCTGGCTTATCCATCTGCCCGAGAAACTGCCTTGCGTATGACGAGAGCGACTCCACATATCTGCGCTGTCCCTCGGCATATATGGTGTCAAATGCAAGCGACGACTTGCCCGAACCGCTCAGCCCTGTGAGCACAACAAGCTTGTCGCGAGGAATTGTGACATCTATATTTTTCAGATTGTGCTGTCTTGCACCTTTTATAAAAATACTGTCCTTAGCCATTTTTACCGATAACCTTTCATAAATTTTATTTCATGTCCGTATCATTGTTCATATATGCTTTCACATTCTTTCATACGGTTTATGAGTATTGCTCGGTCAATGCGTATTTTTTCAAGCTCATGCGCCATACGGCTCAGATAACGGCTTTTCTCAGCCTCGCTTTTACAATACACATTTTCTCCGTCAGATAAAATATCACCTGCAAATTCTGTATCACATTCCTTCAGATTATTAAGCTCAACGGGCTTTTTTAATATTTCGGACAGCATATCCTCATACAATCTCTCTGTATAATCGTCGACGCTGTTTTCCGAATAATATGCTATGTCAAAGATATTTTCACTTGCCATATGGTCGGCAAAATATATAAACATAGGATTAAGCTTTTCAACTATAAACTCTATTGCATTTTCTGTCTGCTTATCTGTAATCATCTTTCGTTCCGCCTTTCGGTATATCTGCAATCTAAGCTTCATCTTTTAATTTTTTTATTCTGTCGCGAAGTATAGCCGCTTTTTCAAAGTCAAGAGCTTTTGCCGCCTCATTCATGCTTTCAGTAAGCAATGCAATTTCGTCTGCGATATTGCCGCCGTATGTGCTTGCAGCATTGCTTGTATCATCATCAACCTGCTTTGTCGCCTCTATTACTTCATGTATTGTTTTTTGTATCGTTGTCGGCGTTATGCCGTGTTCATCGTTATAATCCTTCTGGATTTTGCGCCTGCGGTTCGTTTCATTGATTGCGCGGCGCATTGAGTCGGTTATAACGTCTGCATACATTATAACCTTGCCTTCGGCGTTTCTTGCCGCACGTCCTATCGTCTGAATGAGAGAGGTTTCGTTTCGCAAAAAGCCCTCTTTATCGGCATCAAGTATTGCCACAAGCGATACCTCGGGCAAATCAAGCCCCTCACGCAGAAGGTTTATGCCCACCAAAACATCGAAAACTCCGGCACGCAAATCCCTTACAAGTTCCATACGCTCCATTGTGTGGACATCGGAATGCATATAGCGCACTTTTATGTCAAGCTCGCCGAGATAATCTGTCAAATCCTCTGCCATGCGTTTTGTGAGCGTTGTTACAAGCACGCGCTCTCCTTTTTGTGTGCGTTTGTTTATCTCTTTTACAAGGTCATCGACCTGGTGCTTTACGGGGCGCACTTCAACCTCTGGATCAAGCAGTCCCGTGGGGCGTATAACCTGCTCCACAATCTGCGCCGAATGTTCTTTTTCATACTGCGCCGGTGTCGCCGACACAAATATAACCTGATTTATTCTTTCTTCAAATTCTTCAAAACAGAGAGGTCTGTTATCAAACGCCGACGGAAGTCTGAAACCGTATTCAACCAGCGATTCCTTTCTTGAGCGGTCGCCTGCATACATTGCTCTCACCTGCGGAATTGTTACATGCGATTCGTCAACAACAAGCAGAAAATCATCGGGAAAGTAATCCATGAGTGTAAACGGCGCACTGCCCGGCTCACGTCCGCTTATATGGCGCGAATAATTTTCTATTCCCGAACAAAATCCGACTTCGCGCATCATCTCTATATCGTATTTTGTGCGCTGTTCTATCCGCTGTGCTTCCACAAGCTTGTTTTGACTCTCGAAATAAGCCACGCGCTGCTCAAGTTCTGCCTCTATGCCGGAAATTGCTCTTTCCATTTTTTCGCTCGTTGTAACATAGTGCGATGCGGGAAAAATAACACAATGCTCGCGCAAACCGATAATCTCTCCGGTAAGAGCGTTTATTTCGGAAATGCGGTCTATTTCGTCATCAAAAAACTCCACCCGTATTGCATTCTCATTCTGGTTTGACGGGAAAATCTCCACAACATCGCCGCGTACGCGGAATTTGTTTCTCGAAAAATCTATATCATTGCGCTCGTACTGAATATCAATCAGCTTTCTTAAAACCTCGTCACGGTCCTTTTTCATGCCTGTACGCAGTGATACAACAAGGTTATTATAATCAATCGGGTCGCCGAGTCCGTATATGCACGATACGCTCGAAACTATAATTACGTCCTTGCGCTCAAAAAGTGCCGCTGTGGCGCTGTGGCGGAGCTTATCGATTTCATCGTTTACAGATGAGTCCTTTTCGATATACGTATCTGTGTACGGAATATATGCCTCGGGCTGATAATAGTCATAATATGACACAAAAAATTCAACGGCGCTGTTCGGAAAGAACTCTTTAAACTCGCTGCAAAGCTGTGCCGCAAGGGTTTTGTTATGCGCCAGAACGAGTGTCGGCTTGTTAACCTTTGCAATCGTATTTGCAATTGTGAAAGTTTTTCCCGAACCCGTAACACCAAGAAGTGTCTGCCCTTTGTATTCATTTTTTATGCCATATGAAAGTGCATCTATCGCCTTCGGCTGATCACCTTTCGGCTGATACTGCGATACTACTTTAAAACTGTTCATAAAAAATCTCCATTCCGCTGCCATGCATCGGTGTAAACAGTTGGAATTTTTCTCTTATCCGCATGGCAAGGAATGATAAGAGATTTTTTTGCCTGTAATTATTGAAAAATTTCATTTTACAATAACCACCCATAATAGTATAGCACAAATGTGCGATAATGAAAAGCTTTTATTTAAAATATTTGTTGTAAAATATAAAAATATTCTGATAACACGGGATAAATAAGAATATTTTATGAAATATGTAAAATCATGTATTTCCCCAATACGTTTTATGTACAAAAAAACAAGGCCGCTTTTTGTAAACAGCCTTGTTTTTGTAAATCTTATTTTGATGAATAGTTCGGCGCTTCTTTTGTAATCTGAATGTCATGCGGATGGCTTTCTTTAAGACCGGCACCCGTAATTCTGATAAATTTGCCGTTTTCTTTTAATTCGGGAATTGTCTGTGTACCGCAATAACCCATACCTGAACGCAAACCGCCCAGCAGCTGATATACCGTGTCGGACAAAATTCCCGTATATTCAACACGTCCCTCAACGCCTTCGGGCACAAGCTTTTTCGCATCTTGCTGGAAGTAGCGGTCTTTGCTGCCGTCATTCATTGCGCCGATCGAACCCATGCCGCGGTAAACTTTAAATCTGCGTCCCTGATACAACTCAAACTCTCCGGGACTTTCCTCGCAGCCGGCAAACAGACTTCCTATCATGATGACATCTGCACCTGCCGCAATCGCCTTTGTCAAATCGCCAGAGTATTTAATACCGCCGTCGGCAATAATCGGAATGTTATATTTTTTTGCAATACGTGCAGACTCATATATCGCCGTAATCTGCGGCACACCTATGCCGGCAACAATACGCGTCGTACAGATTGAGCCGGGACCTATGCCGACTTTGACTGCATCCGCACCTGCCAAAATAAGCGTCTCAGTAGCCTCTGCAGTAGCAACGTTTCCGACGATAACCTGCAAATGCGGAAATGCTTCTTTAACCTTTTTCAGCGTGTCTATTATGTTTTTAGAATGTCCGTGTGCGGAATCCAGAACAACAACATCGACATTTGCACTGTTCAAAGCTTCAACACGCTCCAAAACATCGCCTGTAACGCCTATCGCTGCGCCCGCAAGCAATCTGCCGTTTTCATCACGCGCTGATGAAGGATAGCGAACGGCTTTTTCAATGTCCTTTATTGTTATAAGACCTTTCAATCCGCCGTTTTCATCTACAATAGGCAGTTTTTCAATTTTATGCTTGCGCAAAATCTCCTGAGCCTCGGCAAGAGTTGTCCCTTCGGGTGCGGTGATAAGATTCTCCTTTGTCATAGACATATAAATTGGTTTTGAAAAATCTGTTTCAAAACGTAAATCGCGGTTTGTTATAATACCTACAAGCTTCCCGCCTTCGGTAATCGGCACGCCTGATATTTTATATTTTGCCATCAAATCGTCGGCATCTTTCAGCGTGTTATCGGGAGCGAGAAAGAACGGGTCCACAATTACGCCGTTTTCGGAGCGCTTAACTTTATCAACCTCTGTTTTCTGCTGCTCTATCGTCATATTCTTGTGTATGATACCAACGCCGCCTTCACGTGCGATTGCAATAGCCATGGGCGCTTCCGTAACAGTGTCCATTGCCGCGCTTATGAGCGGAATATTAAGCTCAATTTGCTGCGTCAGATGCGTTTTCAGAATAATGTCCTTCGGTATAACCTCCGATTTCTGAGGTATAAGCAGCACATCGTCAAATGTCAGACCCTCCGTAATGTTCATTTCAAACTCCCCTTTCAAATTTTTATCTTTTTTAAGTATTTCTTACTATGTTATCATATTACAACAAGCTTTGCAATATATTTTTCAATTCTGCGGAAGATTTTGCCGTATTTACAAGTTCTCTTGTGCGCGCAGAGTTTTTTTCACCCTTAAGATACCATGCGGCATGCTTTCGCGCCTCACATACAGCAATATATTCACCTTTGTCCTCAACCATCATTTTCAGCTGGCGCAGCATTGTGTCTATTTTGTCCCCGAGTGTCGGTGTGTATAATATTTTTCCGAACTCAAAAAACTCTTGTATCTGCCTGAAAATAAAAGGATTTCCCTGTGCGCCGCGCGCCACCATTACGGCATCGCAGCCCGTATATTCAAACATTCTTACCGCGTCATTTGCACAAAAGATATCGCCGTTTCCTATGACGGGAATTTTTACGGCTTTTTTCACACTGCGTATAATATCATAGTCTGCTTTGCCGCTGTAATACTGTTCGCGCGTTCTGCCATGAACGGTTACTGCCGCCGCGCCGCCCGATTCGGCAGCCTTTGCAGCCTCGGCTGCATTAACATGCGCATCATCAAAACCTTTGCGTATTTTTACGGTTACAGGCACGGGGCTTTCGTGTTTTACTGCAGACACAATTTTGTATATTTTGTCCGTATCGCGCATAAGCGATGAACCTTCGCCGTTATTTACAACCTTCGGAACGGGACAGCCCATATTTATGTCAAGGATACATGCCCCTGTTTTTACAGCTTCGTGTGCAACAGATGCCATTATGTCAGGCTCACCGCCGAATATCTGAACGGCAAAAGGCTTTTCCTCATCATGTATCCGAAGCATTTTTTCGGTTTTTTTATCTTTATAGGATAAAGCCTTTGCGCTTATCATTTCGCTGTATACAAGTCCTGCGCCGAAACTGCGGCAGATACGCCGAAACGCTGAGTCGCTTACCCCTGCCATCGGCGCTAGAAAAACGTTATTATCCGTTTCAAAATTTCCTATACGTATTTTTGTATGCACCGTCTGCCACCCTTCAAACAAATTAATACGTTTATCTATAACAATTCGACTTTGCAACTTCTGCAAAGCCGAATTGTTTTTATCGCTGTTATATATCGTTTCTTATCAAATCGTCATATGTTTCTCTTTTTACAACAACCTTTGATTTTCCGCCGCTGACCATTACAACAGGCGGACGCGGAATTCTGTTATAGTTGCTTGCCATAGAATAGTTGTATGCGCCGGTGGCAAGCACAGCCAATATGTCACCGGACTTTATTTCGGGCATCATTATATTTTCCGCAATCAAATCTCCCGACTCACAGCATTTTCCTGCAATTGTAACGGGAGTCTCAGCTTTGTCGCCGGCACGGTTTGCCAAAAGTGCACTATATTCCGCACCATACAATATATACCGCGGATTATCGCCCATACCGCCGTCCACGGACACATATGTGCGAACCTTCGGTATGCGTTTCACTGCGCCGACGGTATAGAGCGTTATTCCTGCCGAACCGACCAAAGAACGCCCGGGTTCCATTATAATTTTCGGCATGTCAATCATTCGCTTTGAAGCAATTTTCTTTATAACTTCGGAAACGGATTTTATATAATCATCATATGCAACAGGGTCATGTGACTCGATGTATTTTATCCCGAAACCGCCGCCGAGGTTAAGCTCGCTCATACATATTCCGAGCTTGTCTTTAACGTCTGCAATAAACTCAGTCATGACCTTTGCCGCAGCCTTAAAAGGCTCAAGTTCAAATATCTGAGAGCCTATATGGCAATGTACGCCGACAATCTCCACATTTGAGAGCTTTGCCGCATGGGTTATTATATCCATCGCTTCGCCGTTTTCAAGAGCTACGCCGAATTTTGAGTCAATCTGTCCCGTCCTTATAAAATCGTGCGTGTGCGCATCAATACCGGGCTTTATGCGAAACATTATTTTCGTGATTTTTTTATTCTTTGCCGAAATTGCATCAACCTGACCGAGTTCATATATGTTGTCAACAACAATCCTTCCGACGCTGTTTTTTACAGCCATTTCAATTTCGTCGCTTGTTTTATTGTTGCCGTGGAAATATATTTTTTCTGCCGGAAATTTTGCTTTTAATGCGGTATAAAGCTCTCCACCCGAAACGACATCTACTCCCAAGCCCTCCTGAAGAGCGAGCCTGTATATATGCATGCATGAAAATGCTTTCGATGCATACAATATCAGTCCGTTGCCGTCATAATATTTATCTACGGCGTTTTTATATGTTCTGCAATTTTTCCGTATCAAATCTTCATCCATAACATAAAGCGGCGTACCGTATTGCTTTGCAAGCTCCACAGTATCAATTCCGCCTATTTGCAGATGATTTTTATTGTTAATATCAAGGCATTCGGATATAAACATTGTTTCGCCTCCGCTCCGATAACAGTTCAAATGTAAATACAGGTTTAATTTTATTATAATAATTAATTATAGCATATTATGGAGATATATGTCAAACGGAATAATTCACAATTAGTATGTGCGCGCATGTTTTTATCTATGTTAATAAGAACAAAAAATCTGCCTGTCAAAAGAAAACATGCAGATTTTCAGATATGAATTTGTTTTTTTCTGAGTTTTTTACATCTTTTTACGGCAGCCGTCTATCTGGATAATCTGTCCCGATATATAGCTTGCATCATCGCTTGCCAGAAAACAGATGAGGTTTGCGTTTTCTCTGTCGGTTCCCGTTCTTCCGAGAAATGACAACTCGCTTTCCTGATACGAATCAATATCGGGGTTTTCCGAAGAGCTTACGCTTCCGGGACACACGCTGTTTACGAGCACTCCCATTTCGGCAACTTCCTTCGCCAGCGCTTTTGTCATAGAATTAACCGCACCCTTGGTAGCGGAATAATGCACCATGTTGGCATTTCCGTAAACACCTGCCACTGACGAAACATTTATTATTCTGCCATAACGGTTATTAAGCATATACGGAAGAACAGCTCTTGAAAAATATACCGTTCCCATTACATTTACATCGAAATATCTTTTCCATTCATCGGTTGAGATATCGGTAAACTTGCACCAGCATCTCCATAATGCGGCGTTATTTACAAGTATGTCAATTTTGCCGAAATGCTCGGCCGCCTCTTTTACAACGGAATTTACACTCTGCTCATCACTTACGTCACATTCAAATATGAGAACCTCCGCTCCGTATTGTTCGGCCTCAGCTTTGATTTTTTTGAGCTTTTTAATGTCAATGTCAATAAGAATTAAATCTGCCCCTTTTTCGGCAAGTATAAGCGATGTACTGCGTCCTATTCCTACCGAAGCTCCTGTGACAAGTGCGGTTTTCCTTTTAAAGTTCATAATAATACCCCTTTTTCTTTTTTGTTAAGCATAACATGTATTTGTCGGTATATAAATTGCTTTTTTTATAATTGATTTAGCTGTTTCTATACTATTATAAATTGACTTTTTAGTTTTGGCGGTATATAATGCAGCTATAGGGAGGCTGTAAAAGATGAATGAATTTATTATATCAGATTATCTCGGCTGTGTGGACGTTTTCGATTTAAAAGGCAGAAAAATCAAGTTTGAAAGCCGTTATTCCGACTGCTTTATAATAACTTTTTCGGGAAAAATACATTTTTCTTATGACGGCGGCGATATTTTTGCAGATAAAACTCAGCCCGTGTTTTTGCCGCGCGGTCTCAGATATACAAATGAATGTGTTGAAGAGGCGAAAAGTCTTGTTATTAATTTTTATGCTAACAGAAAACCTTCGGAGCCTATGCAGCTTTCCAAACTTCCGCTTGCGGCTGCGCAAAAGTACCGCGGCAGCCTTTTGGCGTTATCGAAAGACTCAAAAAACAAAATGCTGATTTTCAGTGAGCTGTATTCGCTTGCATATTTGCTTTTTCAGACACATGATGAAGCGGACACTGCCGACATGATACTAAACCATGCATTTGAATTTATGCGGAAAAATTATGATAAAAATTGGCTTACGGCAGATAAAATTGCAAAAAGCTGTTTTGTGAGCGAAATTTATTTGCGCAAGCTCTTTCAAAAAAAATACAACACAACCCCATTTAAGGCTTTGACAAAAATAAGAATGGACGAAGCGTATTTGTTATGCCTTGAACAAAGACCGATAAAAGAAATTGCCCTGCGTGTCGGATATTCTGATTTATATCAGTTCAGCAGAGCATTTAAAAGATATTTTAAAATTTCACCCTCTGAGGTAAATAATGCATAAATAAAATGGGACGCACGAATGTGTACGTCCCATGCAGATTTATTTTTATTTTACGCTTTTTAACCATGACATAAACATTCTGCCGAGCATTGCCCCATAAGTCATTTTGTCAACGTTTTCGCCCGCAGTAATATCCACAACAGCGGTTTGAACTCCGTTTTCACTGAGGCGTATCTCCCCTATGCGGTCACCGGTCTTAAGCGGCGCGCATATATTTTCGTCAAAAACAAGCTCGCGCTGTATATCAACAGTATTTCCCTTTGAAGTCAGCGCATCATAGTTATCTTTTGCCACTGCTGTAACTGTATTTTTTGTCCCCTTCATTACGGGTGCGTCTCCGAGACTTTCGTTTTTTGTCACAATTCTTTTTACGGCGTAATTTGCAAAGCCGTAATCCAGCATTTTTGATGCGTCGGAAAAGCGTTTCGGCGATGTAGGTGCAGCCATTACAACGCAAATAAGCTGCAAATTGTCGCGCAGTGCACTTCCGGCAAGGCAGCACAATGCTTTGTCTGTCGAACCTGTCTTCAGACCGTTTGCACCTTTATAAAAACGTATCAGTTTGTTCGTATTTGCAAGCTGAAATTTACCGTCACGCAGGCTGTCCATCCATATGGTTGTATAATCAAAAATTTTCGGATGCTTTAATAATTCGCGTGACATAAGAGAAATATCGCGTGCCGATGAATAATGCCCCTCGGCATCAAGTCCGTTGGTATTTACAAAATGGGTGTTTTCCATACCAAGCTCCGCCGCACGGTTGTTCATCATGCTTACAAAGCCCTCTTCGCTGCCTGCAATATATTCCGCCATGGCTACACATGCGTCATTGCCGCTTGCTACAGCAATTCCCTTCAGCAAATCGTTCACACACATTTCCTCGCCTGTGTCGAGAAAAATTGTCGAGCCGCCCATACTTTTTGCACGTTCGCTGGCAACAACCATATCGTCAAGCTTGATTTTTCCGCTGTCAAGCGCCTCCATAGTGAGCAGCATGGTCATAACCTTTGTCACACTTGCAAGAGGCAGCCTTTCATCTGGATTTTTTTCAAAGAGAACCTTGCCTGTACTCTGCTCAATCAAAATTGCAGACTTTGCCGATAAATCAAGCGGTGCATTTTCCCCCTCGGCATATGCGCATATGCTGCATGTGCACATGCATAAAATTAACGCAATGCATATAATTCGTTTAGACAAAATAAAAGCCCTCCTCCATACAATCTCTATACTAAAAGATTATGCGGCATGAGAGCTTGTTATTCTTTTTTCAGAGGTTTATCAGCTTTTTGATAAAAGCCTTTATGATAAAACTCTTATTTTGTCGGATATGAAGGTGAATCCATATCGATATATTCTACATCAAAATTACATTTCGGAGCTTTGCGCCACTCAAAGAATTTCTTTGCGACAGGTCCGAAAAGTGCGTATGACAATACGTCCTCGTCCTGCTCGATGTAGTCTTTTATTTCTTCTCTGAGTTTGCCGAGTTCAGGCTTGATGTTATCAGCCGGACGGCATGTAATTCTCGGTTCATCGCCAATAAGCTTCTTTACAACTTCTTCCTTAATCGGAACTGTTGTACGTCCGTACTCACCTCTGACAATACCCTTTGTTTCCTTTGTTACCATCTTGTAACGCTCACCCATAAGAACGTTCAAAACTGCCTGTGTGCCGACAATCTGACTCGAAGGCGTAACAAGCGGAGGATAACCGAGATCCTCACGTACGCGCGGAACCTCTTTGAGTACGTCCATAAGCTTATCCTCCTTGCCCTGCTGTTTAAGCTGCGAAACAAGGTTTGAAAGCATTCCGCCCGGAACCTGGTAAAGAAGTGTATTTACATCAACACCCATTACCTTTGTGCTCATAAGACCGCTCTTGATGTACTTTTCACGCAGCGGAGCAAAATACTCCGAAATCTCCGTGAGAAGTCCGAGGTCATATCCTGTATCGTACTCTGTGCCCTGCAATGCAGCAACCATCGACTCCGTAGCCGGCTGAGATGTTCCCATTGCCATAGGCGACATTGCACAGTCTATAACGTCAACGCCTGCCTCAACTGCTTTCAGATATGTCATTGAAGCTTCGCCGCTCGTATAGTGTGTATGCAGCTGTACAGGGATTTTAACTGTTTCTTTAATTGATTTTACCAAATCATATGCTGTATACGGCAAAAGCAAGCCTGCCATATCCTTTATGCATATAGAGTCTGCACCCATTTCTTCAAGCTCTTTTGCAAGCTTTGCAAACATTTCATTGTTATGCACAGGACTTATTGTGTAACACAGCGTAGCCTGAACGTGAGCCTTTGCCTCGTTTGCGGCTTTGATTGCCGATTTGAGGTTGCGTACATCGTTTAATGCGTCAAATATACGGATTATGTCAATTCCGTTATCGACCGATTTCTTTACAAAATAATCAACAACGTCATCTGCATAATGCTTATATCCAAGAATATTCTGACCTCTGAAAAGCATCTGCAAAGGTGTGTTTTTTGCCTTTGCTTTAATTTTTCTGAGTCTTTCCCACGGATCTTCGTTCAAAAATCTCAGGCAAGCGTCAAATGTAGCGCCGCCCCATGCTTCCAATGAATGATAACCAACTTTATCAAGCTTGTCCACAATGGGAAGCATTTCTTCGGTTGTCATACGTGTTGCTATAAGAGACTGGGGAGCATCTCTTAATACTGTTTCCGTAATTTTTACTGCTTTTTTACCTGCCATTTAACTTCACAGCCTTTCTGCCCACAAGTAGCCATAAATCATCATATGCACATCTCTTACCGTGGGCAGATAAGGCGCATATCAGAGGCATACGGCGCATTTTCATCACATGCCTCTGCATATAGTTTTATAACTCATCTTATCTCGCATACATTGCAAGGAAAACACCTGCTGCAACCGCGCTTCCGATAACGCCTGCAACGTTCGGACCCATAGCATGCATGAGCAGGAAGTTTGTCGGGTTCTCCTTCTGACCAACCTTTTGCGATACACGTGCAGCCATAGGAACGGCTGATACGCCGGCGCTTCCGATAAGCGGATTTACTTTACCGCCGCTGAACATATACATAAGCTTGCCGAACAATACACCGCCGGCTGTGCTGATTGAAAATGCAACAAGACCGAGTACAACAATCATCAGCGTTTCCATTGTAAGGAAGGTCTTTGCTGTTGCTGTTGCTCCGACAGTAATGCCGAGGAATATTGTGATAATGTTTATAAGTTCATTCTGTGCAGTCTTGCTTATTCTTTCAACAACACCGCTTTCCTTCATAAGGTTACCGAGCATAAGCATGCCTACAAGCGATATTGCATCGGGAACTATAAGACCGACAACGATTGTAACAACAATCGGGAATATTATCTTTTCTCTCTTCGATACGGTACGGAGCTGCTCCATAACAACGCAGCGCTCTTTCTTTGTTGTAAGCGCCTTCATTATCGGAGGCTGGATAATCGGTACAAGCGCCATATATGAATATGCCGCAATCGCTATAGCCGGCAAAAGTGTCGGTGCAAGCGTCTTTGTAACGAAAATTGCCGTAGGACCGTCAGCGCCGCCGATGATACCGATTGATGAAGCTTCGTTAAAGCCGAAGTTTGCCCAACCCATATCGCCGATGAAGAGTGCGCCCAGGAATGTGAAGAACACGCCGAGCTGTGCAGCAGCGCCGAGCAGTATGCTCTTAGGATTTGCAATCAAAGGACCAAAGTCCGTCATTGCGCCTATTCCGAGGAAGATAAGCGGAGGATATATACCGAGCTTTACGCCCAAGTACAATAAATCGAGCAGTCCGCCGTTATTTATCACATTTCCAAAGTCTATATGACCGTTTACAAAATAGTTTGGATCTGAAAACCATTCCGGATGCATTATATTTGCCGTCTGCGGAAGGTTTGCCAACAGCATACCGAATGCTATTGGCAGAAGCAGAAGCGGCTCAAATCCTTTTACGATAGCAAGATACAGCAAAACACATGCGATGGCAATCATCAGAAGCGTCTGCCACCATATGTAATTCTCGGGGTTAAAAAGCAATGCTATACCTGTGCTGTTTGCAAAACCGACAATACCTTCTATAAAAGTTTGCACAAGTAATCACTCCATTTCTGTAAATTAAATTGTTTTATCAGCCTAACGAAATAAGAGCGTCACCTGTATTTACACTTGCGCCCTTGCTTGTATTTATTGCAACAACCTTACCGTCGGAAGGAGCTACAATTTCATTTTCCATCTTCATTGCTTCGAGTATGCAGAGAATATCTCCTGCTTTAACACTCTGACCTGCCGATACCTTTATGTCAAGGATTGTTCCGGGCATGGGAGCAGACACAGTTTTTTCACCTGCGGGTGCGCTTGCTGCCGGAGCCGGTGCGGGAGCGGGCGCTGCTGCCGCCGGAGCTGCTGCCGGTGCAGATATGGGAGTGTTTACAACGCCTGTTGCTTCTTCTACTTCAACTTCGTACACGTTTCCGTTTACTTTTATTACAAATTTCTTCATTTTTCTTTCCTCCTGCTAAGTTTTCTTGTAATCTTTGATAAAATTATTTCTTAGGCGCTTTCCAGATAGGTTCAGCGCTGCCTTGTCTTTTTATAGACATAACACGCATTCTCTTTGACGCATCGTCACCGCTCATCGCAGCAACTGCGGCAGATATAACAGCGACCGTTTCATCATTGTCTGCAGCTTCGGCAACAGGTGCGCTCACAACGGAAGCCGCTGCAGAAGCCGGTGCAGATGTCTTTTCTTCTTTTGCAAACAGCTTCATAATATTCAATATAATCATCAATATTATAAGCACGGCAAAGACAATAAGCATACCTTCCAGAGCAACCAGCAAACCCGGTATAAAATTATTCATAAATCTCACCTCATTTTCTTATAACGGAATATTTCCGTGTTTTTTTTCAGGCAGGCTTTCATGCTTGCCCTGTAATACCTTCAGAGCGCTTGCCACACGTTGCCTTGTTGCGGCAGGCTCTATTACATCATCTACATATCCCCTTTTTGCAGCCTCAAAGGGATTTGCAAACTTTGCTTTGTACTCCTCTATCTTGGCAGCTCTCTCGCTCACGGGATCCGATGCTGCTGAAATATCTTTTTTAAAGATGATATTTGCGGCTCCGTCGGGACCCATTACAGCGATTTCGGCTGTTGGCCAAGCAAAAACCATATCTGCGCCAAGGTGCTTCGAGCTCATTGCTATATAAGCTCCGCCATACGCCTTGCGCATAATTATATTTATAAGCGGCACGCTTGCCTCGGAATATGCATAAAGCAATTTTGCACCGTGGCGTATAATGCCGTCATGTTCCTGTGCCACTCCCGGCAGATATCCGGGAACATCGGTAAACGTAATAATCGGTATATTAAAACTGTCGCAGAATCGCACAAACCTTGCTGCCTTATCCGATGAATTTACATCGAGCGAACCTGCCATAAAACGCGGCTGGTTTGCAACTATGCCGACAGTCGAACCGTCAATTCTTCCGAAACCGACAACTATATTTGTGGCAAATCTTTCGTGAATTTCCAAAAACTCGCCTCTGTCAACGACCTCGCGTATTACCTCTTTTACATCATAAGCCTTATTTGGCAAATCGGGAATAATCTCATTCAGCTTTTCGCAATATCTGTTTGCATCGTCAACCTGTGCATATCTCGGAGGCTGCTGTGTATTATTTGATGGCAAAAACGACAGCAGATACTTTACTTTTTCTATACATTCATCATCGTTTGCCGCCGCAAAATGCGCCACACCGCTCCTTGCGGACTGCGATGACGCTCCGCCAAGCTCCTCCGCGCTTATTTCCTCGCCCGTTACCGACTTTACAACCTGCGGACCTGTAATAAACATCTGAGACGTTTTTTCGACCATAAAAACAAAGTCGGTAATCGCCGGAGAATATACGGCTCCGCCCGCACACGGACCCATTATAACGGATATCTGCGGCACAGCGCCGGACATGCGAGTGTTTCTGTAAAATATTTCGCCAAAGCCCGAAAGCGCGTCAAGCCCCTCCTGGATACGTGCACCGCCGCTGTCATTAATTCCTATAACCGGCGCACCGTTTGTATATGCCATATCAAGTATTTTGCAGATTTTCTTTGCATGCATTTCGCCGAGTGAGCCGCCTATTACGGTAAAGTCCTGTGCATATACATACACGGTTCTGCCGTAAACGGTGCCGTATCCTGTTACAACACCCTCTGCGGGAGCTTCGGTTGAAGGCATGTCAAACTCGCTGCATCTGTGCGTTACAAATGCATCAATCTCGACGAAACTGCCCTCGTCAAGCAATGCCTCAATTCTTTCTCTTGCTGTTTTTTTTCCTTTTTCATGCTGCTTGGCAATTTTATCAGCGCCGCCGCCAAGCATAATCCGCTCTCTGCGGTTTTTCAATTCAGCGATTTTTTCGATAGTTCCCATATGCACTCTCCGTTTCGCTCAATCTTTATTTGTTAAAAGTACAATAAAAATCTGCGGATAAATCTCCAACAAATCCTAATTATATATTATAATAGAAATTTGTATATAATTCAAGCAAAATTTTTCATTTTTTATAAAATTTTTTATTATTTTCCGTGGCTGCACCCGCATGTGAAATATCCTTCAAGTTCAAGTGACCATATTCCGTTATCTGTCTTCATGAAACGAAGCTGTTTTGCAAGTTCCGAAAGCTTTTCATTTTTTATCAAAACCTTTTTTATCCCTCCGAGATCCAGTGTGTTTAACATCGCTTTTCCCATAGCATACATAAGCGTTTTGTCATCGGCTGCAATTTCTTCAAAAGTCGCCGCAGTTATATCCATGGACAATGCGCCTGCCGCAACTATATTTTCACCGTCAAATGCACACATAACCATCATTTTTGAAATATCGGTATTACAGCCGTGCTCTCTGAGATATATACCGGCATTTCCTTTTTCAAGAACAACTCTGAATTCAAGCATATTTATACCTCCTATGCCTTCCTGCCTTTTCCCATAAGGTACGAAACCTCATGCGTTGTAAGATAACGCCAGCGGCCGCGTGCAAGGTTTCCGAGCTCCACATTTCCCACTGCCACCCTTTCAAGCGCGGCGACAGTATATCCGAGCGATTCAAACATTTTTCTGACCTGGCGGTTTTTGCCCTCATGAATTGTTATTTTTACCTTGCTTTGTCCCGGAACACTGTCAAGCAGCTCAACCTGTGCCGGAGATGTTTTATAATCTTCAACCCTTATTCCGCGCCTAAGCGCCGCAAGATGTTTTATTGTAATGCCGCCTTTTAATGTTGCTATATATGTTTTACCGACATTATTTTTAGGGTGCGTAATATGATAGGTAAAATCACCGTCGTTTGTCAGAAATATAAGCCCTTCCGTATCATAGTCGAGCCGCCCGACAGGATAGAGATTTACATTAAGCTCCTCTTTGACAAGCTCGCTGACGGTGGGACGAGAAAACTGGTCATTCACGGCGCTTATATATCCGTATGGCTTGTTGAGCATGATATAATACTTTTTGCGCATTACCTTCAGTTCTTTGCCGTCCAGGCAAACACAATTTGCGCCTATTTCAACTTTTGAACCAAGTTCATCAACGACAGCGCCGTCCACGGTAACCCTTCCGTCCGTTATCAGCGTTTCGGCATGTCTGCGCGAAGCCGCACCGCACATTGATATATATTTTTGCAGTCTTACAATTTCACCCATGCTTCTGTCCTCCCGACAGTAATATATTTAACACAAATCTTAATAATTATATACCATTTATTTATTTACTGCAACCTTTTTTGACTATTTTTTACTCTATTAACTGCCAAAAGTCAATATTGCACAAAAGTATGATGAAAACTTCCACATAAAAAGACGGGATTTATATTTCCCGTCTTATATGATATTTATAATTTTTTATGTTTACAATTTTATTTTAAAGAAATCAATCGCATTTTGCCTTGTTATACGCGCTGTATCTTCAAAAGAAATACCTTTTATTTCAGCAAGCTTTTCTGCCGTATGGCGCACATATCCCGAATGGTTTCGTTCGCCTCTGTGCGGAACGGGCGTCAGATACGGACAATCCGTTTCTACAAATATGCGTTCAATCGGAACCTCGCGTGCCGCATCAACCGTTTTTACGGCATTTTTATAAGTGAGCGGTCCTGCAAACGATATATACATGCCAAGCTTTAAAGCCTCACGCGCCATTTCGGCGCTGCCGGAAAAACAATGGAAAACGCCGCCGCATTTTTCTACGTGCCCGTTTTTTAATATCTCCATACAGTCGCAGTGTGCGTCGCGGTCATGTATTATCACGGGCATGTCAAGTTCCTGCGCCAGTTCAAGCTGGCGCGCAAACCATTTTTTCTGAAGTTCGCGCGGAGAATTATCATAATAATAATCAAGCCCGATTTCTCCGATTGCTTTTACTTTATCATATGATGCCAGCGCACGCAGTGTTTCTATGTCGCTTTCGCTCATATTTTCGGCATCGTGCGGATGAACTCCGACGGCGGCATATATGAAATCATATTTTTTCGCAAGTTCAACTGCCCGTTTTGATGATTTTATATCTGCTCCGACTGCCATAATCAAATCAACGTCATACAAGCTGTGAATTTTTTCTATCAATTCATCTCTGTCAGAGTCAAAAGCCTCATCGTCAAGATGTGAATGGGTATCAAAAAGCATTTTATCACTCTATTCCGCAGGATATTTTTTGTGTGTCTATCTTTTATCGATAGGTATATATTTTTGTGAAGATACAACAGATTTGTACGCCGGACGCATAATTTTGTTGTTGGTGGTTATTTCCTCTATTCTGTGTGCACACCAGCCGACTATACGCGAAACCGCAAAAAGCGGTGTATACAGTTCTGGCGGTATGCCGAGCATTTTATACACAAAGCCCGAATACATATCAACATTTGCGCACATTGTTTTGCTGTCTTTCTTTATCTCTGCAAACAGCTCGGGAGTATTTTTCTCTATCAAATCATAGAGCATAAACTCCTCCATCATACTCTTTCGCTCCGCAAGCTCGCGCGCTTTTGCTTTAAGCATAACCTCACGAGGGTCTGACAATGTATAAATAGCATGTCCCATGCCGTAAACAAGTCCCGAACGGTCATAACTTTGCTTTTTCAGTATTTTCACAATATGTTCTCTTATCTGCTGTTCATCATTTATATCGGATATGTTTTGTTTAAAGTCCTCTATCATACCCATAACACGCTGATTTGCTCCGCCGTGTTTCGGACCTTTAAGCGAACCGACAGCGGCAGCAATTGCCGAATATGTATCCGTCCCCGAGGATGAAAGTACGCGTGCGGCAAAAGCCGAGTTATTTCCACCGCCGTGCTCTGCATGCAGTATCAGCGCCAAATCAAGAATTTCTGCCTCTATTTTTTCATATTTATTATCGGGGCGTATCATGTATAATATATTTTCCGCCGTTGAAAGATTTGGCTGTGGCTGGTGAATATACAAACTTTTTCCGTCATGGTAATGTGACTTTGCCTGATAACCGTATGCAGCCATTGTGGGAAAACGCGCGATAAGCTCAACTGACTGACGAAGTATGTTTGAAAAGCTTGTGTCGTCAGGATTTGGGTCATATGAATAGCTTGCCAGAACGCATCTCGCAAGTTTATTCATTATATTAATACTCGGCGCTTTCATAATCATATCCTCAGCAAATCTTTCGGGCAAAGCACGATTTTTACCGAGCAGCTCAAAAAATGCGTCATACATATTTTTGTCCGGCAAAAATCCTGCCAGAAGCAAAAACGCAACCTCCTCAAAGCCAAATCGTCCCTCTTTGCGGCAGCCATCCACAATATCGCGCACATCTATTCCGCGGTATCTCAAACGTCCCTCACAGGGGATTTTTTCTCCGTCCTCAATATAATATCCCTTTACATCGCCGATAGCAGTAAGTCCTGCCATTACGCCGGTTCCGTCGTTGCGTCTTAGACCGCGCTTTACATTATATTTATCGTAAAGTTCAATCGGCAGCGGCTTATATGATTCTTTTACCTTTCTGTTAAATTCCTCCGAATATTTTTCATTATTTAAAATGTCCGGCATTTACAAGCCTCCGATCAAAAGTATATTTTTCTGTTATTTGAACCTTCAAATTTTTTGTATATTAATTATAACACAAGACTGTCCGCAATGCAAGTTTTTTTGATCAAAATTGCACATATCTGTATATTTATATGTTTTTATGGTTTTTTATAACGCTTTTTTCGCATATTTGCACATAAAATCCTGCAATTTTTGCTCATATAATATAATTTGCATGTCTTTTCACATATAATCGTCTATTCAAAAATTATTTCCATACTTATTTTCTTTGCAAAATCGGGATATACAATAAAGTCCACATATTCGGAATTTATAACTTTATTTGCTGTAAATTTGCTTTCCTGTGAGTTTACAAGCAATTTTGCACATCTCTTTCCTTTTGGCAGAAGTATGTGTGCCTGCACCTTTTTTGCCGGTGAATACAAATCATATCTCATTCCGATATCTTCTAATATATATCGCACATCTACCATAGTCTGCGATACCTCATAGCCTGTTATATACCTGAGTTCTGTATAATATGTAACAGGAAATTTCGGAGCAAAGAATATTTCATCATAATTTACACCGATATCATTTATGCCCGCAAGACCCTCATCGACAGCACTGACAAATGCCGCGGCACCCCATGCGGACGGACCGCCGTCGGGCTGCGGAGATGAATCGGGACAATACAAAAAGTACGGTGCGCCGTCACGTTCCACAAGCTTCATAAACCTTTTAATGATGTCCCAGCCATATTCCTCATATCCGTTATTAAAAGCCGCTTTTGCAAGCTCACCTGCCGTAAAAGGAGATATGGCGCCGTTTACATACTGTCCCGGCTCATAATGGTAAAACTTTTTATACGGCGGATCAATTGAGAACCACTCGGCAAACATATCTGTCTGCCCTCTTCTTTTTATATATTCGTCAATAATTTTTTTGCTCTGTTCAAGATTTGTCACACCTCTGTTTATATCATAAGTGTTTGACAGCGAGAGCCTTTCTCCTTCAAGATTATCAATTCCATCGTGGTTTAGATGAAGCTGATGAATAAAGAAATTGCCGTTCCACAAATATTTAAACATGTTTTCCCTGATTTTTTCGGCTCTTTCCTCCCATTGTACGGCTTTTGTTTCATTTCCGAGCCTGCGGTTCAGCCATGCAAGCTGATTCATTGCCTGATATATGCCGGAATTATCGCCGTGCATGATAGACATAGGCGTATCCGGCTCAATTTTTCTGTTGTTTCCCGGATTGTCTCTCGGAGTTTTATCAACGAAATCCCATGTGTCAATCGTAAACGGACGCTTTACAAGTCCATGCTTTTTGTCCCATCTTTTTTCATCGGAACACATATAGTTTATGCTTTTTTCAAGGCTGGGAAGAACTTTTTTCAACCATTCGTTATCTCCTGTTGTGCGGTACAGATAAACTGCACCCTCTACAACAAGGTACTCAACATCTGCCTCCAGTTCGAGTCTGACGAGAGATAAATTGTCATCAGGATATATAATGTAGCAGTCTTCGTTTACATACGACCAGTGCACATCATCATATTGCTTTATAAGCTCGTAAAATTGCCCGTCCTCACGCTGTGTTTCTATGATAAAATTCAAAAACGAGCTTAAATTATACTCCCAGTGGCGCATACCTTTCATTACATGCACATAATCTCTTATCCAGTTTTTGTTGCATACGATAATCTTTCCGTCTATAAAAACCAAAGACCTGTCATCAAAAATATTTGTGCGCAGATTTTTGATAAACATGCCGAGCCGCGAATCGTCTGTAGTAAGTATCGACGGAAAACCCAGCTCCTTGTTGTTATATGTGCCGTTGTTTTTGCCGTCTATATTCATAGAGGGCAGTTTGTGCTTAAATTCTATCATGATTGACCGTCCTTTCCTGCTTTTTTGCAGTATGAAAAATGTTCTATAATATTCCTATAATACAAATTGAGGCTATTCCGAGAACTATGCCCAAAAGCTGTTTTTTCGCAAGACGCTCGCGGCAGATACAAATTCCCAGAATTGTTGACACAAGAACTACGCCGCCGTTAAAAAACGGAAAAAATATTATAGCGTCAAGGTTTGCGGATAAATATATATTAAGCCTGTTATAAAGACAGCTCAAAACTCCGGATATCAGCGCCGCAGCACAAAATTTTGCAATGTTTCCGCATGCAGGATTTTTTACTCTGACACCGCCGCCGAACATACATCCGGCAAAATAAAACAGTGTCATAACCAGAGCGGAAACCGCCATCATATCACTGCTGTACTGTGCCGATGACGATTTGCCGAATGCTTTAAAGGTAATCCCCACAGCTGCGGCAAAAATCAGAAAGAGCACAACATAATATTTCCATGACGGCAAATAATCGGCTTCAGATTTTTTATGAGTACATAAAAATATTGATACGCACAAAAGGATAAGACCCGCTATATCCCATATGCCGACTGTTTCTTTCCATATAATCAGGCTTACCGCTACGGAAAGCAAAAGCGAACTGTTTCCGACAAGTGTTGTCACCGCGACAGAGCCTGTACTCATTGCTTTTGTTTTAAAAAAGATGAAAAGTGATTGCACAGTGCCGTAAATGCAGCCCCATATAAGCGTTTGAGCATTTAATTTAATTGTGGCTCCGTTTATCAGAAACAGTATAACAAACCACACAAGCGAGCACATAAGATTAAATGTCAGCACTTCATTTTTTGCCGAAACCTTTGTCCTGTTTAAAATACAGCTGTATACCGATGCTGTGAGCACCGACAAAATCATTAAATAAGTCATGTCTGTCATCGCTTTCATTTATAATCAACTAATGTCTTTTATCATCGGACAACTTAATTATAGCGTGCTGCGCAGTGAAATGCTTTGCATTATTTCACTTAATTGTTGCAAACTTTAAGTTTTTCATAAACCTTACGAATAAAAAGAGTTTATAATTAAAAAATTTTTCGACAGTCACAGACCGTATTTTTCATACGGCTTTTTATGTCCGTCTTTGTTTTATTACTCTTTGACATCGGCTGTTATATGTGTTATACTTTATACGCTGTGTTTTTTTGAATTGATTTTTGAAAAAGGAGATAAATCAAGAAAATGGGCGCTAAAAAAGATAGAAGCAACAGAAAATATATATATGGCGTATTGTTTTTTGCCGTACTTCTCGTGATTACATTTTTCATGCTTTTTGACGACAAAGACATGTTCTCCATGCTTCCGCAGATAATGTCCGCAAACACCGTTTATGTTGCACTCGGTTTTTTGTTTATGTTCGGCTATATCTGCTGTGAGGCTGTTAATATATATATATTAAACAGTTCTCTGCACGAAAGACCGAAATTTGCGCATTGTTTGAAGTATGCATTTGTGGGCTTTTATTTCAGCTCGATTACTCCGTCGTCCTCCGGAGGACAGCCGGCACAGATATATTATATGAAGCGTGACGGAATAAAAATCGGACACAGTACCGTAAACTTTTTGCTCATGCTTATGTCACTGCAAATTGTCACGCTGATTTTTGCGCTGATTTCACTTGTGGGAAACGGCATGTTTGTATTTTCAAATATGGACGGCATATGGCCGCTGTTTGTATACGGAATAATATTTTATACCGTAATGATTTTCGTGATCGTGTGCGCCGTATTTTATTCCGCGCTTCTGAAAAAAATAGTAAAAGCGCTCGTTACATTTCTGGCTGCAATAAAAATCATAAAAAACAAAGAGGAAGCATTAAAAAGAGCTGATGAGTCAATCGAAAGCTACATTATAAGCGCTGTATATATAAAGAAAAATCCGCATTTGCTTGTAAAGACACTTGGCGTAAGCACGGTGCAGGTGTTATTGCAGTTTTCAGTTCCGTATCTTGTATACAGAGCTTTCGGACAGGACGTTTACAGCTATTTTGATATATTTTCGCTGCAAACAATACTTACAATATGCGTTTCCGCATTGCCCCTGCCGGGCGCTGTGGGAGCTTCCGAGGGAACTTTCATGAAGATGTTCTTTGTAATTTTCGGCTCAGAGCTTGTTCTTCCGGCAACACTCTTAAACCGCGGCATAAGTTTTTATGTTTACCTGATAATAAGCGGAATTGTTTCGGCTTATGCACATTATAAAGCTATGAAAAAACAATCATAAACTTAGTGTGAGTTTATACAAAAAAGCAGAACAAATTGCTGTTCTGCTTTTTTATTTTCCGTTTTATTCTATCCGCGCTCCGCAAGAGGTACATACTCTTTGTGCGGCGCAACATTCTTATATGCCGGACGGATAATTTTTCCGGCGTTTACAAGCTCCTCCATACGGTGTGCGCTCCACCCCACAATTCTCGCTATTGCAAAAATCGGCGTATACAGTTCGAGCGGAAGATTTAGCATACTGTACACAAACCCGCTGTAAAAATCGACATTTGCGCTTACGCCCTTATAAATTTTCCTTTTTTCAGCAATCAGCTCTATTGCCATGCGTTCAACGTTTGCATACAATCTGTATTCCTTTTCGCGGCCTTTTTCCTTTGCCAGATTTTCCACAAATGATTTAAAAGTATTTGCGCGCGGGTCGGAAATTGAGTATACTGCATGCCCCATTCCGTATATGAGCCCTGCTCCGTCAAATGCCTTTTTATCCAAAATATCGCTCAGATATTGCTTAATCTGTTTATCATCGTCCCAATTGGTTACATGCTTTTTAATATCCTCAAACATTTTTACCACTTTTATGTTTGCACCTCCGTGTTTCGGCCCTTTCAGTGACCCCAAAGCCGCCGCAACCGCGGAATATGTGTCCGTTCCCGACGAGGTTACAACGCGTGTCGTGAAAGTCGAATTATTCCCTCCGCCATGCTCTGCATGAAGCACAAGTGCAATATCAAGTATTTTTGCCTCAAACTCTGTATATTTACAATCTGCACGCAGTATATGAAGAATATTTTCAGCCGTTGAAAGTTCGGGCTGCGGCGCATGTATATACAAACTCTGACCGTCATGATAGTGTGCATACGCCTGATAGCCGTATACCGCAAGCACAGGAAAAAGCGCTATAAGCTGAAGTGACTGTCTGAGCACATTCGGCAGCGAAATGTCATTTGCGTTGTCATCGTACGAATACAGTGTCAGTACACTTCTTGCAAGTGTATTCATCATGTCGGGGCTCGGCGCTTTCATAATTATATCACGCACAAAGCTTGTCGGCAGCGACCTGTAGTTTGCCAACAGGCTGCAAAAATCGCTGAGTTCATTTTTTTTAGGAAGTTCGCCGAACAGCAGCAGATATGTTGCTTCTTCAAAGCCGAAACGCTTTTCTTTTATAAAGCCTCTGACAATCTGCTCTATATCTATGCCGCGGTAAAACAATTTTCCTTCACAAGGTACC
This sequence comes from uncultured Clostridia bacterium, assembly GCA_934456295.1. Classification (GTDB taxonomy): domain Bacteria; phylum Bacillota; class Clostridia; order UBA1381; family UMGS1253; genus Aphodoplasma. The sequence continues at coordinate 4,196 of CAKSHB010000016.1, read as the reverse complement.
ATATCACTGTCAACAATCGTATATGACAGTATTTCCGATATGTCCGTAAGCCCTGTCAGCACACCTTTGCCGTTAATATCACGCAAGCCGCGCTTCACATCATATTTTGTATACAAATCGGGTCCTATGGTGCTGTTGCCGACGCATATCTGCGTAAGCCTTTCAAGCTGCGGTGTAATTTCGCTGAATTTATTCACAATATCAAACCTCCCTTTCGCAAAGCCTTTTTATAAAAATCGTATGCTTATTTCTCCGCTGTTGATTTTTTCTGTTTCACCGTTTTTGTTTTTTACAATAAGCGCGCCGCTGTCATCAATATTTTCGATAAACACCTCACGGCTTATTCCTGCCTTTATGGCTTTAACCTTTTTATTGATTACACACGAACGCTTACGGTATTCCTCCATATACTCACGCTTATTGAGCGAGCGGTATATATTTTCAAATTCATTCAGAATTTCTGCGATAAGCCTGCATCTGTCGATTGTTTCGTTTGAATTTGCGCCGATAGATGTCGCAGTGTCCGAAATCTCGGGCGGAAATGCCTCGTTTGTCACATTTATGCCTATTCCGACAACTATAAACTCGACTCCGCCGCTTTCAAAATTGCTCGATGCCTCCGTAAGTATGCCGCATATCTTCTTTTTGTTCAAATATATATCATTTACCCACTTTATCTGTGTGTTCACTTCAGCAATTTTATCTATTGCTCTGCAAACCGCAACAGCAACCGAGGAAGTTATAAGCAGTGCGCTGTCCGTATCAAAATCCGGTCTGAGCAGAAGGGTAAAATACACGCCCGAGCCCGATGGCGAGAAAAAACTGCGTCCAAGCCTTCCTCTTCCGGCAGTCTGCATATCTGCGGCAAACAATGTGCCATGAGGTGCGCCCGAGGCTGCAAGCTCTTTAGCACGCATATTTGTGGAGTCGGTGCTTTCATATATATACATTTCCCTGCCGAAACTTTCTGTATGCAAAAAGCTTTTTATTTTCAATTCCGATAATCTGTCGGCACTTTCGCAGAGTTTATATCCCCTATTTGTACCTGCATCGATTTTTATTCCGTCTTTTTGCAGTAATTTCACCGCTTTCCAGACTCCGGCGCGTGTTATACCGAGCTTTTCGGCAATCACTGCTCCCGACACACTCTCTCCGCTGTGTTTTTCAAGAACTGCCAGCACACGGTCTTTTGTAGATATATTTTCTGCATTTTTTCTGTCGTCCGGCATTTCTCCCATCTCCTGTCAAGCAGCCGTATTAACTGATATACCATACAAAACTCCGTTGGGAAAGCGGACTTTGTACGGCACATTATAATCGGTCAAAAGCTTATTATACATTAAATCTGAATAAAACTATATCGCCGTCTTTCATGACGTACTCTTTTCCCTCGGAGCGGACAAGACCCTTTTCTTTTGCCGCAGTCATGTTACCGCACGCCATTAAATCATCATATGCCACAACTTCCGCACGTATGAAACCTTTTTCAAAATCGGTATGAATTTTTCCCGCCGCCTGCGGAGCTTTTGTTCCCTCTGTTATGGTCCATGCGCGAACCTCCGGCTCACCTGCTGTCAGATAGCTTATGAGCCCTAAAAGCTTATAACTTGCCTTTACGATTTTATCAAGGCCCGACTCACTCATGCCGAGTTCTTTTAAAAATTCTTTCTTTTCCGCAGCATCAAGCTCCGATATTTCTTCTTCAATGCGTGCCGAAATTGCAATAACCTCCGAATTTTCGGATTTTGCAATTTCTTTCACTTCATTAACAAGAAAATTTTTATCTATATCCGAAGAAAAATCGTCCTCAGATACGTTTGCAACATAAAGCACCGGTTTTAATGTAAGAAGTGCAACCTCTTTCATTATTTCCGACTGTTCTTCCGAAAAATCCATGGTACGCGCCGGTTTGCCCGACTCAAGAACCTTTTTAACCTCTTCAAGCAAATCCAGCTCCGCCTGATATTTTTTATCGCCCTTTAACGCTTTGCGAACTCTGTCGATACGCTTATCAACCATTTCAATATCCGCAAATATCAGTTCAAGGTTAATCGTTTCAATATCGCGGCGCGGTCCCACACTGCCGTCAACATGCACTATATTTGAATCCTCGAAACAGCGCACAACATGCACAATCGCGTCAACCTCGCGTATATGCGACAAGAACTTATTTCCCAAACCTTCGCCGCGGCTTGCTCCTTTTACAAGACCGGCAATATCCACAAATTCTATAATTGCAGGCGTCACCTTTTTCGGATTATACATATCAGCGAGCCTGTCAAGCCGCTCGTCAGGGACGCTGACAACGCCCACATTAGGCTCTATCGTGCAAAACGGGTAATTCGCCGATTCGGCTCCCGCCTGTGTTATTGCATTAAAAAGGGTTGATTTTCCGACATTTGGCAGCCCTACTATGCCTAATTTCATAATTTATCATATCTCCTTTATTTTCAAGGGTTTCAGGCGTTTTTTAATTGGCTCATACTCCATTTTTACGCCATTATCTCTTTCATTTTGTTCTCAAATTGCTGTACCGCCTGAAGCATTGAATCATTTGTTGTATGTGCGTATCTGTCAAGAGTGGTCTTAATAGATGCATGACCGAGTAGAGAACTTAGAAACTTGAAATTTACGCCAGCCTCTACAGCTCTCGTTGCGTATGTATGGCGTAGGCAATGCATACAAAATCTTCTTATTTTTGCTTCATCACACAGCTTATATAAATGGGTGTCGTAGTACCTTTCTCTATAGTTGCGCTGAGTATTAAGTGCTAAATCACCAACGATATTGTTTATCCAGTATTCAAACCAATCATCGACTGTCATATCAGAAGGAATGAACACATCGTGCTTATCCTAATATCTTGCTTCATCTAGCCAATTTCGTGCCTCCGGAATTGAAGAAAAATACTTTTCGTGCCTTTTACTGCATTTATCTACAAATCTCGCGCAATATAATCCGTTCTTTCTCTGAGAAATACCTTTTCCGCACTTCTTGCCCTTAAGATTTTTAACCATTATCCATAGACTCCTTTCTCGCTATTGAGAAAAAGAGCTAATACAACACGTTTATTGTATCATATTTGCTCAAATTTTTCAATACCTGAAGTTATATTTTTTATACTAAACAACATAATTTCAAAGCTTATAAGTTTTCTTTAACTATATCGACAATGTTCTTGCAATGAATTCCTCAAATTCTTTTCTTTTTACCAACTTTTTATTCCCCACAAAAAGCACAAATGGACAATTCGGTGTCCGCAGCATTGAATCAATTTTGTTTATACCTATATTGCTGTATATCGAGGCTTCCTTGATAGTCAAAGTAAGTTTTTGATTTATAGGCACATTATTATTTTCTTCCATCATTTTTCACTTTCTTTCCATATACTTTTTATTATATTTCCGTTCCGACGCTCGTAGCTTGCGAGTCCATAGAAATTTCATCTCTCCGCCTTCACCGTGGCCGAGCTGCGTTTTACAGAAGTAGTGTTTAAGAATTATACCGTAACCATATACTCAATTATAGCGCTGTTTGTGTCTTCTGTAATAACAGATAAGATAATCGTTTTTGGTGATGAAGCGAAAATGCTCCGAATATTCTCAAAGGAAACCGACAAAATATCGGATTACATTTTAAACAAATACGAACGCGGAGTTACGGGAATACCGTGTATTGGTATGTATTCCAAAGAAAATTCTCTTATGCTTTTGTGCGTAGTAACCCCAAAAGAGCTTCCTTCCTATATGAGCCTGATTAAAGATATTGACAAAAACGCTTTTGTTATCATAAGTAATGTTAACGAAGTTATCGGTGAAAGCTTTAAAGAAGTAGTATAAAAATCCCCAAATTATAAATTGTGATGTAATCCCTAAATTTAAACTTTAATAGCGTAGCTGTCGCTAAAACCGCTACGCTATTTTTATATAAATCAAGCTATTATTTAATGTAAATTACAAAAATCAACTTCAATAAAACGAATTTAGCGCTATTGTTTCTGCTTCGTTAAACATTTCTGTAGTTCACCATAACTCATATTTTAAAATCTGAGTTTACATTATTCCTGTATTCACTCGGAGATTTTCCAACATATTTTTTAAAGGTTCGTCTAAAATAAGATGTGGAATTGAAGCCCAGATTTCCGCCAATCTCCTCGATTGACAAATCAGTCGCAAGAAGCATTTTTTGAGCATTAT